>CAZIOI010000010.1:0-18443 GCA_964540855.1 uncultured Candidatus Saccharibacteria bacterium
AATAGGAGGTAGCGGTGAAGCAATACTTGGATTTGTTGCAAAAAATTCTCGATGATGGCGTTGATCGCAAGGATCGCACAGGCGTTGGCCGTCGTGGAATTTTTGGCCATCAGATGAGATTCGATCTCAATAAGGGCTTTCCGCTTGTCACAACAAAAAAAACCTATCTCAAGGCAATTATTCAAGAAACGCTTTGGTTTTTGAGCGGTGATACGAACGTCAAATATCTCAACGATCACGGTATTACGATTTGGGATGAATGGGCAGACAAAAATGGTGAGCTAGGACCCGTCTATGGGAAACAGTGGACGCGTTGGGAAGGGCCAAACGGAGAAAAGATAAATCAGATTGCTCAGGTACAAGAGATGCTTCGCAAAAATCCAGATAGTGCGCGTATTGTTGTCAGTGCTTGGAACGTGGCTGATATTCAAGGGCTTATAAAGGGACAAAAATCAGCTCCGCCTGCTTGTCACACGCTGTTTCAGTTTTTTGTTGCTAACGGCAAGCTCTCGTGTCAACTATATATGCGTTCAAATGATGCCTTTTTAGGTGCGCCGTTTAACATTGCGCAGTATGCGCTTTTGACGATGATGATGGCGCAAACAACAGGCTTAAAATTAGGCGAATATATTCACACAAACGGTGATGTCCACTTGTACCAAAATCATATTGAGCAGGCGAAATTGCAATTGTCTAGAAAACCGCGCAAGTTGCCGACGATGAAAATTAATCCCGATAAGAAAGATATTTTTGATTTCAAATACGAGGATTTTGAGTTGATTGGATATGATCCCTATCCGGCAATTAAGGCGGATATTGCGGTATGAAAAAACCGATAATTTCATTAATAGCCGCTATTGGCAAAAACCGAGGGCTTGGGTTTCGCAATAAGTTACTTTGGGATATCCCCGAGGATATGGCGCACTTTAAATCGGTAACCATGGGACACGCTGTGATTATGGGGCAAAAGACGTTTGAATCAATTGGGCATGCGCTACATGGCAGAGCGAATATCGTACTAAGTCGAGATCCGAACTTTATAGCTGACAAATGTATTATTGTTGATTCGATCGAAAAGGCGCTTCGGGAAGCACGACAAGTCGAAAAAGAAGAAATATTTTTTATCGGTGGAGCGAGTATTTACGAGCAGGCTTTGGGTCTGGCGGATAAACTCTACTTGACGTTAATTGGTGATGAGCGCGAAGCAGATGTTTATTTTCCGGATTATTCAGCATTCATAGACAGAAAAAAAACCGGTTCGGGAATTTCAAACGGTATAAAATTTGAATTTTGGGAGATCAGAAAATGAAAAAGCATGATTTTGGGGGGCTTTTTATTGCTTTTGAGGGGCTGGACGGCTCTGGTTCCTCGACGCAAGTCGGTTTGCTTACCGGCAGGCTCAAAGACGACGGATATCCGGCTTTTGAAACAAAAGAACCTACCAATAATATTATTGGCGGTTTGATCAGGGGACAGCTAACGCACGATTGGTCTTCGAGTATGGAATGTTTGCAACTATTGTTTGCGGCGGATAGAGCGCACCATTTGCATCGAGAAATTATTCCAGCCCTTAAAGACAAAAAAATTATTGCCACGGACAGATACTTTTTCTCAACAATTGCCTTTGGTTCGCTCGAAATTGATAAAAAATGGCTGATGAGTCTAAACGAAAAATTTATTTTGCCCGATATCACTTTTTTGATAAAAGTTCCGCCGAAAGAATGTGTCAAAAGAATGCAATCCAGCCGTTTTGAGTTGGAGCTTTTTGAGCAAGAGCAAAAACTGACCAAAGTTTGGCAGACCTATCATTGGCTAAGCCAAGAGTTTAAAAACGTATATGTTCTTGACGGCATGCAATCTCGCGCGCAAATTGCCGGCGAGGTTTATGAAATTACAAAGAGATTTTTACGCCGAAAAAATATTGAACGCAAGGAAACACTACTAAATTTGAAGAAAAAATAATCGGGCCTCTGGACAAAATAGTAATTTAGATATAATCTTGGCTCGAGATTGCTCATTAGGGGGAATGCGACATGGCAAACGATGCCAATGGTCTTCCAGTGTTTGCAGTGGGCGAACATGTTTACTTCATGCTTGAGGGCCAGTGGGAGTCTGGCACTGTCGTGACTTTCAACGTCGACGACCCGTCGTTGTTCGTGAATCTATGGCGACAGGGACTGCCGTGGCCGATTGGGCGTTTCTGTGTCGACCGTACTGAGTTGCGGCGTGGTCCCCTGTCTGTCAGCGAGTTCGCCGCTACTTTCTGTGACGAGGACGGCGAATGTTATCTCCGGCGGTACGAGTGGGGATCGTACGCCAAGCGTTGGCACGATCCTCTCGATCTTGAGCGCGTCAGAGGTATGGCAGCCTCTATCAGGCGCGACTACGGTCAGAGCGAGGCCGAAGCCTTGATTGAGAGGCTGTTTACTCTCGCGACCGTGGCGGGAATAGAAGTGCCACCGCAGCTGTGAACCACGTTGTCTTTACCTGGGCCGGCGACTTCGCCGGCCCTCGATCTTTTAAAAACCGATAAATCTGATATTATCGATGTTAAGGCGATGATGCGGTTACCACCGCGAAGCTGGCGGAAGAAAGCCGAGAGGCAAGTAAAGCCGCCCGATAGCGTAGCGCGATAGTCTGCGAAAAATGAGCCCCCGCGTTTTTATCCAGTGGGGAGTGAGGTGGAACCGTCCCGAGCATAGTCGAAGGACCCTTACAACAGCAACCGCTGTTGTTTTTGTTTAATTTTAGGATAAAGGAATAATGATATGGAAAGATTCGGTCAATTTTCTCCGGAGGAATATATCAAAGAAAAAGCTGATGTCTTGGATGACGACAGGCTGAATAGATATCGGCTCGACGAGAATCAATATTTCCCTTATGTAGACGCTGTGCAATCTGGTCATAATTTAGAGCAAAATTTTGGGTCACCAGAATGTTTAAACGGTAAAAGAGGAGATTTAAGGCTTACGATGAGCACGGAGCCATTGAGAGAAGATGAAGAGAAATATATCTCCAGAAGGTTCCGACTGGAAGAAAGACAAGCGGCAATAAATAAATGGGGTGTATTGGGCGATTTAATTTTAGCAAAAGGTAATCTGCGAGATAGAGATGGGGTAAGAAAACTAAGAATTAGTGCTGAAGTTGGTGATCGTTGTAGGATAGTTATTAATAGATCTGCCATGTATCACCAGAGTTCGTCAGATTCTTTTACACCAGGAAGGAACATTATTGTTTTAAACGGTGATCCTATTTATCCTGCAAACCTCTTTACTTTAATGCACGAAATCGGGCATTTTAAGGCCTGGGAAAAGATGGGTCATTCGCAAAGAAAGGAGCATTTGGGTCATGTTAAAAAATTCAGACAAGATGTAAGTTCTATGTCATTTTTATTAAGCGAAGAGAGAAATGCGTGGGCCTATGCGCTGGATAAGTTGAGGCCATTTCTAGCTAAAAGCGAAAACGATCTTGATAAGGGGTTCATATCTACGAGGCAATTTTGTTTAGATTATATTCACCAAGTGTGCTTGCGAACATATGGAGAAGCAGGTTTAAAATTATTAGAACAAATTCAGGGAGATTTCAACAATGAGCAATAAATTCAATATCGAAACGATTAGGCACTCGCTATCGCACGTGATGGCGGCGGCTGTGATGGAAATGTTTCCGGAGGCAAAGCTTGCTATTGGTCCGGCAATTGAAAACGGATTTTATTATGACTTTGATTTGCCGCGAACTTTGATTCCGGAGGATTTAGTATTGATCGAGAAGAAAATGCACAAAATTCTATCTTCGGGTGATAGATTTGAAAAAACGGAAATTGACAGTAAAAAAGCCTTAGACGAACTCTTTAAAACAGATCAACAATACAAGATTGAGCTTATCAAGGACCTTATCGGAGAGGGCGAAAAAACGGTTTCGATTTATAAAACCGGAAAATTTGTCGATCTATGCAAAGGGCCGCATGTTGAAAATGTTTCTGATCTCGCCAAGGTCGGCTGGAAACTGGACAAGATTTCCGGCGCATACTGGAAGGGTAGCGAAAAGAACAAAATGCTCCAGCGAATTTACGCCTTGGCTTTTGAATCCGGCGATGATCTCAAAAAGTATTTAACGCAACGTGAAGAAGCCGAAAAACGCGATCATCGCAAAATTGGCGCAGAGCTTGATCTGTTTTCGTTTCACGAAGAAGGGCCCGGATTTCCGTTTTGGCACAGCAAGGGTATGACTTTGTGGAACACCCTGCTTGATTGGTGGCGAGCTGAACACAAAGCGGCCGGATATGAAGAAGTAAAAACGCCAATTATATTGTGCAGGGATATGTGGGAGCAGTCGGGTCACTGGGATCATTACAAAAACAATATGTACTTCACCAAAATCGACGAGCGTGATTTTGCGGTCAAGCCGATGAACTGCCCGGGTGGAATGCTTCTATACAAAGAAAAATTACATTCATACAGAGAGTTACCTCTCAAAGTTGCCGAGATCGGGTTAGTGCATCGCCACGAATTGGCTGGAACTCTGCACGGACTGATGAGGGTTCGGGCTTTTCATCAGGACGATGCGCACATTTTTTGCACCGAAGATCAGATTTCCGATGAAGTCAACAAGGTTATTGATCTTGTAGATAAAATGTATGGCAAGCTTGGACTAAAATATCATCTTGAGTTGTCCACGAGACCAGAAGAAGGCTCTATCGGTTCAGACGAAATGTGGCATAAAGCCGAAGATGCGCTGAAACGAGCGCTGGATAAAAAAGGACTAGAATATAAGCTAAACCCCGGTGATGGTGCGTTTTACGGACCTAAAATTGACTTTCATATTGAGGATGCGATTGGCAGAACTTGGCAGATGGGGACGATTCAGCTTGACTTTGCTATGCCGGAAAGATTTGAGCTTGAGTATATAGCGGAGGATGGCGCTGTGTGCCGACCGGTTATGCTACACAGAGTGATCTTCGGAGCGGTCGAGCGGTTTATCGGTATTTTAATCGAGCATTATGCCGGAGCTTTGCCGGTTTGGTTGTCGCCGGTGCAGGTGCGCATTTTGCCGATTGCCGACAGGCATAACGAATATGCGAAAAAAGTTGTTGATAAAATGGTCGCATCTGGTGTCCGCGTCGAACTGGATGATCGAACCGAATCGGTCGGCCGCAAAATCCGCGACGGCGAGATGCAAAAAATTCCTTATATGCTAATTATCGGTGATAAAGAAATCGAAGCTGACAAGGTCGCCGTTCGCCGCTTTGGTGAGGGCGACAAGGGGCAGATGGATGTTGATCAGATTGTTGGAGAGATAAAGTCTTAGTATTTCGGTAACGAAGTGAGTATCGTTATTAGGTGAAGTTTAGAGTCTAATATCAAGAAAAACAAAACCGATACGGGCTTCCTCAACTAATGACGATTGCCTATACGGGCCTCTTCACCGACTGACGAGATCATTTAGAACTCCCCACCTTCTTTGTTTTTCGTTCCACGAGATTGGGTCGCCGAGTTTGAAGGCGGCGGTTTGAGGCCGCGGCGAGTACTTGTTGATATAGGCTGTAGTGTAGCTGACAGTTTTGAAGATCTCGATGGTTTGCTGAAAATCCTCCTCGGTCTCGCCCGGAAAACCAACTATCACATCTGTCGTGATATTGATTTTTGTATTGAATTTTTTTTGCGCGGCACGGATTTTTTCGATAATTGCCAGATATTGCGCTTTTGTATATGGGCGATTCATTGCGCGCAAAATTTTATCGGATCCCGATTGAATCGGCAGGTGAATCTCTTTTTTGATTTTTGGCAAGCTCGCAACCGCCTCAATGATTTCATCGGTCATATCTTTCGGGTGATTGGAGGTGAAAGAGATAATAAAATCACCCTCAAGATCATTGAGGCTTTTAAATAAAGTGTCTAATCTTGCAGCAGTTTCGGGGTCTTTGTAAGAATCGATCGTTTGGCCCAAGAGTAAAATATTTTTTTGCCCGTTTTTTATAAGTGTCTTTACATCATCGGTGATCTCAGACATCTTGCGCGACCGCTCGCGTCCTCGGGTGAACGCTGTAGCGCAATAAGTGCAAAAGTTGTCGCAGCCAAACATTATCGGCACCGACGAGGATATTTTGCGTCCTTCGGACAGAAATTTGCCGACTTTTTCGCTATCTTTGATTTTTAAAATTTTCGCTAAATCTTCCGGTTTTTCTATGTCCCAAAAAGCGACGTTTTTGAGCTGAAATTTCTTTTTGTCGTGATCTAGTACACAGCCGGTGAGGACGATTTGTTTGTCTGGATTATTTTTTACCAGTCCAAAAATGCGGTCAACTGCGGTTTGTCGCACGGAACAGGCGACTGCGACAACGAGGTCGGCAGATTCGATTGGCGTTGGGGTAAAGCCCAACTTCTCCAAAAGATAATTTACGCGCACACCATCGTGTTCGTTTTGTTGACATCCAATAACATGGACGTAGAAGTTTTTGATTTTCATAGTGGGCTTTTGATATTTTTAATACTTGGGTTTGTGACATGAGTGTATATTTGTGTGGTGCGAATGTTTGAATGTCCGAGCAATTCTTGAACATAACGAATATCAGTGCCATTTTCCAACAAATGAGTTGCGAAACTATGGCGGAGAGAATGAAAAGTAGCCGGTTTTTTAGACCCGGATTTTTTTAATGCATTTTCAAATATTTTCCCCAATGTTCTCGTCGAAAGCTTGCCGCCTCTTTCGCTTTCAAACAATAAATCTTTAGGCTTATGGTAACTCAATACTTTGTTTAAATCGGGAATCAATTTTTCCGGCAAAACAGTGATTCGGTCTTTGTTGCCTTTGGCATTTTTTATGTGGATCGTTTTTTGTGCAATATCCAAATCCAGTATTTTTAGATCTTGCACTTCGCTAATTCTAAGTCCGGCGCCGTATGCCAAAGAAATAATCATTTTGTGCTTTAAATTTGAGATTGAGCCAACAATCAAACTGATCTCTTCTCTTGATAAAACAATCGGAAGCTTTTGCGATCGTTTTGCAAATTTAATACTGATTTTATGATAATTTTTTAGGACATCACGATAGAGATATTTTATTGCATTTAGATGAAGATTGATTGTTTGCGATGATTTTCCGCAATCTTGCATTTGGAGCAAATAGTCTTTGATGTTTTCTTCATCTAGTTGATCAAGACCGGTTTTCTTGTATTTTAGATATTCTTTTATGCAAAAAAGATAAGCTTTTACTGTCTTACTGCTGTAATTTCGTAATTTTAGTTCTCGCTCGACATTACTTAAAATTTGTTGCATTTTTGATATTGAAGATATAATATGATACCAAAGACTAGCGTAGCAATAACTAACAATTAATACAACAAAATTGTTATTATACATCATCCGCTACGCATAAAAACTAGTTATCTGTAATTAATTTTGAATTTGAAATTTTTTGGCGCACTTAAGAAACTTTATTAAATAAACTTTGATATTCTTTAATTATGAAACTTCCATTGCTTGATTATACTTCGGCGCTGTTTGAAAAAACAAATTTTGAAAATGTGTTGCTTATTGCTGTTCAACATATTCTAGATTCAAACTTTTCGATGTTTGAATATTTATTTGATATGGGTCTCAAACCAGAAAACACTTTTTTGCTTGGGAAATGCTATTCAACAAACAAAGAAGTATTTGAGAAATTCCGCAAAAAAGGTGTTTATGTCCATAATGGAAGCTCAAAGTTCGATAGCAATTTACCTTATGACAGCCAGTTTGAATCAGAAAATAAAGACTTTCTCAATGTTATTCAGGAGAAAGTAAATTTTGAAGATTATGAGAAAGTCTTGCTTGTTGATGATGGGGGCTATCTTGTTTATTTTGGAAATTCTTTCCTAAGGAATTTCTCTAATGTTGTGGCTATCGAACAAACTTCTTCAGGATACAACAAATTAAAAAATGAAAAACTGACTCTTCCTGTTATAAATGTCGCCCGCTCAAATGCTAAACTTGTATATGAATCTCCATTTATTGCGGATTTAATTGTAAAAAAATTATCTTCAAAATTAAAGGAATTACAATTAAATCCTAAATCCTGTCTGATTATCGGGGCGGGCTCTATTGGAAAAGAACTTTTTAGTTTATTAAAAAATAACTTTGAGACCCATATCTACGATGTTCAGCAACACATTTCTGATTTCGGGAAAACCGAACTTACAAATATCATTTCTGATTTCGATTTGATTATTGGTGCTACGGGAGAAGAAATTACAAATGATAAAATTTATAGCAAATTGAAGAAAGGTGCTATTTTAGTTAGTGCTTCTTCTTCGGATAGAGAATTTAATGCTGTGAATTTAAGAAAATCTGCACCAATAACTAAAGACTGCCACGAAGACATTTTTGTAAATGATATTTGGTTATTAAATTGCGGTTTTCCTTTGAACTTTGATGGAAATAAAAATAGCGCCTCACCAGAAAAAATACAGCTTACTCGTGCTTTGATGCTTTCAGCTATTTTTTTAGCAATGGAAAAAGAATATCAAAAAGATTTTATTGAATTAGAGCCAAAATATCAAAAACTGATTGTTGAAGAATTCAATAAAATCGAACGTGCGCCAAAAAATTAATTGTGTTATGTTACTCAAATTCAAAATTAACTTGCTCCACTTTGTTCCGCACCACGCTGCGCTCTCCTCCCTTTGGTCGTCGGGACAGATAACAAGGGATATACGGTTCAGCCCTCAGCTCGGGCTTCACCCAAATTTTTCTTCCACTTCGTTCCAGAAAAACTTCGTATATCCCTGACGTTAGACAAAATTGCTCCGTTATCACTACGCAACTTCGTCTAACACGGAATATCTGGCTACGCCAGCGAAATAAAATTTTAAAAAATTATTTTATGGAAAAATGGAAAATATTAAAAGAGACTGATGTTTCGCCAAGTAAATGGTTCCCAGTCTTGCAACACACTGTTAAATTGCCAAACGGAACAATTATTGACGACTATTTCATTTCGCCGATGGGCAATGTAGTTATGGTTTTGCCCATTACATCGAAAAATGAGATTGTCCTTATCAAACAATATAAGCACGCATTGGGTGAAATTTTAATTGAACTACCAGCGGGTTTCCAGCAAAAAGGAAAAACCTTGGAAGAGTCCGCACTTGCAGAGTTAGAAGAAGAGGTTGGTATAAAAACAACGGCGGATAATCTCATTTTTCTTGGCAAGACTGCGAACAATCCGACCAAGACGACTCATGTTACATTTGGCTACTTGGCGAAAAATTTAGAATTTAATTCTAAACAAAACACAGAAATTACTGAAAATATTGAAATATTGAAAGTCTCACCGAATGAGGCATTGGAAATGATTAAGAGGGGCGAGATCTGGGTTGCTGACTCAGTTGTAAATATTACGAGAGCATTTTTCCAGTTTCCTGACATTTTTAGATAATTTTTAAAATTTTATTTCGCTGGCTCTGCCCAAATTTTTGTTCCACTACGTTCCGCAAAAACTTCAGATATTCGGATACGTTAGCTGAAATAAATATTATCTTTTTCTAAATGCATCAATATTGGAAACAAAATAGGAGGCAAATTGAAATGACAATAACTCATTTGAATCGCTTTCACCTTAGAGCAGTACGGAAAGAAACGAAAGTGAGTGATTTGTCTTTGGATAATATTTTTTCAAAGTTAATACTCGTTTTATGGGTATCACTAATTGAAGTTGAATATAATATTTTGATTTCTGAAAATGAACACTTCACTAAGAAGTATTGTGATAATACAAATTATTCAAAGAAAACGTTGGTTGAAAAATGGGAATTGCTACTAGACTTCTTTTTTAAAGAACAATACTTCAAAAATCAAGAGCGTGAACTGAATATTACAAATCTAGGTCACACAGTATTTTATAGATATGATACTTTGAAAAAAATTATCCAAAACGATTTAAACCTTTTTGTTGAGCTACGAAATAAAATTGCTCACGGACAATGGGCGGTTGCTCTGAATTGCGATCTACTGCAAAAAAATCAGACCCTCACGACACACATATGGACACTCACCAAAAAAGAAATGATGTTGGTAAAATCACTTCACAAAAATTTGCCTCCTATTTTTAAATTATTAATTCAATCAAAAAACATTTTCGAGAGAGATTACGATAAATATATTAACAGGATGATAAAAGCCAAAAAAGACGCAGACCTAAAGTATAATTGGATTAAACGAAGAAGATAATATTTACATCAACTAACACTCGATATCCGCAAGGGCCAAAGCCACATTTCAATTCGCTTCGCTTCATTGAAACGTCGGATATCGAGAAACGTTATATGAAATTGAAAGTCAGTTCTGTAGAAATATTTTCAATATATAGCTAAGGTTAAGTTACTATGACGAACAAAAATATTGAAATCAAAGCGAAATCTAATAATCAAGATTTTATAAGAGAAATTTTAAAGTCGAGGAATGCCGACTTTAAAGGTGTTGATCATCAAATTGATACATATTTTAAAGTCAATAACGGAAGATTGAAGTTAAGAGAGGGAAAAATTGAGAATCAACTGATTCATTATCTAAGAGAAAATAAAAAAGGGCCAAAGCAATCTGACTTTACTTTATTTAAATCGGACCCTAAGTCTTCATTGAAGGAAGTTTTGACCAAAGCCCTGGGGGTTTTAGTTGTAGTAGATAAAAAAAGAGAAATTTATTTTATCGATAACGTAAAATTTCATATTGATATTGTTAAAGATTTGGGGACTTTTGTTGAAATTGAAGCCATTGATAACGATGGTACAATTGGAAAAGATAAATTACTTAAACAGTGTCAGTTTTTCCTTGAATTGTTTGAAATTTCTCAAGAAGATTTGATTTCAGTTTCTTATAGTGATTTATTATTACTAAAGTAACGGGTTAACCTCTATGTTCAAAGAAATTATTAAGTGGGATATTTACGAAGTCAGATCAGAGTCAGCCCCGATGACTGGAGTGATGTTGCGTGGTAGGATTAGAAAATTTTGCTTAGGAGACAACAGAAATGTACTTGTAGAAAATACCCAAGACATAGAAGATTCTGTGCGATTTGCGATTCCTGCGGGAGAAAATTCTGACGACATTGGTTTATACGTAAGTAAGATTTTACCAGATGCCAAAATTGAGTTGGTTAGGGAGGGTGTGCCAAATCCTGTGTTATCAAAATTAAAAGTAAATATTGAAGATAGATACACACTTTGATAACTTTTTTGTTTAACCATATGAAAGAAAAACAAATCACAACAATGAAGGAGGCCCAGCAATTACTAAAATTTTTCGCTAAGCGAAATAACTGGAAAGATGTTCCGAATGTTGATAAATTTGATCATTTGCATGAAGAACTAATTGAAATGTCTCAGCATCTGAGATACAAATCTGAAATAGAACGAAAAGAATTTGTTGAAAAAAACAAAGAAATTTTTGTAGATGGAATAGGCGATTTGTTTTTCGGAACTTGCCGTCTTGCTAACCAACTTGGGGTGGATATTGAAGAAGCTTTTAATTTAGTTAAGACAGAAATTCTTGCAAAATATAATCATAAAAAATCTGAGAATAATTTGACAAAAAAGTGACAAGTACGAGTAAAGCTTGCGAATATCGCGCTTTGCTTATCCTTGTGCAACAGTAGTTAAGTAACTTGACCAGTGTTTTGCTTGGTTGCTTGGCTTAAAAACGTTGTTTGAGAACGCTATCTCCGATTTTTTTAGACAAATAATATGGATCAAACATGAAGCTTTGCAGTGCATGTTTATTGGGCGTCAAATGTAGATACGATGGAAAGAGTAAGCCAAATAAAAAAGTCCTTGCTCTTTCAAAAAACGAAGTTCTTATTCCTATTTGCCCAGAGCAATTTGGCGGTTTACCAACTCCCAGAAAACCTTCCGAACAACGAGGAGAAGAGGTCGTTACAAAATCAGGAAAGAGTGTAACGAAAAATTTCCAGAATGGTGCTGAAGAAGTTTTAAAAATTGCTAAATTATACAATATAAAAAGTGCTATATTAAAACAGCGCAGTCCCTCCTGTGGTTCTGGGCAAATCTACGATGGTACTTTTTCCGGAACAATTATTAAAGGAGATGGCGTAACAACCGAACTGCTTAAGAAAAATGGAATAAAAGTTATTTCCGATGAAGACTTATAGTCAATCCATGCCAGACTTTTTTTACTCCATCGCGTTGAGGCGTCAGATATCGAAAAACGTAATATTCAAAAATTTTTATTAGCCACAAATTTGGGAAATAAAGAGCAAACTTGTTAAATATGCGTTAATTTATCTTGATTATTATGACCAGCATAATCGAAAACTCTAAAAAAATCTTTTCCGATATTTGCGAAAAATACAAATGTCACGATAAGGATATAATGCAAGGGGTAGAAGGAGAAAAGTTACATGCTTTAGATGTTTTAGATTGGACTGGAAAGCTAAATCCAAATGCTCCAATCTCTTTAAAATTAGCGGCTTTATTTCATGATATTGATAGAGTGATAACCCCTAAAACCCCTAAAATGGGAGGCGGTTTTAAGGGTGATAGAGGCAGCAAATCATATTTAGAGTACAAGAAAAAGCACGCGAAGAGGAGCGCAGAATTTATTATTCCTATTTTAAAGAAAAATAATATTAGCAGTAGCATTCTGAAAAAGATTGAATTTTTAATAATTCACCATGATGATATCGGGAAAGAAATTGAAAAAATAGATAACACAGAATTAAATTACCTCGCCGCCGCCGATAGTTTTGCGTTTTTCACTTCCATAGCTCCTAAATTATTTGAAGTAGAAGGAAAAGAAAGAATTCGAGATAAAATAATATTTATGATTGATAAACTTCCTGATTTTGCCAGAATACTTCTCTGGGAGCATCAATTAGAAAATGTCGTTTTTGATGACCTTAAAAATGAAATAATTAAGAAATACTACATAAAAAACAACCCAAGAGAAAAAGAATATAATTTTTGTCCTTCTTGTACTGCTAAACTTACAAGGAAAACTGTGGAAAAAATAAAGCTACTTTCTTGTACAAAATGTAGCTTTATTTTTTGGAATAATCCCAAACCCACTGTTAGTATAATTCTTAAAAAAGATGGAAAAATTTTACTTATAAAACGAGCTAAAAAACCATTGAAAGATTTTTGGTGTTTACCGGGAGGTTATATTGACTATTCGGAGAAACCGGAAAATGCATTGATTCGAGAAACTGAAGAAGAAACCGGTCTAAATATCAAAATTGATAAATTAGTTGGTGTTTATCAGATAGATAATGACCCACGGGGAATAAATCTTGATATAATCTATTCCGGTTCGATAATGGGTGGTAAGCTTAGTCTTAACAAGGAGTCATCGGAATCTAGGTATTTTTCGATAGATGCCTTACCAAAATTAATTGCCTATAAACACAGGGAAGCGATACGAGATTGGAAAAATATTAAGTAAGCCATATGCAACTTACATAAATTGTGAAATAATTTTTCGAGCTGACGCGTAGCCCCGCGCATTGAGTAAAATTTCTTATTTTTTAGGTACTTAATTTATGAGTAGCAGAATCCATATTAAAAAAGGTACGATAAAAAATCTTCAGGAATATGTAGCTTGCAAAATAGAAAAACGTGGGTTCAAAGATGAGACTATTCACGAAAGATTACTTTTATTAGTCGAGGAGGTTGGCGAACTTGTAAATGCTTGCCGGAAAATAACTGGCATGAATTGTGATGTTAATCGCAAGATTAAGGCAAATGTCGGTGAGGAAATCACCGATGTTATTAATATGATTTTTGCCGTTGGTATTGAATTGGATTTAGATATTGAGAGTGAATTTTTGAAAAAGGAAAAAGTTGTCGATAAAAGATTTTATGAGAGATCAAAGGAAAAGAAGTAGTATGTCTGTCATTTCAACGCAATAGGCAAATTGTGAAACTAGCTAGGTTTTTGGTTAGTTGCATTTTGGAAAAGGTATAGTACATTTGCTTGGAGAGAGCGTATCGGGAATACTAATGATGCTTGATTGGCTACTGTTCTTTAAATATTTTCGGAGAGCGCACGCGCAATAAACGAAGGGGTGCTGACGATGGGATATGGAAGCCGTAAGCCAGACGGCAACGAGCCAGCTGTGATAAACGATAATCTATGGCTCGAGCAGAACGACATCGAAGACGAAGTCTCGTTGCTACTGAGTGGAAAGGCGCGCCGCTGCGTTATCTGCAGGAAGGCTGCGCGCCTGAAGCATCTAGACGATGATGGGAGGTGCCCAGACTGCAGATAGCCTTTCCCGGGGGCTTCCAGCCCCCGTTCTCCAAAGGTATTTAAAATAAAGGTTTCAATTTTCGCATGAAACACAAAAAGAAAATTTGGCCGGAATATTTTGAGAAAATTGCAGACGGGAGTAAGACGTTTGAACTTCGTCTGGCGGATTGGAAGTGTAAAGAAGGCGATATTCTTCTCCTGCAAGAATGGGATCCGAAAACGCAAAAATACTCCGGTAGAGAAATAGAGAAAAAAGTTGCATATGTTGCTAAAACCAAAGATATGAAATTTTGGTCAAAAGAAGAGGTGGAAAAATTCGGTTATCAAATTATTGCTTTAAAGTAGTATGGCAAAAAGCTGTTACTTCTGCGACTTGCAGAAACAAAAAAATTTCAAAAAAATCGCCGAAAACGAGGATTTTTTTGCTCGTTATGCTGATTTCCCTGTATCACCTGGTCATGTTGAAATTGTTTTGAAACCCCATATTCCGTCAATTTCCAGTCTCACCCAAAAACAAGCCAAAAGTTTATTTGCAATTTTGGAAAAATCGAGGGAGACAGTAGAGCAAGACTTTAAACCTGACGGATTTAATATCGGTATTAACGATGGCGAAGCTGCCGGTCAAAGCGTGATGCATTTGCACATACATTTAATGCCGAGATATTTTGGTGATATGGAGAATCCGCGTGGCGGTGTGAGAAATATTTTTCCCGAAAAAGGGGATTATACTATCGAAGCCAAAAAGAATCCCGCAAATAGAATCTATTTTTTAGATGATTAAATATTTTTTAATGTATTGGTGGCGGATTCACCAAAAGAATAATTCTTGATAGAGTACAGTTAAGTGAAAAATAAAAAATTATTAGTCGTACTGGGGTTAATTGCGGTTTTGTTGGTCGTCTGCTTTGGGCTTTTTAAAATCAGCAAGTCGCGCAATTTTCAATTTTTCGGTGGTTTGACGAGTCGCGTTGAGACTGATCAAAAAGTTGTGGCCCTGACATTCGATGATGCACCGACGGTTAGAACTGATGAAGTCCTTGAAATATTGAAACAAAAAGATGTCAGGGCGACGTTTTTTGCTATCGGCAAGGCGATGGAGGAAAATCCCGACCAAGCAAAAAAGATTGTCGAGGATGGTAATCAGTTAGCTAATCACTCATATAGCCACCAGAGATTTTTACTCAAATCTATGTCATTTACAAAAAACGAGATTGAAAAAACCAATAAACTTATTCGCTCTGCCGGATATAGTGGTGAGATTGTTTTTCGTCCGCCAAACGGCAAGAAGCTTTTTATATTGCCGTGGTACCTTAGGCAAAGTAAAATCAAAACGGTGATGTGGGATGTTGAGCCTGATACCTATGTTGCGGGCGATTCGCAAAAAATTGTGGAGTACACGCTCGAAAACACAAAGCCTGGTTCAATCATCCTAATACACCCATTTTGTGAATCGGATTGCGCAGCCGATCGCGAGGCCTTGCCGCAAATTATTGATGGCTTGAGGGACAGGGGATATACCCTTGTGACTGTTAATGAATTGATTGGAGTTTAATGGAATACATGGATATCGTAAATGAGAATGACGAGGTGATTGGTAGAGCCTCTAGGAAGGATGCTCTCGAAAAATCCTTACGTCGCAGGATAGTGCATGTCATGATTTCGGATAAGTCTGGCAGAATATTTTTACAAAGACGGAGCGAGAAAGTTGCTTGGTGTCCTAATCATTGGTCGTCATCAGCCGGTGGCCATGTACTATCGGGCGAAGACTACGAGGCCGCCGCAAATCGTGAATTGAAAGAGGAGCTAGGAATAGCCACCAACCTAGAATTTATTGAAAAGATTTTTTATGATGTACCCGGTGTGGCTAATATGTTTTTGTCTATTTACAGAACTAAATCAAACGGACCGTTTGATTATGACAAAAATGACATTGCCGAAATTCGGGCGTTTTCAATTAGTGAAATAAAAAAAATGCTAGAATCGGGAGAGAAATTCCATCCGGAACTGATCTTTATTTTGAATAAATATTATTTCAAAAATGAGAGACCAAAATAATCAAACCTTAAGAAGGGCGGCGAGAACGGTTATTCTTGACGGCGAAACTGGTAAGATAGCAGTTATTGAGGCAAGGGGCGGCGACTATCACAAAATCCCCGGTGGCGGCATTGATGAGGGCGAGACGCCCGAACAAGCTGCAATACGCGAAGCCAAAGAAGAAGCTGGGTGTGATGTCGAGTTAGTTAAAAAAATTGGAGAGCTCGATTTTGTTGATTCTAAAAAGCCAGAGCTTATTCATCACTCGATATGTTATTTGGCAAGAGTAACTAGCGAAATTGGCGAGCCTAGTTTTGACGATGGAGAGAAAAAAAGGAACTTCAGGCTCTTGTGGCTTGATATTAATAAAGCGCTTTTATTATTTGAAAACCCGAAAACTAAGTCTTTATCTGATCTGAAAATGAACAACAGGGATATGGAGTTTGTTAAAATGGCAAGAGATTTTATAAAAGGGGGCCATAATGAATAACAGACCAAAGGTTGGCGTTGGCGTCATAGTTCTCAAGGATGGCAAGGTTTTGATGGGAAAGCGCAAAAACGCACATGGCGAGGGCGGGTGGTGCTATCCGGGGGGTCATTTGGAATATGGTGAATCTTGGGAACAGTGCGCTCGCCGAGAAGTTATGGAAGAAGCCGAGATTAAAATTAAAAATGTTCGTTTTGGCACAGCGACAAAAGATATATTTGATCTAGAGCAAAAACATTATATAACGATTTGTATGGTTGCCGATTACGCATCTGGAGAAGTTGCGATTATGGAGCCTGATAAATGCGAAAAATGGGACTGGTTTGTTTGGCCAAAATTACCAAAGAGCTTTTCTTGCCTACGATCAACCAGCTAAAAGAAGGTTTTGACCCGACTAAATTACCTCAAAAATAAAGTGTACAACTTCTAATGATATGGTAAGATCAGAACAATGAATGATAAGAAAACTATAGAGTACGCTGACGATGATTATGAGTCGATAGGCACTTTGATAAAGCTGCGTTCCCCTGCGTTAGTCATAGGGCTTGTTTTGGGGATAGGAATTTCTTTTGTGACGTCTAGTTTCGAAGAGGTATTATCTCATAATGTTCAGGTTGCGTTTTTTATGCCGTTTATAATCTATATTGCTGACGCCATAGGCACTCAGACCGAAGCCATCTATTCTCGTAACCTAAAAAACGGTAAGGCGAAATTTAGTATATACTTGCGAAAAGAATTTTTGCTTGGTCTAATTTTCGGCGTGATTTTCGGGGCGGTCTCAGGGCTGATTGTATTGGCGTGGCTGGGTAATGGATTGCTTGCTGCCGCTGTCGGCATATCTTCGCTTGTTGCAGTTGCCACCGCGCCACTTGTTGCGTTGTCGGTTGCACAGGTTTTTCAATCAATGCGCAAAGACCCCGCTGCCGGGAGCGGGCCAATTGCAACGGTGATCCAAGATGTAATAAGTGTTATTATCTATGGACTAGTCGCCAGTTTGATTATTCTATAAAGTACTTACCAACGTATAACGCAAAACGAATAACGTATAATCACAATAAATCAACGTATAACGCAAAATGCAAAACTCAAAACCACAACGCATAATTCAAAAACTTATACATTATCGTCGCGAAGCGACACAACAGTTATACGCTATACGTTTTACGTTATACATTAACAACGATCGTCGCGAAGCGACACCTTGGTACGAAGCGTGCCGGGGGTTAGATTGTTAAGGATAGGGGGCGGGCTTCGCCCGCCTGCGAACGCTTGAGCGTTAGCGATAGCGGGCAGGCAACTTTGAGCCCCCATCCTTAACAAAAATCTACGAGCTTTAGCTCGTAATCACATTTCAGGCGAAGCTTGAACAAAGATCCCGCATCAAGTGCGGGATGACTAACCTGATAAGATGATAGATTGCCACGCCCTTCGGATTATAATGTAAACAGAGGATTAGGTTTTGGAGATGCAGATTTGCCCTCCACTGGCAAATCCCCCAAAACCGCACAATGACAGACTCAGTGTCTTTTGGCTTACAATTCTTACTTCTTAATTAGTACCTTTAAACTATTTCTTAGATCAAAATTATTTTTTGTCTGGTTTTGCTTCGGAATCATCCTCTGATTCTTCGTCAGCTTCTTTCTTTTCGGCTTCCATTTGTTCGATAGCCTCTTTTTCTTCGTCAG
>CAZIOI010000011.1:0-18391 GCA_964540855.1 uncultured Candidatus Saccharibacteria bacterium
ACTTTTTATTGTGCCTTTGCTAAGACAACATGTCTAATATACGGGGTAACTGCCCTTGGCAAACTTGACAATCGCCAGGTCGCCGATAGGGCCGGCGCTAACAATACACGCCTGCCCGTCAAAGATGTCAACGCCAAGCCACAACCCCCTTAGTAACAAGCTGCCGGCACATGGCGCTTCAGAATCAAGCGACCGCCAGACCTCCCGCTGCTCGTCGATGACGGCATCGGAAAGGGACTGCGGCTCAACATCAAAGCTGAGCCATCCTTCCTGGCTGTACACAGACAACTCGGCCAGCTCCTTGAGACGTTCAGCCTCGAGGTCACTGCTCTCGGCCATGCCGCCGAAAGGTTCGGCGACATTCCAGAGCGCTGGCGCCATTGTGTTGCGTACAGCGGCAAGCACGACCTCGTCGTACCACGGACCATACTTCTGCCACAGCCGGTCCAGTCCCTCTTGGGGGAGGGTCTTCAGACAAGCAAACGGCGCCAGAACGACAGTGGCGCCGCCCAGAAAGACGGGAGAGACCCATAGACCAACCCGTCGGGCCCTGATCGCCTCGAGTACCCTGAGGTTGGGACTGAAACCCTCAGTGGGTCCGATCGGCCGCTGGCCCTCCCGAAGCTCAACGCCGCTCAACCGCAAACTAATCACCTGATCGTAGGAAATCGACGCTTCGGCTACCGCATATACCCAAGACATTCTGATCAACCTTTTAAGTTGCAAAAGCACTATCCGCCATAGAGGCGGGTTCCCAACACGAGAACAAATGATTTAACCAGAAAAGCGCTAAGAAATCAAGGGTTTGTTACAAACAATAAACTATCTTTCCTCAACAGACCAGATGTCCCAATATCGCGCTGCGTAACGAAAATCATCGTTGGCCGATTGCTCCAAAGTACTTGTAGAAAAAAATATCACCTGAGTGTCATCTGTTAGTGTTCTAAACCCGTTAGCATAACCGGCCGGAATATAGAGGACACAGGGCTTTTTAGCTGATAAAACAAATTTGCTTATCTCGAGATCTTTTGACGGCTTTTTCCAGTTATCGATTTTCACCGCGCCAACAACTGCTGCGCCGGAAACCACCAAAACATATTTGGCTTCTTTTTTATGCGCATGCCAAGCTCTGATAAAACCGGGGGTATGGTTTGATACCATATAAAATCTCTTGACGCCCTCAAAGTTGAAGTCATTGGCGAAAACAACCTGGCCGCGGTCATCGATAGCTAAGCCGCCGTTAATGATTTTCGGTTGTTGATTTTTCATTTTAGTCCCTTTCAAAAAGCTGATGCGTCTTGAAGTTCGATAAGTATAGCTCGTTCCAGTATAAAGGATTGGCTAAATTCCTGATCCGACCCTCTTCCAAAAGTTTCTTGAGCTCAGAGACTCCGTCAGCGGGCGCAAATTGCGGTTTGAAACCAAAAGCTTTCTTCGCCTTATCGGAACTTACTCGGTAATTTCTCGAGTCCTCAAATTTCATTTCAACTTTTTCGACTTCGAGCTTATCAAATTGCGACTGGACCTCTTTGGCAAGATCGCTGATTTTCATATTCACTTTGTGCAGATTGTAAATACCTTTGTGCTTCGTATCGATATTGTCCGCAATTGCCTGAGCCGCATCTCTGACATGCAAAAGCGGTCTGTACTGTGCACCACCAAAAACTTTGAGCGAACCTTCGGTGAAAGCTTTGACTGTCATTGTATTTACAACAAGATCAAGGCGCAGTCTCGAAAATTGGTCACTTACGCCAAACAAAGTGCCAAGCCTAAAAATAATAGCATTTTTATTCTTAAGATGGATCTCGGCCGCAAACTTGGTAACTGCATAGACAGATAACGGATTTATCGGTGAAGACTCGTCTAATGTCCCGTCCTGCGCGCCATAAACTGAGCAAGTGGACATAAAAATAATGCGGCCATCAAAGTTTTCAGCCAGCCAGCCGACTGCAACATGGTTCAGCTCGGCCGAAATATCGGGGTTGACCTGACAGGCGCCATCGCCTACCAGCGCCGCAAGCCAAATAACAGTATCGGCCCATCTAAGATGCTTAAGTAACTTTTTCCTATCTCTAATATCGCCGTAGGCAAAGTCGACATTTTTTCGATAGCTCTCTTCATAAAGAAGAGCATCGTAAACCCTGACTTCGTGCTCTTTGCGACTCATCAAAATATCCGTAACAGCTCCCCCCAAATATCCAGCTCCACCGACAACTAATACTTTCATAAATCCTCCAAAAAGTTTTTTTCAACTTACTACAACAGATGATCGGTTGCAATCTATTTTTTTTTGCTAAAATTGTAAACCTCGTTGTAAAAATCAATCGTTTTTTGCTTGATTAGGTTGTAATCAAGCCTTTCCTGAGCAACTTTCCAATTTTTCTCCGCTGCTTCGTTAACCAGCTTATCATCTTCCAATGCTATATTAATCGCCTCAGCAATCATACGAGGGTCTTCGGCCGGCACAATAAATCCTGTTTCTCCGTGCTTAACCCATTCGTTGGCACAAGATGTTTCCGATTGAATAGGAAAACAGCCCGTCACCATAGACTCTAACACCATCGTCGAGATAGCGTCAGATACACTAAGACCGACAGCCATTCTAGACTGGCCATATAATTGCAGCATCTTTTCGTGAGGTGTGTTGAGAGGCAATATTTCTGTTTCAACGCCTGACATTTTACTAAAATTCTCATAGGCAGTCTTGACACAACTCCTTGGTTGGACAGAATAAACAACGATTTTATACCCTCTCAAACGGTCCTTTATCATTTTAAAGGCCTCAAGAGCCACCAATGTCCTTCCCGCAAAATGTTGGTAACCCTTTACCATGATAATTTTTCTACTTGAAACCGGGATTTTTTTATAACTTTCGATTTTTCTCAAATTAAATCCTCCGGAGTTAGGAAAAACGGGAAGCACCTTGCCTTTTAAACCATGTTTTTTAGCCAGACAGATATCGCGTTCGCATTCACAAGAATAATAATCACAAGACTCAAGGACTTCAGAAATCTTTTTTTTATGACTTTCGAGATTGCCATAATAATAAATATCACTCCCCCAGTTGGTGGCGATCCAAGCTGGGAATTCCCCTTTAAAGCGCTTTTTTACATTACAGACCAAATATCCGCCCGATTGAAATTCCATTGAATGAATAATGTTTGGATTAAATGAACAAATTAGTTTTTCCAACTGTTTCACCCTGTAGTCCCTAGAAAAAAGACCTTTTGTGCGCCTTGCAAGATAAGCAAGCTTTCTGCTTGCAACTGGACTGCCAAAAAAATTTATTTGTTTATTTTTATTATATTTTGTTGCATAGATACTATGATAGACATCAACATCCTTAAGTTCGTCCGAAACCGCACCAGCATCATAACTCGGAAAAAGTTTGATTTCCCATCCCTGATCCGTAATTTGGTTGATCCATCTAGCGGTGTGAATTGAATGACTAAAGCCAACAATTAGTACCTTCATAGTTGGTCCAATTTTAAAAAATTCTTCATCTGTTTCCTTTGATATTCAAAAGTTAGATATTTTTTAAAGGCGACAGTTTGGTTTTGCAGAATCGACCGGTCGTAGTTCCCACGAGCAATCGTCTGAATAGCCTTTGCTAATTTTTTGTAGTCAAGTGTATTACAAACAAAACCACACCTATTGGATCTGAGAAATTTCACCGGGGAGCTATATTCCGGAGCATGAACTATAACTGGTCGATTACAAGCCAGATAGGTAGTGAGCTTACTCGGAAAAGATGTCTCAGCAATATTCTTATGTTCTGCGTCAAACCAATATGGACAGTAGTTTAGATCAACCGCCGATAATATTTTGAGAACATCTTCTTGGGATCTATAACCCAGTATTTCAATTGGTAAACCCATGGCAAACTTTTTATCAAACTTTCCAAGCACTTTTATTTTTATATTTTGACCTCCAGCTTTCCATCCCAGGCTGTCCATGGCCTTTATCAGACAGTTCCATTCTTCTTTTGCATAAATTTGCCCAGCAAAACCGATATAAAAAAATTTATTTTTTTTATAAACACTGCGAGACAAACCCTCCATACTGCCCAAAAAAACAGATGTAGGCTTATTGTATTTCTCGTATTGTTCTTGCATTGCAAATGATGCACAGGCTATCGAATCGCTTTTAGAAAGAGCTTTTTTAAAACGAAACATAGTCTTTCTAAAACTTTTGCGGTCGATATTAGTATCTTTTAGAATCCAGTTTGGCTCATCCCATATCTGGCATTTCAAAGGAACATCCAATCTTAGACTCAGCTCTAAAACAGACGAAATCACTGTCTTGCCTTGCAAAATAGCCCAAATGCAGTCGATTTTGTTTCTCTGGCCATATTTAATTACTTGAGGAATTACAACTTTGTTTGTGTACAATTCTTTTATTACTTCAAACGCATAAGCCACCGACTCGCCGACAAAGCCCCCTGTTAATCTTATCGCATTCTCTATCGGCCGGCGCATCGTCATCACATGGACATTTTCACCCGGAGACTCAACGGGTATTTTTCTTAATGGGTCCACAGCACAAAAACAAAAAAAATCGTTTTCTTTATCCAGAGATAAAAGCTGGTACAACATCAGAGCACCTGAGGACATATGTGACGGAGGAACCGGCGAATAAACTAATATTCTCATTCTAATGCCTTCTTAAACCTTGCAACATTCCTTTCAATACTGAAATCTTGCGCAGCTTCTAATGAGTTCTTCTGAATTTTTTTCATTGTGGCTTTGTCTTTACGAATCTTTTCTATTGCTTCTAGCAACAGTTGCTCGCTCTGTTCGTCAACCACAATACCACAACAATTTTTTCTAAAAAAATGACTGACAAAAGAGTTTTTAGGAGCATGAACAATAATCGGCCGACCGCTTTGCAAATATTCACCCATTTTGCCAGGCGCAGATGTTCTGATAACTTCGGGATACGGAGAATCAAACGCTAGTGGCAAAAAAAGTAAATCTGCGGCAGCCAAAACACTAGCAACACCCTCCTCATTTAGGTGAGAATGATAGGTAACCTGATCCGTTAGTATGTTGCTTCTATAAAGATCTTTCTTGGGTTGCGCTGTGTACAAATGTAATCTCGCATCGGGAATTTTCTTTATACAGGATATTAAATTTCTAAAAGCACTAAAATGAGCCTCATAAATCGCACCGGTGTATATAATATTGAATTTGTCTTTTTGAAATTTTACCTTCTCCATATCTCCCGTGAGATTAATTGGGTTGCGGACAATCAACGTTTTTTTGTTTAAAGATCGATATTTGTCGGCCAAAAACTCGTTAGGGACAATTAGCGACTTGGAAAATTTGAATATGGGTTTGGATATTTTTCGCGCTAGAAAACCCATGAATCCTGTCCATTGCGCCGCATAGTCATCAAACAGATAACACACTAATTCGGTTTTTGTTCTTTTTGCACAAAGATAGCAAGCCGGTAGATCAATAAAATCTCCGGTACAAACAACTAAAGTGCCAATGCTCGGATATTTGTTCAAAATCCTAATCAGTTCACTGCTCCTATGGCTAATAGCTCTTAAAAAATTAAACGTTTTTAACAAGGGAAAACCAAAAATAGGGCCAAGTCTTTTGTGTGGAGCAAGTATTACATGCTGTGAAGACAAGGTTTTTGTAGATATAGCATTTTTTGCTTGATCAGAGCTTGCAATAACTAAGAAATCATTTGGATCAAAATTTTTGAGTAATCGATAAAGCATGACGGCTTGCCCAGAGTAACTGGGTGGAACAATGTGTGACACAATCGCAAACTTTTGAGTACTCATTTCGCTCTCACTATTTTCTTTATTACTGACAATAGCCTAGTCACTTTAAGTATCTTTACCGCAATATTGATTACATTTGCGCGACTAAAAAAAATGTTTACACCAATATATTCACGTCCTATAACTTTTTTAAGTATTTTTTTTCTGAAATATAGCTCAGCGTAGAGAGAAAACGGTTTCCGCACCTTCTGATCGCTTTTATCGTCTTTCAGCCGCCTAACGTTAACCTCTAAAACCGCTTTTTCAATTAGCTTGTGCCACTTTTTCACGGTGCTAGATATGGTTAAATCTTTTTGCATAATCACTTCACGGGGACTGAATTTGTTTGTTAAAATTTGTTTTATTCCATTTTCAAGAGATTCTACAAAAACACCGATTGCTTTAAGCTCATTGTCTGTGAATTCTTGAAATATGCCAACCTTGTGCATTAGGATTGGAATATCGCACAAACAAGCCTCAAGAGCAGCTAGGCACTGTGTCTCAACAGGCGAACCCAGTATAAAAAAATCGGCAACATTTAAAAGCTCCGCTAACTTGTGCTGATCAACGCGAGTAAAAACTTCAACGTTTTTGGCTTTGAAAGATTCTATTTTTTTTGTAACCAAAATCCACTTAATATCTTTGTGTTTTTTAATACAAGACGAGACCTCATTCCAACCCTTGACCTCGGAAAAACTGCCAACGAATATGCCTATCCTCTCCTCTTTTTTGTAACCGTATTTCGCTCTTAAAAAAGATTTATTCATGGGTCTAAAAAGCTTGTCGTCCAGCCCAAGTGGAATAATCTGCGGAGCAAAATCAGAATATGAAATAGCAGTTGCAACAGAGTTTGCTACAACTACCTGTGAACTCTTCAGCGTCGCTTCTTGTTCTATCGAAATACGATTCATAGATCTGAGGTCATCCTGCACAAGACTAATTGTAAAAATACGATCAGAGACCTTTTTTATAAAAGTACCGTTTTGTATGATTACTCTGGTGAACGGTTGATATTCCCTAATAAACTTACAAGCATTCTGCGGAAAACTCTGATAGTTACTATGTGTGGTTTTGTAGTCAAGAGCATAGGCGCCAGGCAACATCTCAATCAGAAAATTCCACAAAACTCGCTCGCCCATCGAACCACCTGCGATATCGTTTACAATAGCAATAGAAACTTTGTCGCTATTGGCCTTGTCAACCCTGCTATCCATTTCTCCACACTGAAAATGATAAACCATTGAGGAATGACTTGTTATGTGCCTAACGCCGATGGCTTTGAGCTTCTCCATCAAAATAACGTCACCAGAGATTATTTTGTCTGTGGGTTTCGCAATCCTAGGTTTAAATATATCGCTACCAGCGACAATATTTCCCTCAGGATAGCCTCCGACCTTTAAAAAATGTTCTTTTTTTATCAAAAGGGGCATAAATAGACCGCCAGTGGTAACTTTGTCTTCCTCTAACAGATCGGCATATTGGCAAAATGCTTTTTCTCTAAATTTTTCTATTGTCCGCCCAAAATTTTTACTAATAGCAGGCTTGGCACTCTCTAGCTTACCAGACTCTATTAACCTCGAGGTTACACAGTTGTCCCCGTCATAGCATGCAATCAAACAATCAAGCCAGCCCGAAGTAAAAGCCATGTCCGTGTTAATAAAAACTATAAAATCACCGCGAGCGACCTTCGCTGCATAATTCCAAGCTCTATACACATTGTTGATATACCATTGAGACTTATGCTCGGGCTTATTATTGAAAACGTAGTGCGGAATATAGTTGTCCTCCAGATACCTAAGCACCTCTTCAGATGCATCATTTGCAACAAAATAAAATTCTTTATCTGCCATATCCGTATTTTTCAAAACTTGTTCATAAACAAACTTGAGCCAATCTACGCTTTTGTAAACCAGACAGGCGATGGAGTACTTTGGTCTAAACACCCTATCCCCGTAAGCTTCTGCCGCCTTCAAGGAAGCCACAAAATTTCGCGGAACCGGTTTTGGGTCATTTTGATAAAGGCCCTCCGGAAACATTATTTTGGGTATCTTTTTAGTAACCAAACTTTCCTCGTTAATCAGTCGATCAAGCATTTCGTATCCCCTCTGTCCGTGGGAGCGATATATCAGGTATTTGTAAGCCAAATTAAGCTCATCGGCAAAACCATAGTGCAGCACCGATAGTTTATCTGTCCGCGCCCTTCTTTTGATAGATGGCGGAACTAAATCTTTTTGATGTAACCCTTTTTTTACAGGCTGCCTATAACCGAGCTGCGGGGTGACTCTCCATAAAAACGCCTCCCAGCCATCGTCATATAAACTATCCATCCTTTGCCACGACGAACTTCGCCAAATATTAATTCGATGGAATTCCATTGCGTCTAGGCAATCTTTTTCACATTGCAAACAAATCTCTTGTATTTTTTCTTTTGCGCCAGATGTAAGAACCTCATCAGCGTCCAACCTCAAAATAAAATCTGGCTTTAAAGATAGTGCTTCTTTTAAAAGAATTTTTCTGTGGTTCACTTCGTCAGAGAAATCATTCTTCACAGCCCTTATAACATGTTTGGTGAATTTTTTCGCATACTCAAAACTGCCATCTGTACTGGCGTCATCATACACCACCAGCTCATCGACAATCGGTAGGATATATTTAAAAAATCTCTTTAAATTTCCTTTTTCTAGTTCGTTGTATATTTGGCAAATACAAACTATTTTTCGTTTTTTTGCCATGGTAAAAAATCCTTGTACTTTCTACAGATCGTGAGACCTGGGTGCATTGGAATCGTTACCATCTCGCAACCCTTTCTAGCAACCGTCATCTTGCTTATAGCTTTATATGCATCCCCGCAGTAACCCCTATCGGTATATTTTTTATTTTTTGGATAACCGTCGTGTAGAAGAATGATTCCCTGATCCGCAACGAAAGGGAAATATGCTTCAAAGTCCTCTTTGACAGATTGGGCTGAATGGTCGGCGTCTATAAAAAGCATGTCTATTTTTATCTTTTTTTTCTTCAGATACTCCAGTGCTTCCATAGTAGTAGTCCCCAAAAAAATGTTGTTTTTATTTTTTTTCATATATTTAACTAGATCCTTGTCTATATCTACACCAATGGATTTTTGAGCAAATTCACAGACCCTATTAAATAAAGCGCTCTGATACAAGCCAAGTTCAACATAAACCCTCGGTTTCAAGACGCTAGCCAGATGTACAATAAAATCCTCATGCCAACCTTCTGCAGAGCCCGTATATTTTCTTTTGTCATTAGTTCTTATTTTTATCATTGGTATTCTCATTCGCCTCCGTTATTTACCACGTTCCAATCACAGGGATGATTGATCAGTCCATAGAAATCACTGTCTATTGATTTACCATCAGACATTGGTTCGATTTCAAATGATATCGCTTCTGGTATCCAATCAGCCATATTATCCCCATTCGCACCCAGCCCAACCGAATACACACCTGGAGCAAGAAAGTTTTTGCTGAATTTTGCCTGCAGAGATACCTTACCGGAACCGAGCTTAACAAATTCACTATTTTTTATAAAACTATTAAACAGTACAACCCCCATATTCGAGGTTATACTCAGGCCAACTTTTGCAAAGTCGACCTTGCGATTTAGCCATCCCTCAATTTTTATTGCAAAGCTTTCTGATAAACCTATCGTTGAGCAAATATTACCCCGTGAGTTTACAACGGATATTTTCGCAAATTTAAATGTGCTACTATCAAGCGAGTTTTTTCTCTTCGCCTCGCCACTCAACTCAACAGACTTATTACAAATTTCGTTCTTGGCGGACAAATATCGATTGACAACCCTTCCCGTATCCGAGAAATCAATAATTTTTCCACCATCAAGCAAAACACATTTATTACACAACTCAGCGATTGCTGCCATATTATGACTCACAAAAAGCACCGTTCTTCCCGACTTTCCCACTTCGCCCATTTTACCAAGACATTTTTTTTGGAATTGAGCATCTCCTACAGCCAATACTTCGTCGACTATTAAGATTTCCGGTTCAAGATGAGCGGCAACAGCAAAAGCAAGCCTGACATACATACCGCTAGAATAGCGTTTGACGGGGGTGTCAAGAAATTTCTCGATCTCGGAAAACGCAACTATTTCATCGAACTTCTTTGCTATCTCTTTTTTGGTCATCCCAAGGATTGCGCCATTAAGGTAAATATTTTCTCTCCCTGTAAGTTCCGGATGGAAACCTGTACCCACCTCCAGAAGCGACGCCACCCTTCCGCTTAGCGTTACACTCCCCTTGGTAGGTGGCGTTATCTGGGATAGTATTTTTAAAAGAGTGCTCTTGCCTGCTCCATTACGTCCAATAATGCCAACCGCCTCACCTCTCTTAATATCCAAGTTTATATCTCTTAGCGCCCAAAAATCCGACCTATGTTTTTTGAGTTTCCCAAATTTGAAAATACCAGCCAACTGGTCTCGGAGAGCATAATAAGGCTCACTTGAACCAAGCGTGTATTTTTTTGACAGATTGTCTATCTTAATAATTGAATCTTGCATAAATTATAAAATATCCGCAAAAAATCTCTCTGTTGCACGAAAGTAATAAACTCCAAAGACGAAAATCACTATCAAAGAAACTGCTGATATAAGTAAATTTGCTTGGCTGACCATCGTCCCCGAAAGTAAAAAGTGTCGAGCAAGCGAAACAATTGAGGTCATCGGATTAAGATAAAGAATCCATTGATAGTTTTGAGGCACCAAAGAAACAGGATAAATGACTGGCGTCACATACAAAAGTATTTGCATAAAAAACGGCAGGACATATCTCACGTCTCGGAATTTGACGTTTATGGCGCTAAAAAACATCCCTAATCCAAAAGTGTATATGATTGCCATCACAAGAAGGCCTAATACTGCGATTACCGAGAATATAGACGGTATTATATGATAAAAAAACATCAAGACAATCAATACCAAAAATGATATACCAAAATCCACGGCAGGCGTTATCACCGAGGACATCGGCAAGATCAACCGCGGAAAGTAAATTTTTTTAATAATTCCTTCATTGACAACCATCGAATCACTTGAAGCCGTGAGAGCGGCCGAAAAATAATTCCAAAGAAGAAGACCGGAGTAAACGAAAACCGGGTAGGGAGCGCCATCAGAGGGAACCTGTGCTACGCGCCCGAAGAAGAAAGTGAAAATGAGCATCGTTAATACAGGCTGAAAAATCGCCCACAAAACACCTATTGCGGTCTGTTTGTAGCGTACTTTTATGTCACGCCATACAAACGTTATGAGTAAGTCCCTATACCTTAAAATTTCCCTTAAATTTATTGTCGGAAATTTCCCCGGTGGCGTTATTGTCTGTGTGTAATTTTTACCTAAATCTTCGTCCATAAGGCATTCAAAAACAAATATTTACTAACAACAAAAACCCAAAGAGTTTTTTCTGCTTCGTTACATGTTTGATCTTACTATATCTGCTGGAAGAAGCAATGAGTTACCTGACTATTTAAGCTTTTTTGAGATCGAGGTCTCTTCCCATGGTAATTTAAGGTCTTTTCTACCAAAATGACCATATGCCGCAACTTGCCTATACAGGGGGCGACGGAGCCCGAGTCCCTCAATTATCATTCCCGGCCGAAGATCGAAATTTTTTAATACAATTTTTTCCAGTTGTTCGCCAGATAATTTTGAAGTGCCGTATGAGTCAATGTAGACGGAGAGTGGCTCGGGTTTGCCAATCGCATAAGCAATTTGTACCTCGCATTTTGTCGCCAAGCCCGCAGCAACGATATTCTTAGCAACGTATCGCGCAGCATACGATCCTGATCTATCAACTTTTGAAGGGTCCTTGCCGGAAAAAGCGCCACCGCCATGGCGAGCATAACCGCCATAGGTATCAACAATAATTTTTCTTCCGGTCAATCCGGTGTCGCCCTCCGGTCCGCCAATCACAAATCTCCCAGTAGTATTAACGTAAATTTTTGTTTTACTATCAACCTTAAAACCATATTCGGCTAACACAAAATCGATAACATTAGCTTTAATCTCACGCTTCAGCTCTGGTTGTTTTTTATTCTCGTCGTGTTGCGCGGCTATCAAGACTGTATCAATTCTAAATGGTTTGCCCTCCCGATATTCTACCGTCACCTGAGATTTGCCGTCCGGTCTTAGGCCGCTAATAATATTCTTCTTCCTAACCTCGGATAGCCTCTGACAAAGCCTTTGTGATAAGGTTATGGGCAATGGCATAAGTTCCGGAGTCTCGTCGCAGGCAAAGCCAAACATTAGGCCCTGATCACCCGCACCAAGCGTTTTTAGATCCTCATCGACAATCTCACCGCCTTTTGATTTTTTAAAGCTGTCAACGCCTTTGGCGATGTCGGAAGACTGTTCCTTAATCGCGATCATGACTCCGCTTGTCATGTGATGGAAACCGCACCCATCATAGCCAATATCTTTTATCACCATGCGAGCAATCGAAGCCATATCCACGTAAGCATTAGTCGTAACTTCACCGGCGATCACGCAGACGCCGTTTGTTAAAAGCGTTTCAACCGCAACTCGAGATTTTTCATCTTGCCGCAGAAGCTCGTCGAGAATAGCATCTGAAATTTGATCGGCCATTTTATCGGGGTGACCTTCTGTGACAGACTCCGATGTAAACAGTTTTTTCATATTTCTCCTTTTTTATTTTTAAAAAACACGCCTTTAAGCGCGTAATTTATCTTTGCCTAAAGCTTTGGATTTAGCACCCCCAAAAAAAACGGGTTGCTGGGCGATCATAGGGCCAATTCCCTCACACCACTCTTGATAAATCTAAGTTAGATATTAACAGCAAAATCGTTTTGTGCAAATATTTCTAACCCAGAGCCAAAGAAACACAGACGACTTTTTTAGCCCCGCCCTTTTTTAGTACTTTAGTAGCCTCTTCAACAGTAGCTCCGCTAGTTATAACATCATCAATGAGAATTATTCTTTCCGGAATCTTTGCAGGACCTTTGATAAAGAACGCACCCTTTATATTTTTGCACCGCTCGCTTTTTGCTAATTGCGCCTGGTTCGGGCGCGCATCAAGATTCCGAGACAAGATATTCTCTACAGGCAAGCGCAGGATCTTCCCGAGGCTATTAGCTAAAAGCTCTGATTGATTATAGCCGCGATATAACAGCTTTTTTCGATTGATCGGGATTGGTGATAGCGCATAACGGTCCAGATTCTTTATGCCCGATATTACAGGCAGCATTAACCGTGCAAGTTCTTCTGATAAAAATGAATAGTCCTTGTATTTAAACTCGTGCATAACGTTTTTCACCTCGTTACAATAGTCAAAAACCGACAAAACCTGATCGGGTTTAAATTTTCCGACACAGCTAGGACAATATATCCCATAGGGATTATGGTTGCCGCATTTAAGACATTTTAGGCGTGCTTTGGGCAGAATACTCTCGCATCTGGTACAAATCGTGCTCTTGCCCTCATTGCACAAAACACATTTGGACGGGAAAATAAACTCTAACAAAAAAGGTATCGCCTTATGCGCACGATCCCTTAACATGACCCCGTGTTCAAAGTCTTACTTCTTTGCGGTGGCATAAACATGAATTAGTTTTGAGCCATCGGAAAACTGTTTAACAAGGTCGCTTTTGTCATATGGGTATTGGTTTAGAATATCTGTGTCGTCCTTATAATTTGCAAACTGCGTAAAATATACGGTAGGGTCCACGTCTTTGGGGGCGACGCCTATGAAAATATAACTTGCCCGCGACACCGAAATTTTGTCCGAAACAAGTTGTATTTTTTCTTCATCCGTGCCCAGATCCTCTCCTGCTCCGTTAAGATAAGCAAGACTATATCCAGAATTGATCAATTTATATTGCAATATAGTATTGGATCGATTTGTCAAAATAGCGCTGCCCGGGTTTACGTTCTCCTTAATGTACTCAAGCTTCTCCTGATCGACGTCCCTGAACCAAACCTGGCTGCTTAGCCCATCCGGAAGTAAAAAAGGAGGGACAAAAATCTGCGATGAATTGATGACTGCAAGATAAGCGAAAAACGAGAAGAAAACGATTTTCTGCCATCTCGAATGTAAGATGGCAACCATATCTACAGCAAAAACTCCCGAAGCGATGGAGAGCGGCAAAGAAATTTCTCTGAAAATTCTTTGAGGCAGAACAAACACTGAGCTCCTGGAGAAAAGCCACGTTATCAAAATCCACGAGATAATAAATATGCTAGCAAATTTGGTTTTTTTGTCACCGGCAGCTCTAATCAGCAAGAATCCAACTCCGGCAAGACCGGTGAATTCAATGAATGCGGGTAAAAGTGCCGACATATTACTGTAATCCAAGACTTCGGATGTGGTATCTCTGATCAGTTGATTGGCATGAATAACAGCATTAAAAGTGCTTGATACCAGATTCCCAAAGAATATTTTCGACATGGCTAAAAATACAAACGCTGCGCCAGTAAAAATAACCAATAAAAACAATGATTTTTTATATTCGGTTTTATCAACTCTGCGAGTTACGATACAGTTGACCCCAAGACTAATCATACTAACAACATACATAAGAACCGCGCTCAGATGGTGTGCGGACAAAAAAAGGGCAAATAGTAAAAAAACAATCGGAAGTTTCCAGTATTTGAATCCTCTGACCAGAGATATAAACGCTAGAATATAAAACGGCCCGATGATGTTGTAGCCCAAGATGTCCGCGTATTGCGCATCGCCAAAATTGAGAAGCGGGTTCGTCGAAACTAAGGCAAAAACCAATGATGCCCAAAACGCGACTTTGTAGTCGAAAACTTTGTATGCCAATACATAAAACATGATAATGGCCGCAGGAATCCAGTACGGCCCGATTGCACTATAGATCGACAAGGACGTTGCGGAAAAAAGCCTAGCGAAAAGCGCAGTGACGATATGTAAAAGTGGCGGATAGGTCCCTAGCGCACCGGTCCCGTTTATGAAGCTATCCGTCATTTGCAGATGAGAGACCAGATCTGGGCTAGGCGGAACCAAAAAATTATAAAAGTGGTACTGCCAAAAAATTATGTAGAGTTTAAGCACCACCAAGATGCCGACACCAAACCAAGAAACTTTTTTCCAGTTTATTTTTAGTTCCATTGCTTTATATAATAATACAAATCGGGCAACTTATTAACCACCGGCACCAAAAAACCTGAGAAGAACTTTCTCTATCGCAAGAATATTTTTTTCGGCGTCATAATGTTCTTTTGCATATTTGAGTCCTCGTTCACCCATCAATCTACGCTTTTTGGCATCACTAAGAATATTAATCATTTCTTTTGCGAGCAGCTCCGGAGAATGTTCCGGCACGAGAACGCTAAAATTGTCGCGCATATACTCGCTAATAGACCCCGAGTCAGTCGAAACAACCGGTGTCTGGCAACATATGCTCTGGATATTGACCATTCCGACCTGCTCCGCCCAATCACGTGTTCTTATAGACGGCGAGACCGTCAACCATGCTTTTGCAAACAACTTCGGAACATCGCCGTGTTTGACTATCCCGAGCATTTCCACATTTGAAAGCTTGTCAAAGCCACCCCTGAGGGTGCCGTCTCCTGCGACAATCAAACGCGCTTCGGGGATTTTTTGTTGAACTATCTCAAATGCTTTAATGAGGTCGGGTACTCCCTTTTTTTCTTCTAGCCTACCCGCAAACAAGACGGTCGGCTTAACTTCTTTTGGACCCGGCCCAAACTCCCGCAAATTAACCCCCCAGACGGCCCACATCGCGCGAACAATTTTTTTCTGGTTGATTCCCAGCCTTCTGACATTACTCACCGCAGAGCCGTTCATACAAAAAAACAAGCTGGCTCGGCGGCAGTATTTTTTTGCAAGCCAAATCGCCAGACCGCCCATGAGCCTGCCGTATTTTTCTATTGGATCCAAATTCTCAAAAACGGGTATAAAATATTTCTTGTTGTTTTTTACGCAATAGGAAAAAACTGTGTAGCATAGGGCGGAATTCTTGAGCGAAATCCTAAATCTCCCGTATCCGCCATACGGTTCCGGTGCTTGCACAATATCCGGATTGATTTTTTTAAGCTTCTTTCTAAGATCGGTGAGATTTTCAAACTTCTGCGTGTTTAAAAAATCTTCTTTTTTCATGTCGCCGTAGCTTGCCTTATGATACAGATGCACAACCTCAAATTTTGAAAAAAACTGTAGTGGCTGCTGCAAGTCGCGCCTCACTGTATCGGAAATGATTGCAATCTTTTTCATATTGATTCAATCAGTTTAATAAATTCTTGTGCCGCCTTTTGCCAAGAAAAACGCTTGGTGTTTTCGTATCCCAACGCTTCATATTTCGCTCTATTTTCCATAACCCGATCCAAAGATTCAATAAACGATTTGGTATTTCCGGTTTCAAAAAGCTCGGCCGCCGCACCCGCTACCTCGGGAATAGATGTGTTATTTGCCGCAATAACAGGGCAGCCGCATGACATGGCTTGCAATATAGGCAAACCAAAACCCTCATATTTTGTTGGGTACACAAACGCCCGAGCCCCGCTATAGAGCGCCGCGAGTTGTTCGTCCGACACGAATCCCGTAAAAACTATTTTATCTTTGACACCCAGCCGCTGCGCTCTCGACATGATTTTAAAATATTCATTTTCAACTCCACCCGATTTCCCGACAAACAGCAGCACAATGTCGTTATTTTTATCTGACAGTATAAACTCGGCAAAGGCTTCTATCAAAAATAAATAATTCTTCCTCGGATCGATTCCATAATAGTCCCCGACTGTCATTATATATTTTTTCTTGAGCGCAAATTCTTCTACCGTCGAGTCTATCGCCTTCTGATTGGACTTTTTGAATGTATCGTCGGTCGATTCGTAAATACAAGATATTTTTTTCTCGTCGATGTTCAGGTTTTTTATAATATCTTGTTTTGAAAATTCGGAGATAGTTACAACTCGAGTCGCTCGCCTAGCTGCGCTAAACTTAACTTTACATTCCAAAGCCCTGTCAGGTGGCAAACGATATTCGTCTTTTAAAACGATCGGAATAATATCATGAATTGTAACGACAGTTTTGATGCGCTTGTTCAGAGTTACCAAAAAAGGCAGATTGGTGTCTAGTGATACATAAACGTCCGGATCAATGTGTTTAATTGCCCTTGAAAGTGCAAATTGGTCGATGACCCACCAAAATCTAGGTCTGATTTTTGGCACGTCCATTACAAAAGCACCAAAGCTGTTTCCACTTAGCTCGACGAGGAGAGGATTTTTTTTACTATAAACAATAAACGTATATCTGTTTTTTTTGTCATTCTCGACAACATTCGAAACCAAGTTTCTTATGTAATAACCATACCCTCTAAACTTATTGCCTGTTTCCAGAGGCCTGAGGTCAATGCAAATATCAAGCGGTTTCATATAAGTCACTAGACGTTAATATACCACCACGCACCACCGCCGTATTCGCTAAACCAAGTGTAACCCTCGCAGACTAACTGAGTATAGAACTGATACAAACCGGGACCGATGTCGGACGGAATCGTAATGGTAAAGGGAATCGTCACAGTTGCGCCCGGGGCAACATCATTGGGCAGACGAGCAATGCGGTCTGATGATACCCAGCCGCCACTTCTAAACCTCTTGTTGAAAGCTTCCATATCCTTGCGATAGTGCACAGCTAGAATCACAGGGTGATCAGAATTTTTATACCATATTTGCGAACCTGTATTTTTGAAGGTGACTGAAACTGATTGCGTACTGCCAGGCATACCGTAGATTGGAGAGGATTGGGTGACGTAGGAGGATTTGATGTCGTTCGTATCGATATACCACCAAGCCCCGCCGCCATATTCGCTGAACCAAGTGTAACCTTCGCAGACTAACTGGGTATAGAACTGATACAAACCGGGTCCGATGTCAGATGGAATCGTAATGGTAAAGGGAATTGTCACGGTTGCGCCCGGGGCAACATCATTTGGGAGTCTGGCAATACGGTCGGATGAAACCCAGCCGCCACTTCTAAACCTCTTGTTGAAAGCTTCCATATCCTTGCGATAGTGCACAGCTAGAATCACAGGGTGATCAGAATTTTTATACCATATTTGCGAACCTGTATTTTTGAAGGTGACTGAAACTGATTGCGTACTGCCAGGCATGCCATAGATGGGTGACGATTGGGTGACGTAGGAAGACCCATATTCGCTGACGCTGAAATTATAAGTATTGAAAAACAAATTCCAAAAATTGTAGTTTCCATTATAAACATGCGGGGTATAGCGATAGAGAGATGCGGTCGCTCTGTTGCCATAAGTTCCGCAATGCTGGCCGTTCCAGTCGCTAAAGCAAAAACTCTGCGCAACCTGATAATCCGAAAACCCACGTCCTTCCGATCGCTCATAATTGTATCTTAGCTGCCACGCCCCGTTTTCAACTTGCTTGGTAAACCCCGTATAAGACGAATTGCACCCGCCGGAATCGGGGCAGGCGTAGCCCATCGCCGTACGCAACGAGTTATCGTTCTGCGAAGTCATACTAATAAGGCTTTGCTCTTTTTGCAGTGTCACTAGAATCACTTCGGGGTTCACCGTCCCGGTCGAGGTAGTTATGGAGATGCCATTAATACTG
>CAZIOI010000012.1:0-6787 GCA_964540855.1 uncultured Candidatus Saccharibacteria bacterium
AGTCGCTGATATATTTTGCAAAGGCATCCTTCAAAAAGCTTTTCCAGAAGGAATTTAGTTTATCAGATTCTTTCTCTATCGCAAACCCCGAAACGCTGGAACCCTTAACCGACCCGCTGCTTGACAGCACATCGGCATAATTTGCCGCATAATATTCTCTCGCCGAAAGAATCTTCGGAGCATATAACCTTGTCTCGTCAACCAAGACAGAAGCACTTTTGGCCGCCAAGTATCTGCGCGCTGCGCCGTCACCACCGTTATATGAAATCAATGAAGCTGTCCAGTCTCCGCCATAATTAGCCATCGCTCCCGCCAAATACGCCGCTCCGGCGCAAATGTTCGATCGGGGATTAAAAATATCGTATTCCAAGCCCTGCAACTCAGGTGCACGCTTCATTAGTCCCGCGAAAGTTGCCGGCATTAATTGCGCGTAACCCGAAGCGCCTGCATGAGACATTGCCCTTTGATTATAATTTGACTCGACTTTGATCAATCCCGCCAAAAGAGGTTTGTCCAAACCAAATAAATCGGCGCAGTAAATAATATCGGGAACGACTTCTTCCGGCAAAGGATAAACGGAATCCGCAAATATCTTGGGGAAAACATAGTAAATAGAGGCACCCAAAAACGCAGCTGCCACAATTATTGTAATCAATGTGGAAATCTTTTTTCTCATTAGATATATGCTAACAAATTGCGGTAATCTTTGGAAGATCACCTGATCTGGAATTTCAAGTTTATTTCTGATAACCTAGTTGATTATGAAGCAAAGAACGCAAAAAGAGAATCTCAAACTCAAGGGTGGTCTAAGGACGATAAAAAAATCACCGAAAAAAGAAATCGTCGTTGTCTTGGACAATATTAAATCGATGTACAATGTCGGCGCGATTTTTAGAACTTGCGAAGGCGCAAGGGTCAAAAAAATGATTCTTTGCGGCATTACTGCCACTCCGCCAAGAGACAAAATTTACAAAACTTCTATGGGAACTGTAGATTTGGTTGACTGGGAGTATTTTTGCGATACGATCGAAGCCGTTAAAAAATTGAAAAATGACGGGTACCACGTAATAGCATTGGAGCAGACCGATAACAGCGTCCACTATAAAAAAGCCGATTATTCCAAACCGCTTGCGATAATCCTCGGACACGAAAAAAACGGCGTTAGCCGCAAGGTTCTCGAATTGGTTGATTCGGCCGTCGAGATTCCGATGTACGGCCAAGCCAACTCTCTTAATGTCGCCACCTCGGCAGGGATTATCATTTTTGAGGCAATCAAATAAAATTAGGCTTCGACGAGCTATGCCTCTTCGAGTACCTCAGCGACCCTCACTTCTATCTCTTTTTTTTCTGGTTCGCTTAGCTCTCGTTCTAGCTTTCTAGTATAAGACGACAGCATCAGATCATGAATAAAATGACGAGCTTCAGCAACCGACATCATGCCGCCATCATCAGCCCGATTATTCAGAAAAGGTCTTAACCTTTTCATGGCGAAAGCCCAAGCATTTCGCTCTGACTTTAAAATTGATTCAGCAGTCCCATAATCTAATTCACCGTTTTTCAATTGTGACCTTAGATTCTGCGCCTGATATTTTTCTCCCCTCTCGGATTTTTGCCAAATATCATTGTGACCTAACTCGTGGAATAACACCAGAATATCTCTCGGGGATGATAAATGATTAATAACGACACAACCATTTGGGTAATCTTCGTTAGCAACAGTACCATAATGCGAAGCTGATACCCTTTCGCTGTCTAAAGCCAATAAGACAGTTGGCGGCTCTTCCATTATTTCTGATAATCGTAAACTTTTCGTTCCTCTAGCAATCGCTAAATCTTCTAGCTCAAGAGATTCAGATGATCCGAAGGTTCGTGAAAGCTGCCCTGGCATAGTTGCCTTATGAGAAGAAACGTTAAGATCTACCCCCCCAAACACAAACTCTTGACGACCAGAAACATTCTCTTGTACACGCTCTTTTTCGGTCTGCATATATTCGTCTAAACGATCTCTGTCATACGATTCCGCATGCCTAGCTAAATATCCCTCACCTCTCATATTTCCTCCATATTGGATAGTGGTGCCCGAGGTCGGACTCGAACCGACAAGACTTTTGGTCACATGATTTTAAGTCATGCGCGTATACCAATTCCGCCACTCGGGCTTTTATATTTTCAAAGCAGCACTATTTACCTACCAGCAGGCCAATTCCGCCCGCCTGCATCAGCTATCGCTTCAGCGATTGCCTGCCCGAAGTTGCACATCGTTGCAGGCGGGCGGGCAGGACACCGCGCCATCATAAATTTTCTCTCAAACTCATCGAAAGCCTTTGCGCCAAGACACGTTCCAGAGTAAAGCCGGCGGCCTTTCTGTGCCCGCCGCCGCCAAATATTCTGGCAAGCTTCGAAACATCGATTCCGCCCTCCGTCCTGACGCTGCATTTGATTCTACCATCGGGTAACTCGAGAAACAAGATTGCTATTCTAGCCGAAGGTATCGTGTTGATCAAATTTACAATGCCCGACGTGTCTTCTAACTGCGCTCCCGATCTCAATATATCCTGATACGTGAGATACGTAGATACCACTTTGAGCCTACTGACTCTCATCCGGTTTAAGGCTATACCCCACAATTTCAGCGCCGCCGTGGATTTTGAGCAGTTGATGTTTTGCGAAATAAATCCGATACGCCCGCCGGCGCGTAAGCATTCGGCGGAAATCTTGAGCGTCCTATCCGTAACATTGGGGTGGTGGAACCCTCCGGTGTCATAATATATGCCGGCTAAAATATAGGTCGCTATTTTGGAGTCTATCTCGGCATCCATATAGCGCAAAAATTCCCAAATTATTTCGGCGGCGGCAGAGGCATTTTCATCAACAATATTTACTCTGGCAATTTTGTATAAATTGTTTTTAAGGTGATGGTCGATATTTATAAGCGGCTTTATTTCGCAAACCTGATCAAGACGAGCCGGAAAACCGGTTCGGTTAGAATCACCGCAATCAACGGATATAATCACGTCATAGTCGCCCAACAAAAAATCAGTCTTTATCTCTCTGGTTCCCGGCAAAAATAAAAAGGCTTCCGGAATACCATCCTTGACGGCACAATCGACTTTTTTTCCCGATGACTTGAGAAACGTCGAAAGCGCCAGAGAAGAACAAATAGTGTCTCCATCCGGAAACTTATGAAGCAGTATCAGTATTTTTTCACAAGCAAAGAGTAGGTCTTTGGCTTGTTTAAACGTGTTCTCCACTATTTAATTGCATAAAATACGACTTCCCCTCGAGTTCCAAGTCGTTTTTGGTTAGCTTGATTTGATCGATTGAATCGAAATCGATTCCGGTCTCCTGAAGTTTGACCTTGGAGCCTTCATCGCCAAGATAGATCGCCGTCTTGGGACCGATTTGATTAACCTGTTCGACCGCCTCCTTGACCTCGCCATTAATTCTTACAATTAAAATATCAGCATCCGAGAGTGCCTCTGTCTGTTCTTTTGAAATTTTGCACTTATAGTCTAAAACTCCGATCGTCAGATCTTCGCTGTTCATAATGTACAAATAGTCTTCGATCCCTTGGACCGAAACCTCGCCTATCTCGTATTCTCCAGCGCCTTCCAGAGTAATATCGTTAATACTCACCTTGCCGTTAAACAGTATCGATGCTTTTTTGGTCTTGAGTTCCGCAAAGCCGGATTTATTGACAGAAATTATCATAATTAATCCTCCTGATTTTGTTTAGTAGTCAATTATAACAGAAGGGCAAGCTTTTATCAATTCCACAGCGTCTTTCCATAAAACACGTCGGGCCGCCGGAGGATCCGGCGGCCCGTGGGTTGCGCGAAACCGCGCGCTCACTCTTGCGCGCGGTAGAGCTTGATGTTTGGTGTCCCGGTTATGCCGCCCACGCGAGCTTGTGGAGTGTTGCCAGCGGGAAAAGCGTAGCCAAAGTCCAGAATGTAGTACTCCGGGCTCCTTTTGGTAGCTTTCATGTGTTGGATAGCCGTAGATTCCTCGTCGGTAGAGAGCCTCTCCGTCCTCCCCTCTTCTGTTCGTTCCATCAAAATTCGCTCAGGTATCTCGCAGCGCTCGAGCCCCTGACAGTTTTGCTCAAGGTCTATGGGGTAGCGATAGATATTCCCTGACGGGGCATACTGAAGATAAAGCGTGCCGAACCGCTCGTCTCGCCTGATGTAGGTGGCAGCGATGGTCCCGTCGCCCCATTGTTCCCGACCAACGAACTTCTCGCCGGAGGGGGCTGGCGCAACGTAGGGTGGTGGGCACTTTATCACAATACGTCGAGACGAACTCGACTCGGGTTCACGATCACTGACTTGTGGTTTTGAATCGCTTCCTTCGACGACAAGTGCCGATGTGACTATCTTGCCACCAATCGCAACATAGATAAGCCACTTGTCGTATCTCACAAACTCAAACCGTGAGAGTTCAAGCCTGAGATCACCATTCTGGCACCAGCCCTCAACCTGACGGGTGTCAGTACCACCTACAGGGATTGCCACGCCCAAGAAAGGAGTGTCTCCACTTAAGTTCGTGGTGATCTCCAAAGTCCCGTTCAGCTTCAACGGACCGCTAAAGCCGTTACAGGAGATGATCCGGGCATCGCCTTTGGCGCCATATGTCCACGGTATGATGCTATCCATAGTCATACCATTTGACGGATTCACAGTGACAACATCATCACCGGGAAGGCTAGCAAGACTGGCGAAGCCGTAACCAACCGCGCCATGGAAGTCGCAGCCGCCCATCACGAAGATCGGTCTATCTCGGTTGGCAAATGACAGTAGATCATCCTCTGCATCGGTTCCGTTGAACACCTCAGACATGCGAATACCCTTGCCAAGGCATTCAAACGGATATTTGAAGTGAGTAGGATGGGCCATCACTAACATGGCTCTCGCTGCTTTAGCCAAGTTGACGAGAAATCTCACATCTCTTTCAGATGTATCCTCGTTGTCATTCTGGAACTCCGAGAAAGCAACCAAGACTGGATAGAGCTGAACGGGTTGCCTTCGTTCCTCCAGCAAGTCCTTGATCCTCGTACCTTCCAAGAACGAATCTGGGACAAGCGCGTCAGGCTTGCCACCAAAGAACAACAAGTGACTAGTGTGACCTATTCCCAGACCGATCTCAAGCCCCGGGGCAAGGATCTTGCCTGCACGGGCATATTTTGCCCGCGCAACCTCGAACTCTCTCATCCAGTTCATGATACCAGCGCGCTTTTGGCCTTGGTATGCTACCGTTCCGACATCGCCAAAACTGGTGGCGATGGATTCGTGTTCTACATGCTCGGCATGATCGGCAAGGATCACTGTGTCGACACCACGACCAAACCAGTAGCCGGCAACCTCGTCGATCGTCATACAGCCGTCCGAGTAGTTCGTGTGGCAGTGCGCCTTAATGATTGTGTCCCGCCCCCAACAGGGCACTGCGACGACGGCAACAACCACAACGACGGCCCACAGCATCATCCGCGTCTTCATGGCGCCCTCTCCTTCTCTCTCCCCAACCGGTTTTTACAGCCTTGATGTCAAATTGCGACATCAAAAACAGCGCCCAATCTAGATTGACTGGGCGCTGTTTTTGATTTTCATTATCTGTTAGTCTATTAGTCTTAGACCTATTCTTCTGGATTCCGGTTTGAGCTCCGTTACCTCGAATTTGTGTTTGTCTCCGTTCTGCAAGTCTTTGACTTTTTGTGCATCAGCACCGGAGGCATGCACTAGACCGTCAAGCCCCTCTTCCAGACGAACAAACGCTCCGTAAGCTGTTACCTTGGCAATTTCGCCATCGACTTTTTGACCTACCCTGATTTTTTTGGCCGCTTCGAGCCATGGGTCGGGCATTAGCCTCTTGATCGACAAAGAAACTTTGCCGTCATCGATTTTGACCACTTTCGCCTTAACCGACTGGCCAACCTTAAATAGTTTACTTAGATCGTCAACATGATCCCATGAAACTTCGGATATATGCACCAAACCCTCTATCGAATCAAGACTCACAAACAAACCAAAATTAGCAATTCCGGTTATCTTTCCTTCAATCTCTTGACCAACCTCATAAACAGAATCAATTCCGCCGCCCATATCATTTGCGGCCATTTTCTCGGAAAAAATCAGTTTTTCATCTTCTTTTTCAGCTGCAATAATCTTAACCGACAAGGCAGCACCAATCATTTGTCTTAACTTTTGTAGGATTTGGCTCGGATCACCACCGTCCACTCTGGGATAATTCTTGGCAGAAAGCTGAGAAACGGGCAAAAAACCCTGTATTCCGCCAGCTTCAACCATCAGACCGCCCCTGTTTGCACTGATAACTTTTACTTCAATGATTGCGCCTTCGTCTTTTTTCTCCGATAGCAATTTCCAAAGCTTGTCTTTATCGGCTCTTCGAAGACTCAAAACTATATAGCCGTCCCTGTTTTCCATAGAAACGACTGCAGCCGAAACTTTGTCGCCAACTTTGAGCTCTTTTGTATCAAAAGAAAACTCTTTTTCGGGAACAAATCCGAAAGCCAAGCCATTTACATCACACAAAATCTTGTGGCTAGCAACAGAAACAACCTCACAATCTACAACCGTACCGACATTAAAAGGTACGAGTTGTTCCTCCTGTTTCTCGACCAAATCATCCATTGTCTGGTCAGCAACTTTATCTAACGTCTTTACCATTTTTTAGGTATCCTTCCTGTCTCCGGTGGGTATTGTATTTTTTCCACAGCTTAGAGACCACGAACAATCTGTAGTATATCAGAAAAATCAGCCAAATCAACCAT
>CAZIOI010000012.1:6797-15069 GCA_964540855.1 uncultured Candidatus Saccharibacteria bacterium
GCCGCAAGCACTATAACTATCGGTTTTGAAATTGTGGCTACCAATCCCATGTGCGCCAATACCAAAAGTATCATAACGATCGGAATATAAATAAAAAAATCGGCAATTCGCCTCTGAAATTTTTTTATAAATCGAGGATTAGTCTTTTTTTCAACAATTACAGAATAAATTACACCAAAAATAAGACAAGCTGCAAAAAATGCCAGCAAAAAAATAGCCGACTTCATCGGTTGAGTCGGGTTGGTATTAAGATATTCTAGACTAAAAAAATTCTTGGCGTCTAAAAAACTCATATTTGATATTGATAGATTGTGGTTTACTTTCGCCAAATCACAATTTTTTTATGTTTGACGACTTGTGTTTGTGGTGGTGCCGAGTGGAAGAGTCGAACTTCCGACGCCAGGATTTTCCATCTGGTTGGACTATCTCATCACCCTTTATTTATGATAAAGGGGCTGGGCGCTAATGCAGGATTATCGTTGGGGCTCACCTGCTAGTCTCTACACCTTCCCCAAAACCTAATCTTTCGATTATCCCTTTGGGACTTGGCTCGGGATTGGCTTATTGCTTTCCCCGAATTCACCCAGTTTTCATTTCCGCCTTACGGCGAAACGGACCGAAAATTCAGTCCTGCGCTCTACCGCTGAGCTAACTCGGCACAAATATTGCTACTATGCTGTCAATGATCTTTTTGCCAAGCACCACTTACACACTAATTTGCGAAGCGGTCCGATGCCTGCCTGCCGCAAGATACACTGTCATAATACTACGCAGTAGATTTGACAGTAAATCTGAAGGTGGGAGCTAACTCGGCATACCTTAAAATGCACCATGAGGATATCATATTAGATACTTTTGATCAATTACACCTCTTGGTGGGCGACAAGGGATTCGAACCCCTGACCTACTCGGTGTAAACGAGTCGCTCTAACCAGCTGAGCTAGTCGCCCTTGGTGCCGAGGACAGGACTTGAACCTGCAAGCCCTTGCGGGCACTACCACCTCAAGGTAGCGAGTTTACCAAATTTCTCCACCTCGGCATTTTCTACAAACATACAAAATTTCGTTCTTTTTCTGGAAAGAGATACAACATTTTTATCATAATACATCTGTTTATACAATCCTATAGACGCTTTTTTTGCATACCTTAATCGTGCTACTCTGGAAAATTCTCCAATCTTGCCCTCTAGTCCAGAATATTTTTTAATTTGCTGCTGCAACCATTCCAAATGTTTAGGATTTTTTGCTAGGAAGGTGCAATAAATCATATAGCTATTTTTCCATCTTAGATCGCTATATGCATAAACAGACCCATCACCATCAAAATGTCCTCTCAAAAAATCGAAAAAAAATTTCTTAGGGATATCTAATTCGCCGATACTTTTCGTTTTTTGCTGCCTAAATCCTATGTTCAGTAACCACCTATAAAATCTTACATCTCCAAATTGTATACGACCACACCTACCACTACGTCCATCATTTTTTGAACTGATTTTCGAATCTAGATTTAAACACTTTTTTAAATTCTTAAGCTGTTCTTCGTCTTTTGAAGTCAACTCAAGATGCCTTTTATCGATCGACAAATATCCATCCGTTGCCAAAAGACCAACAGCATAAGCCATATCATTAGACCAGTCCAGATTAATCATAATCTCATTATAGACATCATTAGTGATCTATAAAAGATACTCGATTCAGCCCTATATCAACCTCCCCACTCCTTGATAGCCCTCTGATAAATCTCGGGAGTACCGACATCAAACCATTTCCCTTCAAAAATATAGCCCTTGATCTTGTTTTGAAATATTAATTTTCCAATAACATCGCGTTCGATCGTGAAATTACTTTTATTTGGCAAATAATCGGATATCGAAGGATCAACTATATGAACGCCCGCACTCACCAAATGCGACATAGAACGGGTCTTCCTGGGCTTCTCATTGTATTCAACAATATCATTGCCATGCATCCTTACTACTCCATAATCTGTTGGATTGGAAATTGACGTTAGGGCTACAGTTAGAATCGACGATTCTTCCAAATGAAATTCTATAAAATCATTCAGATCTATATCAATCAACACATCACCCCAAATTAAAAGAAATGGTTCTGTGCCCATAACCGGCAGAGCATTTTTTATCGCGCCTCCGGTTCCACAGCTCTTTTTTTCCTCGAGATAATTTATTCTTACGCCAAATTTTGAGCCGTCGCCAAAATGATCCTTAACCTTTTCGCCCAAATGACCGATAGCGACATAAATGTCCCTTACATCATGCGACCTTAAAAGTTCGATTATATGCTCCAAAATCGGTCTGCCCTTAACGGGTAGCATGGTTTTTGGTAATTCATAAGTGAACGGGCGCATTTTCACACCTTCGCCGCCGGCCAAGATCAAAGCCTTTTTGATCTTTAGCTTAAAGTGCGAGGCTACAATGTACTCTAGGGCATGCGATCGGTTCCTGATTTTTGTTCCATCAACCAGCGAATCGACTCTGTCGATAAGGTCTTTTCGCATCGTGATCGTGAAAGGCTTTCTTTCCATCTATATACTGACACCTACTTTAGAAATCTTGTCGCCCTTATCTAGGGAATATCCCTTGATTAGAGCGAATCTGGTTAAAATATTCCAGAAATATGCCAAAATGCAATATGGTCTGTAACCCGAAACAAGATTAATCTTGGGGTTAAAGTCGGCGAAATCACAATCTTCGCCTACTGCTACAAAATAGCAGCCTGTTTTTTGCTTCATTTGCTCAAAGCGATCCATATAATCAGCATATCTATTGGCAAAAAGTAGAAAAACCACATCGCCCCTTTCAATCACTTCTTCAGTTCCATGCAATATCTGAGTTCCCGGAACAAATTTGGATTTCTTTTTCGCAAGCTCAGAAAATTTCAATGCCACCTCCTCACCGATTCCGCAGCTTCCTCCGGCAAAATAAACTGTTCTGGCACCGGAGATTAAAACCAAAAGCTTATTGTCTACTTCGATATCTTTGTTTTCGCGCATAGCTTGGGCAACTTTTTGAAGCTCGTCCTTGTCCGACAAACTTTTTCCATCCGCAATCCTGACAAGCGATTCGCAGATTATTGACTGCTCGATTATAGACTTTGTGGCCGCAACAGCTTTTTCCTTACCGGATTTTAGCTCATAAGTTTCTCCGGCAACTCGAGCTAAATCACTTTTTTTGTCCGATGTGACAGCAAAAATATTGTTTTTAGTAAAACCCTCCGCCAACGAAATAACTTCTCTCGTCCGACCGGAATTGCTAATCAAAAGCAAGCTCTCAAAATTATTTTTTTTAATCGCATACCCTTCGCTGGCAAGGGTAAATTTTATTTTTGAACTCGTTTGAGGATTAGACATAAGCGACTGCGCTCGACCCGACGGCAAATAGTAGCTGGAGCCCATCGCTCCAACCAAGACAGGTAGTTTAATTTTTGCTAAAAATTTTTCAATTTTTTCTCGGTCAAAATTATTCAAAAAATCGATTGCTGATTCAATTTCTGTTTCTAGGTTTGTCATACACCTCCAACAATTAAACCATTTTTCATATGATATCATCATATAATACATAATACCAACCTTCACAGGGACATTAAGCTTAATGCGCGGTTGTCTGGTTAGCTCGAGATACTTCTTACAATAGCGATATCAGCCGGTAGAGTTTTTAAAGACAAACTGAAATTCTCAAAACTAGTTCCCGATATTTCAAATTTAAACCCCAAATATTTTTCCATGGGCGAAATAATTTTACTTTGCAGGTCGAATCTGCTTGCGGCATAGGTTTTGGGTAATTGATCATTGTCAAGCGACCAGTTTTTGCTTTGGTACAGTTTCTCGAATATTTGGCAAGCTGCTTTTTGACTTGGTATCTTTTTTGAATCAGCTTTTTCGCCATGTAGAAATATTTTATTATCAATAAGATCAATGACGAGGGAGGATTTGACATTTTTGTCTTTGGACACTTTAAACGTTTTTTGACCTTTTTGTATCGACTCTATCTCAAACATGTCGCTGCCAACAAATTCGCTATATGAACCTGCTGTTATATCTTGTTCAATTTTTACTGATCCCTGTTCAAATCCGTCCTTCCAGCTAACATAATCAACAGAAACACCCAAAATTTTAGCCACGTCAAATATTGCATCTCTATATTGTCCAAATGGCATAGCAAAGAGCACTTCTCCGCCACGACCGACTCCGGTTATCTTGCAACCGGAGCCCATAGCATTTTGTGTCAAACTAGAAGTTTTGTGAATTGAAGCATAAATCTTGTCAACTGCCGGAGTCGAAATATCTACAAAATGGAGAAGATTCTGGTATTGATTAAGACTGCTAAAAAATTGCTTGAGAGTTTCGCTGGAATTTCCTTTGCGAAACAGCTCTTTCATAAGCAAAAGTGTTTTTGTACTAACCTGCTCCAACATTCCCAGATACGAATCCCAGAAAGGCATTGTTTTGTAACCAGCAATTTTCTCAACCTCGCCCTGATTAACAATCGACTCTTTTTTGAGCTCTTCGGCAGACGCGATGACGGAACCTCCTTGGACAAGATTACCGGAAAAAATAAGCCCAAAGTCAAATGACCAAGCAGCGTTTTGATTTATCTTGAAAATTTCGTCTAGTCCCTTGGCCCATGGTTTACCGTTTTTTGAGCTCACAACAATCGGGAGCGCGGATTCACACAACGCGCAAAGAGCAGTTGCAGCAGAGCTTCGACCGCGCTGAATTTTTTTGACTAATCTACAGGCAAAATCAGATTTTCTTGCCTTATCATCATAAATTAAACCGGAAATGGCCGCAGACATTGCCCCCAATCCCCCAAGTGATAGCCCCAAAACAAGCTCGCTGAAAAATCTTATTTTATAACCTTTAAAAACCTCTGCCAGCTCATCGTACAGGTTAGAAATTATGTAATCATCGAGAATAATTTTCTTAAAACTATTTGCCGACGGGCTGTAGGCAAAAAATTCTTCCTCTATTTCGAATTTATTATCGTCAATTTTCTCCAGACCGACATAAAATCTCAGAGGAATTTTCGAGCAAATAGATATTCCACCGTAAAAATTCGAAAAATCACCTGACCAAATAAAGCTGTGCGGCGCAGAAGCGACGCGAAAACAGCCGGAAAAAAAATCCTCATATTTTTTACGAAACTGCTTTTTTAGATTTTTAGAATTCATAAATGGTGCCGAAGTGAGACGCTCCTCCTGTACACGTCTTACAATCCCGCGTAGCCCAGCGAAGCTCGATAGAGCGAAGTTGGGCGAGTGGGGGTGGCTGAAAGCCATGAGCGAGATCCGCCAACCAGCGGAGCGAGTCGAATGGTGCCCCGGGGGAGAGTCGAACTCCCACGCCATTGCTGACACATGAACCTGAATCATGCCTGTCTACCAATTCCAGCACCAGGGCTTTACAGAAGTGATCTTACTAGATTTATCGTCCCGTGTCGATATTTAGCGCTTTTTTCGTTCGTAAATATACCAGTTTCTGACCTCGTTAAACCTGTCTGCCTCGCACATACAATAACTACCGATCGCAAATCCCTTGATTTTGCCCGATACATAATAGTCCTGCTGCAGATTGGCATATTCAATGGTAATTTTCTCGCTCTGAACCTCTCCAATGATTTTGTTTAAGACTTCCGCTTTTTGCTCATCAGCGACGGTCCTGTATTGTTCGGTCAAGGTGTCTAGATCGGCGTTTGCAACTTCGGCAAAGTTTTGGCCCTCACCGGTCCTTTGCGAGGAGTGATAAAACTTGTACGGATCCTTCGTAGAAGCATCATCAACCAACAGATACAAAAAATCATAATTTCTTTTTGGTAAATCTGACAAAACAGCATCCTTGAGTTTTGCTTGCCTGACGTTCAACTGAATACCTGCATCTGTCAACTTTTTCTTAAATTCTTCATATTGAGCATCAACCCCATCACCATTTACTTCGAGGATATCCAGGGTCTGAATTGAATCCGGCTTGGTCCCTGAAAGCAACTGTTCCCTGACCTTGAGACTCTTGAGGTACGCCTTTGAACCATTAACAAACAAAATATGTTTTTTATTCAAAGATACTTTTTTCGTTTGCCAACCCTCCGGTATATTAGCCAAGCCCAAGGCACCGCTTATCGAGCCTTTTTGAGCGGCTTTTTCAAGTTCTTCCTGATTCGAATAAAGTCTAACCGTCACCTTTTCGATATACGGTTTTTGCAGGTGATAGGTCTTGTCAATGACAAGCCTAATCTCGTTTTTCTTTTTTTTGGAAACTTTGTACGGTCCGCCGGCAAAAAGTGGCTTCGTTACATCATCTAAAAGACTTGGCGATTGCGCTGAGAGAGTAATTCTCAGGGTATTTTCGGCAGTGGCCTCCGGAGTGGCCGCGGGTAAATATGTAGGGTTTTTAACCAATGCTTCAACCAAAGTATAACTTTTTATACCGTCCTGCAGCGTAAACGTATAAGTCAACTTATCCGCAGATACCTCCCAACTCTTAGCCAGATCAGCAACAATCTGTCCGGATTGGTCATGCATCACGAGACCCGATTTGACTAGCCTCCCAAGTTCAACATCTTCCATCGAGTCTGCTACCACCCCCTCAACAAAAGTTCCGCCCTTGGCAGGCATCATTTCCTTGGTACCCGAAGCCTCAGCCCACTTCCAGCCGGAAAAGACTATAAGTAAAAAACAAAATACCAAAATCAATTTCTCATAGACCGAAAAGAGACTTTTGAAATTCTTTAATACTGTAATATATGATTGAAATTTAACTTGGCGAAAACGCCGTAACGGAATTTCCATAATAAATTACTTAGGACGTAACCCTTATTTTAAGATAAAGATTAAAAACGACCGCCACTACCAATACCGTGGCAAAAACAATGGTTGAGTTAAAGAGAAACTTCTCCAAGCCGCGTTTAGAGCGATAAACATTTGCGTCTGACGCAAAAGCTCCGCCCAAACCCGTTCCTCGGTTCTGAAGTAACACTGTTGTTATTAGTAAAATGGATAGAATAAACTCTATCCAAATTAAGGCTTTTAACATAACGGGTCATATTGTATTAGATAACAAAAATTTGTCAAGGGTTAACAGGGAAATTTATATAAGTTTATAGATAAGAAATTAGCGTATAACGAAAAACGTAAAACGTATAATCACAATGTAAAATTATTAATGACTAAGTAAGAATTGTAAGTGCTAAGATACTAAGTTAAGGGTTGCATTCTGAGGTCGTTGCGCGGTTTTGGGGGATTTGCCAGTGGAGGGCAAATCTGCATCTTCAAAACCTAATCCTCTGTCTATATTATAACCCGAATGACGTGGCAATCTGTGTTTAGCCTTCGCAATGTGATCAATAATTTTAAATATTGCTTTACTGAACCTCCATGTTACAATTATAATAGGATGTAAACGTGAGATCAAAAATAGATTATCTTAAGGCTGTCAGTCTTAGAAAAAAAGGATTAAGCTACAACGAAATTTCAAGGATACTTTCGATTTCCAAGGGTACTCTATCTCTTTGGTTTTCTGATAAAAAATGGTCTCAAAATATCTCTATCGAACTTTCTCAAAAATCCAGGCAAATCTCTAAAGAAAGGATTCGATTTCTTATAAGAGCAAACAAGGCTCGGTTCGCCAAAAAGAGAAAATGTTACAGGGAAGATGGTGCGTGCGAATACAAAGAACTAAAAAATATTCCGTTGTTTGGAGCCGGATTGATGCTTTATTTTGGGGAGGGTGACAGTAAAATAGAAAACTCGATGGTGAGACTATCCAATGTTACACCAGAAATTATCAGATTATTTGCTAAGTTTTTAATTGAAATATGTGGAGTGCCTCAAGACAGGATAAGGGTCTCGATGATCTTATATCCCGACTTAGCAGAATCTGAATGCAAAGCCTTCTGGGTACAACAACTAGGTCTGCCTGTTGAAAATTTTCATAAAACACAATATATTATAGGTCGACACAAGAAAAACAAATTATCTTACGGTGTTTGTAATTTGTGTGTTTGCAGTCGTGAACTGAAAGAAAAAGTGTTTGTTTGGACGAAATTATATTGCAAAGATCTGGAAAGTTCGCAGAAAACAAGCATTGACAGCAACAAAAAAGAGATTGCGGGTATGGTATAGTGGTATTACACGTGCTTGCCAAGCACGAGAGACGGGTTCGATTCCCGTTACCCGCTCCAGAGAGAAATAGTGTTTAGTGTTTAGTGTTTAGTGTTTAGTGTTTAGTGTTTAGTGTTTAGTGTTTAGTGTTTAGTGTTTAGTGT
>CAZIOI010000013.1:0-15068 GCA_964540855.1 uncultured Candidatus Saccharibacteria bacterium
TGGTCGAGTTTATCAATTTTATCTCTTCAATCTCGCGACGGGTGGACGATAAAAATCAAATTTGACAAAAATATTCGCTGTCTGTAGTGTGTAATACAAGATGAAACAGCGCAAAATTCCAACAACTAAATCCTGCGCAATAAGTCTGCCGTAAGGCGGCCCCGAAAGGGGCCATTTTTTGTATATGCCCCGAAAGGGCTCCAATCTAAGTCGTGCTTGCACGGCTTGGAACGCACCTTAAAACAGAGTTTCGGAAGGTAGGTGAGGGTTGTGGTCGCGCAGCCTAGAACGTTGATTCCGCGGACGATGACGTTGGACAAGCTGGTGCGGTTAGTCCACTACGACGGTTGGTCGTCACAGGACATCGCACTAGTCGCCTGCATGCAACACATTGTTGATGTACGACATGACGGTGACAGACGGAGAAGTGGCGGTCGATACGATACGCACCTGTATTGTGTGCAGTATTGCTTGAGCAAACTAGGAACGGGTGCTGTATGCGTGGCGGCTGGTTTAGGGCATGACCTTGTGGAACATCGCAAGATCACTGTGAGTGAGCTAGAAAGCGAGCTAACTCGTTTTGAAGGCGGCATCAGAGTTGCACGCATCATCGCGGCTCTCACCAAAGAGGGAGCCGGGCTCCCCACGCTTGACCCTGCACAATATCACTGGCAGATGCTGGAAGCCGTAGTTAATGGCTTCTGGGAGACTGCATTTGTTAAGCTTACTGACCGAGGACACAATCTTGTTACGCTAAAGGGCTTCAATGACACTGCCAAGGAATATAGATACATTGAGGAAACAACCACAATGATCTATGACCTGGCAGAGGCCTCGCGTCCCGAGATTAGCAAGCAGGTGCCGAATCTACTCGATGCCTTCGATATCATCTTCTCATTTGTCTGTGGGCAGGTTGATAAGCAGCGGGCACGGCTGGGAGTGGCCGCTGCATGATCACCGGAAGGTGCCGATACGCAACCGGGCCTCCGCGACGTGAGCTCTCGCTCACCGTCTCGGAGGCCCTCGCTCTTTATCTGGTATGAATTTTCAGCTACAATGTGATCAGCTAATTGTGAGGTAACTATGTCAGAGGAAAGCCAATCAACCAGAGAAGAAAAACTAAATAAAATTGCCGAGCTCAAACAAAAGGGTGTTGACCTTTATCCTTATAGTTACGAAACCGACGCTAAGGTTATCGATTTAAAAAGCGAGTACGAAGGTTTGGAAAACGAACAAAAAACCGGCAGAATTGTCCGAATTGCCGGCAGAATCACAAGCCGCCGCGCGATGGGCAAGATTCTGTTTATGAATTTGTCCGACGAAGACTCGCAAATTCAATTATTTTTTAGAGAAAATGAATTGTCCGAGCAGTTTGAGCTCGCGCAGATGATTGATATCGGCGATATTATCGGCACTACGGGCGAAGTTTTCAAAACAAAAACAGGCGAGTTATCTGTTTGGGTGAGTGATTTCACAATTTTAAACAAATCACTTACCGGACTGGTTGATTCCTATTATGGACTAAAAGATATCGAGCTCAAATATCGCAATCGCTCAATGGACATGATCGTCAACAAAGAGAGCCGCGATATTTTAAAAAAGCGTTTTCAGATTACAGCTAAGATTCGCGAGTTTATGACCTCGGAAGGTTTTTTGGAAGTTGAGACCCCGACACTGCAAATTGTGTATGGCGGCGCGGCCGCGAAGCCATTTGAGACTCATCACCATAAGCTTGATATGAAAATGTATATGCGTGTCGCTCCCGAGCAGCATCTTAAGCGCGTTATGGTTGGCGGTATGGACGCGATTTTTGAGATTGGAAAATGTTTTAGAAATGAAAACATTGACCGTACGCACAACCCCGAATTTACGATGATCGAAATGTATCGCGCTTACAAAGATTACAACTATATGATGGATTTGATGGAGAGATTGTTTGAAAAGTTGTGCCTTGATCTTTTTGGCACCACGACAATTACCTGTCAAGGCAGTGAGATCAGTTTTGCCAGACCGTGGAAGAGGCTGACCGTCAAAGACGCTCTTCGCGAGATTGCCGGAATCGATGTTGACCAGATGTCTGATGAACAGATTATCGAGCTGGCTGGCAAGTCTGACAAAAAGATGAATCAAGCAAATCGGGGTGAGGCAATACTTGTTTTGTTTGAAGAACATTGTGAAGACAAATTAGTTCAGCCGACCCATATAATTGATTATCCCAAAGAATCAACCGCATTTTGCAAAGCTCACAGAGAAGATCCGGAATTGATCGAAAGGTTCGAGAGCTTTATTTGCGGCCGCGAGGTCTCAAACGGCTATTCGGAATTGAACGATCCCGTGTTGCAAAGACAGTTGCTCGAGGGGCAGCAGAAAATGGCGGATGAGGGGATTGAGGAAACTTGGGGCATGGTTGATGACGAATTTCTGGACGCGATGGATATTGGCTTGCCGCCGGCCGCAGGTCTTGGTATAGGTATAGACAGGCTCGTTATGACACTTTTGGATCAGCCGAGCATTCGCGACATTATCTATTTTCCGACTATGAAACCGGAAAAGTAATATAGACTTTTATATAACAATGGAAATATTTTATATTGTTGCCGCCTCACTGCTCATCTTGCCGGCTTTTTTGTTTGTCGTTCTCCCCGTTTTGCCGAGTGTTCCTTATATGTTGATCATCGCAATCGTATTTGATCTGATAACCGGCAGAATCAATCAGAGCGAGATGATTATTCTGGTATCGATCGCGATAATATCTATATTGGTAGATTATTTTTCAGGTTTATTCGGTGCGAGATGGGGCGGGGCATCTGGCAAGAGTTTGTTAATTGGAACTATAGGAATGCTTGTGGGCTCCATGATTTTGCCGATATTCGGCGGATTAATCGGACTATTTGTCGGTGTACTTGTTTCTGAGACGATCCTTTTTCCACAATCACAAAAAGCTCTCAAGGCGGCATCGGCGAGTCTGGTTGGCTCGATCGTCGGTATGGTAACAAATATAGTATTATGTTTGATGTTTTTTGTACTATTTTTGGTCTATGCTATTAAAGTGTAAAAAAATCTGCTAGAATGACGCTTCTAGAGGAAAATGAAAAAAGTCATTGAGGTTAATAATCTTGTCAAAAAATATGGTAAATTCGTTGCCGTAAACGACGTCTCTTTTTATGTAAAAAAGGGCGAAGTATTTGGGCTGTTGGGTGAAAACGGTGCCGGTAAAACCACGACACTCGAGATGATAGAAGGTTTGAGAAAACCAACCTCCGGCTCGATAAAGGTCTTGGGTCACGACATGAAAAACGGACTCCAGGCGGTCAAGGAAAAAATTGGTGTTCAGTTGCAGGCATCGGCGTATTACAATTTTTTAACTTTGCGAGAAATCCTGGAATTATTCGGGGGATTCTATCAGAAACACCTTGATGCTGATGAGCTTTTGGGGATGGTGAATCTAAAGGAAAAGGCAAACGAACGTGTTGACAAGTTATCCGGCGGCCAGAAGCAGAGGTTTTCAATTGTTGCCAGTCTTGTAAATGATCCCGAAGTCGTTTTTCTAGACGAGCCGACAACCGGCCTGGATCCGGTCGCTCGCCGTTCGCTATGGGGATTGATTACGGATATTAAAGCGCGCGGGAAAACGATCATTTTGACGACTCATTATATGGAAGAGGCGGAACTTTTATGCGATTCGGTTGCAATTATGGAAAAAGGGCGTGTTATGGCGATCGACGAGACTCACAAACTTATCGAGCGCGCGCAATACCCGGTTGTGATTACCTTTATTACCAAAAAACTTGACAAAAAAGTTTTCTCAAATTTGGGTAAAATCGGCGTTATAGAAAACATTTTTGCTAAGGCGGGACAATTTGAGCTGAAACTTGAAGACGAAACAAATCTTGATCAAGCGATCAAAATTATTCAGAGCCTTCGCCCCGAAAGTTTAACGATTGGTCGAGCAACGCTCGAGGATGTGTTTATCGAGATAACCGGCAAAAAAATTGAAAATGAGGAAAATGTTTAAATTATTATTGGCAAACCTCAAAATCATTTCCCGAAACAAACAAGCTTTGTTCTGGAGTTTTATGTTTCCGTTGATGTTTACATTCATTTTTGGATTATTTTTTGGCAAAAATAGCAGTGTCGGAACAGTCGCGTTTATAGATCATTCTAACAGCGAATTATCTCAATCAATCAGAAAGGCAATCGATGATGCGGATATGTTCAAGATCATCGAGGAAGACAGCTTGGATGATGCCAAGGATCTGGTAAAGAAAAATACTGTTTCGGCGATTGTCGAGATTCCCGAAAGCTTTGCCAAGCAAACCCCGGACGCGGACAATGACATAAATATACTCTACGACCAAGGAAATGCGCAGGTTGGCTCAACGGTAAATAGTTTTATCGGTCATTTTTTGACTCAAACTAATTATAATGTTCAATCCGTGAAGCCGATTTTTTCCGTTACTTCTGCAACTCTTTCTGACAAAGAGCTATCATATTTCGACTTTGTCTTAGCTGGAATATTGGGTTTGGCACTAATGAATTCGTCTATTATCGGTATTGCGGTCGGTATGACCAAATATAGGGAGGACAAAATCCTCAAGCGTATTACAACGACACCGATCAAGAGCTGGCAGTTTGTATCTGCTGAAGTGATCTCAAGGTTAGTCTTAAACTTTTTGCAAATTTCATTAATATTGTTGATCGGAAAATATGTTTTTGACGCTCATATCTATGGCAATATCTTTGTTATTTATATCTTGGCGATAATTGGCGCAGTTTTATTCCAGCTAATCGGTTTTGCGATTGCCAGTTTTTCAAAAACAACCAGTGCCGCCGAGGGCATGGCAACGGCTTTGACTATCCCGATGATGTTTTTGGCGGGCGTGTTTTTCCCGATAGATTCATTGCCAAAATGGTTATACTCAATAGTGCAATATTTGCCGCTAGCACCTCTTTTGAGAATGTTGAGATCGGTAACGCTTGAGGCTGTTTCGCCGTTTCAAGATCCGCGCAATATGATCATAGTAGCGAGCTGGATAGTTGTTTGTTTTGCAATTTCGATCTACAAATTTCGTCTCTCAGACGAGTAAGGTCTCAAAATAATTTTGTTTGCAATCTATTTTGGCGGTAACTGAAAGGCCATGAGGGTCTTTTTTTGCCGATAAAACTAGTTTTCCACAGATTGCTAAAGTTATCCACAGGGCAGATAATTAACAAGTTTTCCACAGGTCTGTGGAAAACTGAATCTGGCGAACAAAAATATATATCTTTTTGTTATATAGATTTTTTATTATATAACATCATATATAGAAAGGATTATATATAACAAATATTTTATATAACATTGTGTCTCTTAACTTGTAAATCATTTACAAATAATCTAGTCTTAGGATATGAAAATTTCTAGTTCGCGGAATTTTGTGGATCAATATTTGCTGCTGTGTCGTGTAGCAAAGAAACTTGATATTGAATTACGCGAAACATTGGGTATTTCTTACAATGACTATCTGGTGCTCACTCTTGCAGCTGGATCGGTTTGCACGCAAAAACAGATATCCGATTCAGCTGTTCTCAGCCAAGCCGCAATCTCAAAAATTATTTTTAGACTGTCTGAGGCTAAACTAGCCAGCTTGGCAGACCATGGTGACGATAGACGTTCAAACATAGTCGAGCTAACCGCTCTTGGTAAAAAAAAGCTCCAGTTGGCGGAGAATCTTGCCGACGAGATTGTGAATAATTATATTAACTGATAAAATTTCCCTGATGGAAGCTATTAAAGAATCTATTTTAGAAAAACTATCCGGTTATCTTGCCGATGCCGGTTTTGCGAGCGAGCAAATAAATTTGGAGCGTCCCTTAGACGAGAAAAATGGCGACTATTCGACGAATGTTGCTATGGTAATGGCCAAAAAAATCGGCCGCAACCCCCGCGAAATAGCCGAAGAGATAACCTCCCAAATATATTTTACCGATATATTCGAGCGGGTAGAGGTTGCCGGCGCCGGATTTATTAATTTTTATCTTTCAAAAAAAGTCTTGGCGGATAACGTAAGTGAGATTATCGAAAAAAAATCCGATTATGGCAAGACACAAACGAATTCGGATAAAAAAGTTGTACTCGAGCATACAAACGTCAATCCTAATAAGGCATTGCATGTCGGCCATCTGAGAAATGCCTGTTTGGGAAATGCGATAGAGAAAATCTTGGAATCCTCCGGATATGACGTTGAAGTCCAAAATTATATTGATGACACGGGAGTCCAAGTTGCCGGCACGGCATTGGGGTTGAGGGAGCTTGACCCGACCCAAGAGGAGGGCGAAAAATTCGATCATTTCGCCTCGCGAGTCTATGTCGAGGCGATGGAGAAAATGGAACAAGACCCTGACTTCAAAGACAAGCAAGCCGAGATTATTCATGCGTTAGATAAACACGAGGGCGAAATAGCCGTATATGTAAAAGACTTAGCCAAAAAAATCTTGATTGAAAACTTGAAATCAATGCACGAGTTTGAAATAGACTATGACCTTCTGGTTTGGGAGAGTGATATTATCGGATTTGATTTTTGGCTTGGGGCGTTTGAACTTTTGAAAAAATCCGACAAGTTCTACAAAGTCGAAGAAGGTAAGAACGCCGGTTGCTATGTAATCGACGACGTGATGGGCGATCAGAAAGTGATTGTCAAATCAAACTCTGTGGTGACTTATACCGGAAAAGATATTGCATATCATTTGTGGAAATATAATCTGTTGGGTAAAGACTTTTTGTACAAAAAATTTGAAGAAACTGCGCAGCAGAAGGATTTATTCACAACCGATCCGGATGGCGAAAAGAGCGACAAATTCGGCCGCGCCGACATGGTTGTAAATATAGTTGATGTGAGACAAAACTTTCCCCAACAGGCTGTCAAAGAGAGTCTCAAGGCTTTGGGTTATCATGATCAGTCGGATAGGATGCACCATGTTGGTTATGGCGTTGTTAACCTCTCGGCAAAAACCGCCGAGAGCTTGGGTGTTGATACTTCGAGCGCGCAATCAAGCTATTCTATGAGTGGACGCAAGGGGATTGGCGTACTGGCAGACTCTTTGCTGGAAGAAGCGATAAAACTGGTCAAAAAAAATCATCCCCAAACCAAATCTGCCAAACAAGTCGCTTTGGGGGCAATCAAATACTATATGCTAAACTACAATCCTTATAGCGACATCGTTTTTGATTTTGAAACAGCCCTAAATATTTATGGAAATAGCGGGCCGTATATTCAGTATGCTCATGCCAGATGCGCTTCGCTTATTCAAAAAGCGTCTGACAGAAAAGAAGGCGAGCCAACAGTTGACTTTAACGAGCCGGAGCTATCGCTGGCCAAGCAATTGGAGCGCTATTGCGATGTTATTATAGCGTCCGGCGAAAACTTCTCGCCAAATTTACTTTGCAATTATTTGTTCGAGTTAGCCAAAAAATTTAATGCGTTTTATGCAACTTGTCAGATTATCAACGAGTCGGATGAGGTGTTTTCTTCCAGAATGAAGCTTGTCAGGGCAACCAAACAAATTCTTGCAAACGGTCTTGGTCTTTTATCAATCAGTGCGCCTGATAAAATGTAATTAATGAAAAAGGGGTCGTTTGTTGGGCTAATCTGTGTAGCGGTTTTGCTGGTTGCTAGCGCGACGGCTTATTTTTGGTATTTAAAAAAATCATCCTCAGGTAATGTTTCTAAACCGGAGACCAAAGCTTCTGTGTCCGAAGCAAATACAGGAGCGGTTGTTATTCCCCATTTTGATTTTGCCGAAAACTCAAGGCAAAAGTTTTTGTCTGGTTTATCGGCAAAAAGTGACGTGAAGAAAATCATTTTGTTTTCAGTTAACCATTTTGATTCCAGCGCCGATTTTATTTCCTCTAAAAAGCAATGGAATCTTGTCGATCAAACAGTAAATGTTGACAGTGATTTTGTTGATTGGCTCTCTGTCGAAAATCTGACCAGTATAAATGACAATGTGTTTGTCGGCGAACATGGCATCACAAATGTCATCGGCGAAGTTCAGCAAAGTTTTTCCGAAGCTAAGATTACGCCGGTTATTGTGAAGCCAAGTATCAAAAAAGAAAAACTCGATTCTTTTATAACAGCAATTTACGAGAAATGTCCCGAATGTTATCTGGTGGGGTCGGTGGACTTTTCCCATTATCTTCCAAGTTCCCTAGCGCAAATTCACGATCAGACGACAATTGATGCAATTGCCAGCTTAGACGGCGAACGTATTTTAGACTCTGAAACAGACTCGCCCGAAATACTATACATGCTTAATTGGTGGGCAAAAGAGAATGGTTTGAATTTTAAATTATATGAAAACAGCAATTCCGGCTTGGCGCAAAAAAATTATGATATGGAGACAACTAGTTGGGTGATAGGCGAATATGCGCGCGCCGAGGCGCAAGCAGCAAAAGTTACATCATTTTTGTTCGGCGGCGATATTATGCTCGATCGAATGGTGAACCACGTTTTTAAAGACGAAGGTTTTGAGAAAGTCTTTTCAGATCTCGGCGAGCGAACATTTTTCGGATCGGATATAAAAATTGCCAATCTCGAAGGACCGATCAGTGACTCGGCAATCAACGACGATATAACGACCAACAATTTGAGTTTCAATTTTCCTCCGGAGTCGATCAAAGCTCTTAAATTCATTAAATTTAATTTTTTGAGTTTGTCTAATAACCATACGCAGAACGCCGGTGTAAAGGGTTTGCAAAACACCATAGATACTCTAACGGCGAATGGAATAGAGCCGATTGGCAGCCAAACCGGATTTGATCAAACCAATATTGTTCGCAGCGAGTCCGGAGGAACCAAAGTATCTATTATCGCGGTAAATACATTATCAGTCTCGTCCGAGGAAAAATTTTTGGAAGCTGCGAGACAAGAAAAAGACGCGGGCAGATATGTTATATTTTTTCCGCACTGGGGAAATGAATATAATGAAACGCATTCCAGCGCGCAGCAACAGCTTGCGTATAAAATGATAAATGCGGGAACGGACCTCATTATAGGCAGTCATCCTCACGTTATTCAGGATAGTGAAGTATATAATGGAAAATTAATTGTATATTCTCTGGGCAATTTTGTTTTTGACCAAACATTCTCAACTGAAACTCAACAGGGTGTTCTCGTTGGTGGAACGGTTGAAGACGGTAAATTGAGAGTATCATTTTTCCCAATAGAGATAAAAAATTATAAACCGAGATTTTTGCGAGATTCTAAGAGGCAGGCGATTTTAGATCACGTTCTGCCTGTTGGTATTTCGCGAGAAAACTCTGATACAATTATCTTAAAATAAAGGGGAGGGGTATGGATTCAATAGAAAACGAAACGCAGTCACCTGATGTGTCTTCTGATGATACACAGAAAGCGCAACAAGACACAAAAAAGAAAAAAAGATTAAACTGGCCGGTAATTATATTGTCGGTGCTTGTTGTCGCTCTTTTAGGTTATGTGGGCTATACGTTTTACAAAAATAATTATGCCAGCGAGGTAGCAACCCAAGCCAGCGCAACGCCTGTATCATTGGTTTCTAACTCAAATCAGAGCGCTACGGCTGCTGTTGAAAAAATCGTCGATAGCGGCGTCACTTGGCAAGAAGCTAAAAAATTAGATGATTTGCAATTATTCAAAAAGCAAGAAGGCGACTGTGAGATGATGGGCGACTGTGAAATAACTGTCGAGTATTTTAGCGTCGGCAAATTGTCCTCCGGCGAGGAGATTATCACAGCGTTTGTATCTTACGGTGTCTCGACAGTTGATATTTTTCGCTTTACGAAAAAAGATAATGCCTATAAGCTGATACAACAAAACAGCGATGAGGCGGATGGTGCAGTATACTACATTGATAGCGATAAAATGTCTTACGATTCGACAACGGTTTTCAAATCGCTTTTAACAGATAAAGTTATAGATGATGGTTCGACAAGATTGACATATAGATTTAGTGGAGACTCTGGGGCTAATGAAGATTTCACGTCGGAAAAAGCGATAAGTGATACTAAATGGGGCAAGCTTTATCTCCAACAGGGAATCAAGATAGCCGAGGATAATGACTCGGTAAAGGTTGGTAGATACTATCTGAAATTGAATGATGGCACAAAGGCTTATTACGAGGTCTCCCCGACTTTTGTGAAGGATGACGGAACGCTAGATATTGGGTGGGACGATAAGACAGAATTCCAAAAATTTGCAACGGGGGGTTGTGGTGGCGCTTATGGTTCGTTCCCATTGGTAGCTGATCAGACGGTTACCGCTGATAAAAAGGTTGCCGACAAAAATAGCATAGAGGCATTGTATATACCGGGATCTGCCGAAAATTCTCTGGTTGATTTTGGTTACAAAATGTATGAACAGTATAACGAAGGAGATAAAGACAGTCGAGACACCTATTACTCTAATAAAGGAATAATTATTTGGGTTGATGATTACGGCTCAACGGTCGTTTATTCAAACAAAGATTATGCTCCTCAAGTTGAGTGCGGCAAGCCTGTCGTCTATCTCTATCCTCAAGAATCTACGGAAGTTACAGTTAAGGTTGGTGCAAATGTGACTAAATCAGAACCAACATATAATAATGGTTGGACTGCTATTGCAAATCCTGACGGCAAACTCAAGATTGGTCAGATGGCTTTTCCATACCTCTTCTGGGAAGGAACAGGATGGGGAAAATACCCCTCAATAAATTCGGCTAAAGTTGTCGCCCGAGCGGATGTAGAAAAAACTATCAGAGAAGACCTTACATATATCGGACTTAACGCGCAAGAGATAAAAGATTTTAATGAATTCTGGATGCCAAAAATGCCTGATAGCAAGTTCGTGAGAATGACATGGTTCCAGAACGATGAGCTGGACAAGTTGGCACCGCTTGCAATAACTCCGAAGCCCCAATCAACGATTAGAGTATTTCTTGATTATCAGCCAACCAATAATTCAGAGAGCGAGTATCCAAACCAACAACTCAAGCAGTATCAGAGAAGTGGATTCACGGCTGTTGAGTGGGGCGGACTATTGAGATCCGGTAATTAGGCAATGAGAGTTACACTAAATCTGTTTGACTAAGGTTGCTTCGGTTATTAGCCTTCTTAAGTTTGTACCAATCGGGACACAAGTCATCATAAAGATCTTTTGAGTGTCGTTAGCGCCATACTTGACGTCAAAGTTTGCGCTTGCGGCGTACTGTTGCGAACTTTTAACGCAATAAACATAAACAACATCCTTACGTTTAACAATTACATAATCTCCCTGAACAGCTTTCGTCAGCGGCGCAAAAACGTCTTTATATTTACCATCGCTCCACCAATAATACGAACTGTGTCCGGCTATCAAGGCTTCCCCGCCGGTTTCAGGTTTTCCGGTTCCAGATATATGTACTAGCTCGTCCGATAGAAGATTCTTAACGTTTTGAGTTTGAACATCCCATTCCACGGGTGCTTCGATGCCGAGTTTTGGGTAATACAGCCAGTCATTTTTAAATTTAGAGCGAAATTCCTCAGCCTTTTTATTGTTCGAACTTGTGTTGCCAGTTGAGTTAGTCGTCGTAGCAGTGCTTGATGCTGCAGTGGAATGAGTTGGCAGGCTGTTGATTGCGTCGTCAATTTCATCCTCTGTCGCATCTGCCGTGATGATTGTTGGATTTATTTTGGCCCTAACGGCATTAATTATAACCGGTGCGTTAAATGTAAAATAGCCAACATAAAACATTGCGACAACAAAATCAAAAAGTCCGAGTATTTTAATCGCTTTTTTCACGATTAGTCTTTAGATTTGATAATCCTTACAACCGCCAGGGCACCGATTATGCCAACCAGCGCTACGAGACTCCAAAATGAAATACCTGATTGTATTCCGGAGAGAGCTACGGATTTAACGCTTCCTTGGGGATCGCCAAAGACTTGATTTGTGGCGACTGTTGTTGATGTGGAAGTTGGCTTTGGTGTCTGCGCGATTGTCGCTGTTGATGACACTATCGCAGATGCGGTGGCCGTGGTTGTCACTGTAGCTGTGACCGTAGCTGTAGTCGATGCTGTCGGGTCGGTGGGAGTCGGTGGATTATCGATATCGCCGGCTATATCTGCCGGTGTTGGTGGATTAGCTACGCTATCACCTGTATAGCCCATGACAGAAAGACTGGTTATTCCGGGTCTTGGATCGCCGGTTTTGCAAGCCTCCAGGGTGACGGCATACTTTACATATTTTGCTTTCACGCTACCGGCGTTCAGGGAGACTGCGTTATTTGAAGTTATCTCATTGGTATATGTGGTCTTGTCCTGAGAAAAGCTAGCTCTTATGCTGGATTTCAAACAGGAGCTGTCAATGTTTTTTGTTCCCAGGACGATCTGTGTGACGGTAGAGGTTTTGGGCAATTCTATTTCCGATGAAATGGTGCCTGTATTAAAAGGGTAATACAAGAAAATTCCGCCCCAATTGTTTACTGATGATTGCTCCTTAACGATAGTCGAGCTTGCGGTATCATTGGCAAAATCTCCGCTTGTTGCTGATTTCTTGTATAAAAGCTTTTCCGTAGTAGTGTCGGCTTCAATACCAAAATTTTCTGCCAAATAGCCTCTTAACGCGAACAGCAAGCCTATCGCACAAAGTGTAGCGACTACCGCCATAGCTGCCCGGGACGACTTGTTGAGTCCGGATTTTTTATTCATTTTCCCCTCACTTATAAATTACAATAAAATTATACCTTCACAGTGATAGTTAATCAATGGAAATATTTGTCTATTGCGTCAATTATAGCCCAAACGCTCAAAATTCCAAAAATCAACCATGATATTTTTAGGATCACTTTTCTCGCGATTGAGGGTTGCAGTGAATGATGCAGAAATTTTTTGTTCAGTTTTTGTGTAAGGCCGATATGGACGAACATTGCCAACGCATTGATAACCGCGCCAGTTACTACAAGCGCCACCGGATCATTAAAGCCAAATAAAAATACGGCTATGCCGACAACGATTTGCGTCCAGATGATTGTGTAATAAGCCCTGGCGACATTTATATCGCGCTTAATCAGTACAATATTTTCAGCAATTATTCTTGATGTTGAATCAAGTACTGTAAGCTGCGTGGCAAAAAGCATGACGGCCACTATCAAAATGAAATATTTTGCAATAGCAGGACTAAGAATCATTGAGATTACTTTTGATTCGTTGATCAAGAAATCCAGTCCTTGGGCACTACCGGTGAAAAATTTCGATGTGGAAAAGGCGAGAACTGCTAAAACAATGATTGTTAACGCTCCGGTCACCAAAAAAACGGCTAAATGTTCAAGGCTGATATTGCGCCACCACGTCTTAAATTTTGAAATATTTTCAACCGTTAAATCAAACTCTTTTCCTTCTATATCGATTTGTTTTTTATTTAAAATGGCGTTGGAAATACCGACTTTGCCCTTGCACATTCCATAACCTTTTTCTTTTGCATAGAACGATTGGGCAAGATTTAGATTTCCTCCCGCACCGGCATATGCAATCGCTCCCAGAAATACAAAAAGCGAGAATCCTTCTCGACCTACGGGTATGAACCAATATCCATCGCCTGTCCCGACCAAACCCTTGGACAGGGCCAACAAGTCTTGTGGAGTGATGATGCACAATGCTATCACGACAACCGAGGGTACGCCTATGCCGATTATAATTTTCTGGAAGCCCTCTACAGTTCTATAAGCGGATTTACCAAAACTTAAAATGATACCAATGACGATCAGCGCGCAAATAGCCAAATAATCAAATCTCCAGAAACCAAGACCTACAGAAAAAATTTTCATACTGGTGGCAATTATTCCCGGCCAAAACCATGCGATAAAAGTTGAGAAGATAAACCAATAAGGAAGGAATCGATTCATTTTTGAGAATCCTACAAATACGGACTCTCCTCTCACGATCGTATATCTGGAAATTTCCATATTTATAAAATACTGCATTGTAATTCCGAGTGCCGCAGCCCAGATTATTCCCAGCCCAAAATTTGAGCTGAGGTACGGCCAAAGCAAAAGCTCACCACTGCCGAGCCCCAGTCCGAGCAATACCAGACTCGGCCCGATCATCTTGGAAAGTTTAGGCGGAGAATCCAAATTGTTTGTTTTTTCGCTCATCATTGATATAAATATATCAGACAATTAATTTTTTAGGAGCATGCAATGAGCAGAAAATCGAAGATTAAGCTTGGCGTAGGGGTCCTCGTTTTTTTTCTATGCGTTGCGATTGTTTGTCTGGTTTTGATAAGAAAACAGAGATCTCAGGATGGCAAAGCCGATCCTCAAACGGCTACTGTAACCGAGACAGCCACCCAGGCTGTCTCGGAGACGGTTTCCGCTAAAGCCGGCGTTTCATCAACAGCTGCAAAGTCTCAAGCTGCAGCGGAGGGGTTATACACAAATAGAGGGTATGGTTTCTCTCTAACATTTACGAGCGAATGGGACGGATATACTGTTGCGGCCGGAGAGAAGAAAAATATCACGGGTTTTGTCGGATCGGTAGAGTTTAAATTGCCGAACATAACAGAAACTCCCCTGACAATTTATGTTTTTGATAAACAATCCGACGAGTCCGTACTGTCGCAAGTACACGCAACAAAAATATCAACCGGTGATAAATATCTTTACGGATATTCGACCTGGGAGGGTTCACCGTCTTCGGTACAGATTACGGATAAATCAATCGCAAACTTAATAACAACATTTAAATTAATTTAGGAGGCAAATGTCCAAAAAAGTTCTGAAAATATTATCGTTGGCAATGATTTTCTTCGGTATAGCAACATTAATGCCAACGTGGCTTTGGAGTTCTGGTGCTGAATGGTATGGTTTTTTGAAAATTATCTTAGGTGTGTTTGGCTTTGCCGTGGCCTACTCCGATAAAAAGTAATCCTACCAGTTGAATCCTCTAGGTTCGTACCAGCCTTGCGGCTTGGCGCATGCAGGGCATATTTTTGGTGCATCCTTGCCTTTGTGAACATATCCGCAATTAAGGCATTTCCACTCGATTTCTTTGTCTCTGGAAAATAAAGTTTCGTTTTCAAGGTGTTTTAGAATATCGA
>CAZIOI010000014.1:0-14387 GCA_964540855.1 uncultured Candidatus Saccharibacteria bacterium
TGATTTCTGAATCAACCAAAGTTTATCGTCCAAGTTATTCACTCCCCCTACCTTTGTTGCTAACAATACCTACAGTTACAATCTTATCTTAGCTACAATCTGATTATAGCAAAAGATTAAATGTTGGATAACTACAGACAACTATTATATGTTGTCTTCGTCTAGTGCCTTATTGACAAGCACATCGGCTTCTTTATTTTTTTCCCTTGTAATATGCGAGAAAGTCACCGTTTTTGGATATGAGATGACAAACTCCCTAATTTCAAAATATAATTTTTTTAGCTTTTCGTCTTTAACTTTGTATTCGCCATTCAATTGTTTTACAACCAGCTCGGAATCAAGGTAAAAGTTAAGATCGCAAATAATACTATTTTCTCTCACTAATTTTAGAGCTTCTATCACGGCGCTGTACTCCGCAATATTGTTCGTTGCTTCGCCTATCGATTTGCTGAGAACAAATCTTCCGCAATCAGTCAAAACCACGACACCAACAGCAGCGGGACCCGGATTGCCCCTCGCTCCTCCGTCTGTAAAAATATCGACCTTATCCATCAGGGCTGATCGGGACTTAGATTAGTACAATTCGTTCCGCAATATATGCCAAAATCAAATAATCCGAGATAGGCGCCGCTTGATGCATCAATCCTCGCGGTTAGCTTGCGCACCGCTTGTCCCACTTTGCCAACAGAAGTAATGGCAATGACTCCATTATTTTCAGAAGACTCTCCGACAATCAAACTGTTTGACTTATCGACAGCTTTCAAAGCCAAATAGACGTGTTTGCCTGAATCCGTACCTGCACCTACGCCGGCGAATCTTCTCGTCAACGGGGTTCTCGGTATAGCCGAAACAATTTGCGGTCTAATACGCAAGTGACATTCATTACGATCTTTTACGCAACTTGCAATATCGCTGGGAGAAACACGCAATAATTTCTTTCCATTGGTGCTATTGGTATAACTTGCGATTAATTGTTTCTCCGTCCCCGTGGTCTTATTTTTAGAAAGATCGATAAGCGACCAGTTGAGCGCTGTGTAGCTGGAGTCAAGCTCATCTTCGTCGGCGGAATAAGGACCGCTAAAGTATATATCTATATAGCTTAGGTTTTTTTCATTTATCAGCTGAGTCAAATCTATATCGTATGTATCGTCTGCATTGATCTTCTTTAGGCTATCTTTTTGTGTCTCGTCCGGCCATTCTGTGAGATTAGTATAGCTTTGAGTGTCTGCAAATGTCGAGCCGAACGGAGCGTCAACCGACATTTCATAGGACATATCGGCCGGCTGAACATCGGTATCCCCATTTGTTAAATCCCTATTAAAAATTTCCCCATAAATTTCCGGAAGCTTGCCATTTGCCCTCGCATATTTGACCGCCAGCAAACCCTCCTCGACTCCGCTAAGCGCTGCCCTGTAAGCCAGTCTCCCCTCCCTCGATTGACCAGCTAACGAAATATGTTCGTTTACAACGGCAGAAACACCGACAACCAAACCTGACATCATGATTCCAATCAACAACGCCATCAAAAGAGCGGATGATTTAAGTTTTTTTACCATAATTTCCTTGCGCTGGAGGTTAAGTTTGCAAATAATTTTGACATCGTATTACTCCCAAGGGCAGATACTTCATCGGCAATGCTAAAACCATCGTCCGACGCATGATAAACCAAGTCTTCCAAAAATACTTTATAAATTTTGTCCTCTATCTTATTTGCATCGTAGTCAGGATAATGTTTTTCAAAATATACCTTGAACGGCTTCGCAATATCATTAGACCACACAAGGCCAATCGGAATATTTTGAAATGCCAGACAGTCCGAGGACATGATCTCTGATGAATTCGCCCTGCGCCTAATCGTCGTCGGAGTATCTAAAGTATAATCACCAATATAATAAATCCCCGAGATTTTATAAATTGCTTTCACTGAGGTCTCGCTTTCAAAAATTGCCACGCCAATATAGCCGGTATTTTGATCCTCACTCTCTGTGATAGTGAAACGATTCGGATCAGAGGAATCGATTCCTGCGATTCTTGACTGCGATTGATTTGCCCTGACAACCTCGCTTAGCACTTCTCTCGCTTGTCTAACACATTGGTCTGACATACGAATATCGTCTGTTTTTTCGTTTGATTTTCTGATTAGCGCAAATGCGCTGACCGCCGTTGATGACACCACTAAAAATATAAGAGATGCTACCATGACTTCTATCAATGTAAAAGATTTAACTTTCTTCATCATCTTTCCCAATCAGCAAAATATTGTCTAGCATAATATTTTTTACCGCCGCCAACATCATCCCATGTGACCTCTACATTGACTGAAACAATTTTGTCTTCGGGAAATACAACACTCGTTCCAAACGACAGTGGCACGACGTCAACGGAATACTTAAAAAAGTCGTTCATAAACGCCGGATTCGCCGTACCTTTATAAGGTACTGGATACTTTGGGGAAGCTGTAATTATATCGCTTTGTCTATAACCAAGTCCTGTTTTACTTAACCCTCCTGTGCCTTCAAAGCACGGCGGATTTGACGCGGCAAAGCCATTATCAAAGCATTTAACTATAAATGAGTTCGCGGGCGTGGGAAGAGGTTTGATAAAATATACTTTGCCTTGAGACTTTTTTTCTTGAACTTTTTCAAAAACAAATTCCGCAATATTTTCCGCCTCGAGATACACTTGATCGGCAGCAGAGGTTTTCATAGATGTCGAAGATAAAACCAAAGCTCCGGAGGCTATCACGATTATAATTGTTGATGCTGCCACCGCCTCTATTAAGCCAAATGATTTAAGCTTTTTCATATTAATGCTACTCAATAATTTGTCCGCGAGACACTGTTATTGTTTTTGTTAAAGTGTCTTCGTATTCTCCAGAAAGTTTTATTTTTGGCCAACCTTGTAATATTTTATCAAACTGGCATCTTTGTTCACCAGTTGGCGCATAAAAGCTAATATTGCTCGAACTACTTGGCGTAGCTCTACTGTTACAAGTTGCCGACACAGGCAAAGCTTTGACTGTGCTCATAAGATTCAGAATGTCGATTTCCTCTTCTGCCTCATTTCCTGAATTCACTATAATCCTTTTTAACGTCAGAAATTTTCCGGAAACATCTGCCACCACCCTATAACCAACAGCATCTTCGTCTTCTGGATTCTGCGCAAAAGTTTTTGCCTTCTCAATAAAAGCCTTGACCTTGTCGGCTTCGCCATTAAACTGTTCTTTTTCGGCGGTATTCCAGATAAATGGATACGCAGCGCCCATTAAGATAACGGAAATTCCGATTGTTACAACCAGTTCGATCAATGTAAACGATTTTTTATAACGCGACATAATAACACGCTATTCCCGGAGTTGGTTCCGAAAGATAAAAATGAAATATGGATTCTGCAGCCGGATTAACATCATTAACATTCGTGACGTCTCTGGACTTGTATTGCTGAATTATTTTTGGAGCTGGACCGGTTAAAAAATTACAATTTTTTGATTGCCCCTTGACGTTTTTAGGTCCGGTTATAACAGCCGCTCTTGTAAGATCGCCCTTTACAATGTATTGCATATTTCCCGATAAAACCCGGTTTGCATCACTTAAGTAAGTATTTGCAAATTCAGAGCCTACAAACCACGAAACTCGTATGCCATAATATTTGTCTGGTTCCATAGTGCGGAGGGAAACAAAACCCAAAAACTTCCTGCCATGATCAATAGCATACTGATTCATAGCAGAAGCGAAAATATTTGCATTTGAGATCATTTTATCGTCCTCTGCCTTCTCTTGCGCACCTATCACACTTGACACTACAAATGAAGACAAAATCAAAAGAACTACTATTGTAACGATCAGCTCAACCATCGTAAAGGACTTTATTTTGTACTTCATCACCCTCCTTAATATCCCAAAAGTCTCAAATAATTTTCTAAAATCAGTGAGCCATAAGCCAGAGAAATGATTCCCCCCAGAGCTATAAACGGCCCAAAAGGAACCTTCATTTTCGCCGATGTCTTTCCGCTGTACCTAAACAGTATTATTATACCAAATATTGAGCCAAGCAAAAATGCCAAAAATATTCCAATTAATCCCGTGGGAAATCCACACAGAACGCCTATCCAAAACGCAAAAAAACTGTCTCCATAGCCCATCCACTTTTCTCGGCTAAACACCGATAAACAAAACGGCAACAATGCCGCTGTCGCGCCACCCAGCATCACATCGTACAATGTGCTCAAGTCACACCAGCAAGAAAGACGCCACGCAAGAGCGAGGGCTATACCGACTATAAATATCCATATATCAACTTCCTGGCTCTTGATATCACTAATTGAAGCCAAAAATATTGCGCATAAACTAAAAAACAAAACCATAGACTGCCATGACTCACCAAAATAGTAATAGACAAAAACCGCTAATCCTACCGTTATAAGCTCAATAATCGGGTAAATAGGGCTAATTTTTGACTTACAGAAACGACACTTGCCGCGCAAAAAAACAAAACTCAAGATCGGAAATAGGTCCAACACACCCAAGATATGATTACACCGAGGGCAACGACTGCGGTCATACAAAATCGACTTGAGATCATCAAGCCGATTTTGTATGGCTGTCAGAAAAGATCCAACAAGCAGCCCTACCAAAGCAACAAAAGTAAGCGTAAAAAAAGAGTTACTAAATACCACTTTGACATCTATCAGTAATACCCGTTACAGAATCAGCAGTCGCACTGTTAGAAAGTACTTTCTTGCTTAGATTATCACTCACATTGTTCTCAGACTCCTTATAAACCTTCCAGCAAACTCTATTAGCATTAGAGTATGCCGACGATCTTGCCCATACTGTATACCCATCGGCAGTGAAAGTAACTCTTATCGGCTCACCATTTGCATCATTTGCGTCGGTACTAATTCCTGTACCGCCACCCTCTCTTATTTTTTGATCAAGAGTTCCGCCTTTTTCGGCTTTAAGCTCACCGCTACCAAAGTGGGTACCCGTACTTAGACCCATGGCGTCCTCTTTAGCAGCAATATACTGCTCGATTCCATCCCTGACCGCCTCAACAGACCTTTTGGCCCTGGCATCTCTCGATTTCTTAGTAGCGCTCCCTAGCGCTAAAACGACAAAAGTTGCCAGAATACCTATGATGACGACCACTATCAGCAACTCGACCAAAGTAAATGATTTCTTTTCCATATCCCTCCTAATTATCTTATTTTGTGATTTCATTATACCAAATTATTCAAAGCCTCGGCAACCAACAAAGTCGTTCTCGCCTCACAGCTGACATGTATAGGCTGATTTTTTTTCTGCTAAATTATCCTTCGCATCAGTATTTTCGGCTACTTTATAATTTTGCTGCAATACATACCAACATGTTTTATCGTCCGCCCCGTTATAAGAAGAAGTTTTAGCTTCTATACGATATCCATACGCTGTAAACTTTACCTTCACCGCTTCACCCTTGGCATCAAGGGCATCGGTGCTAAGTGCCGTAGCACCACCTGCACGCAGTAAATCATTAAAACTACCCGACTTTTTAGCTTCGATGTTGTAACCAAAAACATTACTGAAAATAACCGGATAATTTGCCGCCGCATACTGAGACAGAGAGTCTCGCACCGTATTTATCGATCTTTTTGCTCTGGCATCACGAGCTGTTTTTGCATTATTTCCCAATGCCAACAAAACAAACGTCGCTAATATGCCTATTACAACAACAACTATGAGTAGTTCAACCAGCGTAAAAGATTTATTTTTCACGTCCCTCCTGAAAACATTATTCATAAAATACTTGCTATTTGCTACTTTTGCAAGTCTAACTAATATTAGACGAAACATTGTATATTGGGATAATAATTGAAAACACAATCACTCCCACCCCCGCACCTACAATTATCAAGAGAATCGGCTCTAAAAGGCTTGTTAAGGATTTGACTTTCTTCTCTGTTTCATCTTGATACAATCTTGCAAGCGTTAACAATATTTCATCGACCTTTCCTGTCTGCTCACCAACAGCAATCATTTGCGACACTATGGGCGGAAAAATTGTTGACTCCGCCAACGGCACCGACATTGGAACACCGCGTTCAAGTTGTTTTGAAACCTTGACCATAAATTTTTCATATACAGCATTACCCATAACCGAGCCGATTAATTTTATCGCATTTATAATTGGCACCCCAGAACCTACAAGCATACTGAACGTCACCGAAAATTTTGCCATATAGACATTTATGTAAAAATCTTTCAAAACAGGTGCTGAAATTAAAAATTTTCCCAAAACGAATCTTCCATTATCAGTTTTTGCATAGTATCTAACCCATAAAATAAGGGCAATCACAACTGCAATAATTATATACCAAGAAGTTATGAGAAAATTTGCCGTTGAAATCAAAAGAGTCGTAGTCCACGGTAAAGCCATATTGGAATCTTTAAACACCTCTTCCAATTTTGGAATAACCATCACCAAGAGAACACAACAAGCAACTATCATTGCAGCAATAACAAATAGAGGATAGATCATTGCCGCTCTAATCGAAGAATTTAATTTATAATCCTTTTCCTGCTGATCGGCGAGTTGTCCAAGTACTTGCTCAAATTTACCTGACGCTTCAGCAGCCTTGAGGCTTGCTATATAAACATCATTGAATACCTCAGGATGACGACTGAATGAACCTGATAGCGACTCACCCTCCTCTAGCCTTTTGATAACATCTGTCACAACATCATGCATTCGCCTATTTGTCGTCTGTTTCGAAAGAATAGTCAGAGCACGCACTATCGGAAGACCGGCAGAGATCATCGTCGAAAGCGACCTTGTAAACAACGTCTTTTCTCTGAGAGTAACTCTATTAAAAATTTTTAGATTTATTTCAGCTGCCATCAGAACACCATTTGTTTAAATGTTTTTATATCACTCGCCCATTTTAGCGCTTCCTCCAGCGCTATTTCCCCGCGTGAAACATAATCCGCCAAAACTTTATCCAGCGTTATCATTCCTTCCGCCGCACTAGTTTGGATCACCGATTGTATAAGATGAGTCTTTTCTTCTCTTATAAGACTTCTGATCGCCTGATTGGCTACCATAATCTCACAGACTGGTATTCTCCCTGTCCCAGACGCTTTTTGAATAAGCCTTTGTGAAATCACCCCTGAAAGAACATTTGCTAACTGTTGACGTATTTGTGACTGCTGATTTTTCGGGAAAACGTCAATAATACGATCCGGGGTTTGCGCCGCACTGTTGGTGTGCAAACTAGTTACAACCAAATGACCCGTTTCTGCAATAGTCAAAGCCGCCTCAAAAGTATCGACGTCTCTCATCTCTCCAATGAAGACAACATCTGGATCCTCACGAAGCACGCTTCTTAGACCTCGTGTAAAACTTAATGTGTCCGTCCCTAATTCTCTCTGCGTAACAATACTTTTTTTACTTTCAAAAACATATTCAACAGGGTCTTCGATAGTTATAACATGCTTTGAAAAATTTTGATTTACATATTCTACAATCGCCGCTATCGTAGTTGATTTCCCATGACCAGTCGGACCGGTTACAATAACCAATCCCTGCTCTTTGTTACCAAATTCCTGAATAACAGGTGGCAATCCAAGGTCACCTATTAATCTGATTTCCCTCGGAATAAACCTAAAAGAGCCGGCAACACGACCAGATTCAAAATAAACATTTGACCTAACTCTAGCACCATCGAAAGAAAAACTAAAATCAACTTCTTTTTCTGATTTTAACCTGGAAATATATTCGTTCTTAAGGGTAGTCGCAATAAGCGCTTGCGCTTCTTCTTCTGTAAGCTTTGCTTCACCTTCCATATCACGAAGCTGGCCATCAATCCTGACAACCGGTTCACCTTCTGAAACTATATGCAAGTCGCTTGCTCGCATCGATATTGCCTTTTGAAAAATCGACGCCATCCTTTCGGCAGCTTCCATTTACCCCTCCTTTGTTTCGCTGGTGGCTCTTAAAACCTCATCAACAGTAGTCAAGCCCTTAACAGCCTTTATCATACCATCTTGTCGCATACTAATCATACCTTCTTTGGTCGCCTGTGCAAATACTTCTTCGGCTGATTTCCGATCCAAAACAAGATTCTCTATTGTTTCGGACATTTCAAGAACTTCATATATCCCGACTCTACCTTTAAATCCATTTTTACACTCGCTACACCCCTTTCCCTTAAAAAATTTCAAGGGATGCGAAAAATTTATTTTTTCAAATTGTCGTTTTACTTCGTACACTACGGACTGTGGGACACTTACCTCTTCGCGACATTTGGGGCATATTCTCCTTACCAACCTCTGACCTATTACAGCATTGATAGCTGAAGTTAACAGAAACGGCTCGACCCCTAAATTTGTCATCCTAGGTAACGCGCCCGAAGAATTATTTGTGTGTAGCGTAGATAATACCAAATGCCCCGTAAGGGCAGCTTGGGTTGCGAGTTCTGCAGTTTCTTTATCACGAATTTCGCCGACCATTACGACATTAGGGTCCTGTCTTAAAACACTTCTTAAGCCTTCCGCAAAACCAAAACCGATCTGTGGCTTTACCTGTACTTGGTTTATTCCCTGAATTTCATATTCAACAGGATCTTCGAGTGTCACAATGTTTGTTTGCGGTTTATTAAGCTTGGTGAGTATCGCGTAAAGCGAAGTCGATTTACCCGACCCCGTAGGCCCGGTTGCCAAAATAACACCGTAGGGTTTAGCCATCGCTTTCGCTATTCGATCATAACCAAGACCATCCAAACCAAGCTCCGCCAAGTCTTGCAATGTCTTAGATTTTGAAAGAAGCCTCATAACTACTTTTTCGCCAAAAACCGTCGGTAGAGTAGATATCCGAACGTCGATCGCCTCACCGTTTACTACAACCTCTATCCTACCGTCCTGTGGAACGCGCTGCTCATCGATTTTAAGTTTAGAGAGAATCTTTATCCTAGCTACCACCCCAGCATTCAGGGTAGCGGGTATTAGAATAACTTCATTTAATTCGCCGTCCACCCTATAGCGCACTCTGACTGCTTTTTCATAGGGTTCAATATGAATATCACTCGCCCTGTTTGTAACAGCCATAAAAATTATCGATGCTACCGTTTGAGGAATTTGCCCCGAATTAACAAACATCTTTATATCATTAATGTTAATAGTATCCTTGACAAGAAATTTCACCAGATCAGGTTCTTCCATCGAACTATCAGTTTTAGTGACTGACTGTGACACTTCGTTTAATTTCAACGTCGCAACCGAACTGGTATCAGCCGCGGTTGCATCTAAGATGCTTTTTTCCTCTGCAAGCGTAATGTTTTTTGTGTTTGACTGCACGTTTGACTCGTTGTCCGTTTTTTCCTCGACTTTAACTTCAAATTGCGACTCCTTCTGCTGAGACTGGTTCAAAGTTCCGTAGCGTTCTATTGCTGCATCTACATTTGCCTTGTCTGCTTGTATCAGATTTAACTTAACACCACTTTTGCTCTGCACAAATTCAAAAATTTCTTTAAGACCGACAAGATTGATATCCGAAACCGCAACATCGAAAGAACCGTCATCTTCCTGACGAAAAATGACAGATGAATATTTTCGAGCGATATCAATCGGAATCTTTCGTAAAATTTTTTCGTTAATAGAATTAGGATCGAACTTAACAGGTATGGGTTTTGTGTCAGATTGAGTCGGCGGTAACTTGATATCTTCGTTTTTTCTGTCATGGCTTATATTATCTTTTTGCTGTTGGATTTGTTGTATATTTTTTATCGGCGGCATACTGGAGGCTATAAAAAACTCGAGCTTTAAACCAAGCTTTTTTTCCAGCAGAGCTATCGCCGATTGGTTGAGTTTTGAAAATTTTACCGGATCAAGAAGTGCAACCTGCAAAACCTTCGACTTATCGTCTATTGCAAACGGCACAAAACCGTATTTTGCAGCATTCTGTTCATCTATAAGTTCGGACGCTCTTTCGTCTATAGACTGAAGTTTGACATATGGTATGCCAACAGATCTTGCAAATATTTCCGCCAATTTATCCGGAGGAATCACATTGCGCTCTGCTAATGCATCATACAGAGACTCAATCGTGTCGTACTTTTCTCTCAAAAAAAAAGTCTCCTCTTTTTTTAGGTATTCAAGAGCAACAAGCTCATCCAAAAAAGATATAAGAGCAGAAAACTCGTCTTTTACTAGTGATAGTGTTCCCTGTGGCATCTAAATTAATATGAATCGAACGGATTTTCTCGTCCTATCTGATCTGCTGTTACAGAAATCGGAACGTCACCGTTTTTATTTAATGCATTTGTATCAGAAGCACTTTTGTTAAAATCTTCCCTGGAGAGAACATTTGTCTCAATGCCAATGTCAGCTATCTCTACTTTATCTGCTTTAGTCAAATAACAACCTAGACCAAAAACAATCGCTATTGTTAGGGCAAATCCTAAAATAAAATAAGATATGTTTTTACTCATCAATGCCTCCTTCATCTGTTGCTTCATCAGTAGCCACAACTTTAGGATCTTCTTCTATATATGGAAAAGTTACATCAAAACTTGCCTCAAGCGATCCAGTCTCCTCGTTAGGTGAAAAATTAATATCGGAAGCCACAACAGGTCTGATATTGGAATTAACATCATTAAAAAAATCTATAAACTTGTTGTAGTCACCTTCTGCGGTAACATTCATTGTCAAAGATCCCTCAGCAGAACTAAAAGTAGCTGTCTTCACCGTTATTTCTTGGCGAGAGGCTATATTGGCTATTTGTAACAAAGACTCTTCGGCCTTTTCCTTGGTTGGTATAGCTATACCCAATACTTCTACCTCTTTTTTAGCCTGCTGAATCAATTGAACCGCGTCTCTGATCGCTTGGACTTTTTGTTTCCCAACCGCTAACTCTTGCTCTTTTTGGACAACACTTTGATTAAGATCTCTAAGAGTCGTTATTTGAGGGATAATATAAGCTATTAATACGACTAGTGCAACCAAAAGAAGCAAAGCTGCTAATGCTACTGGAATTTGTGATGTTTTTTTGTTCATTTAACTCCTAAATATTGGCACTGCTACCAACCGATTTTGCGCTCGTCGAGCCAACTTGAGATTTCAATCTAAATTTAGATCTGTCGACTTTAATAGCTAACGAAAAATCAATCTTTTGCGTTTCCGTGTTTAGGGACGCAGAAGACAATCTCGCATCCGTCACAATGTCGACCTGTCTATAAGCCGTGACAACTTTGGAGACATCAGCATAACTATCTGCCGAACCTGACATAGTTATATCCTCGTCCTGAACCGCTAACGAGATCAGAGAAGATTTTTTTAAAATATTTGATGAAACAGTCGATAAAAGTTTTCCAAACTGTTCCCTGGAATCTAAAGCTATTTTAAGCGAATCGAGTTGATTTTTTATTGTAGATATTTGTTTTTGTTCTTTTTTTAGAGACGCCAACGGTGCGGTTACGTCATTCTCAATCGAAACATCAAGAGATTCAACAGTAGATTGCTTACTTTTTATAGAACCAAACGTCAATATAGCTCCAAGTAAGATAGCAATACTTACACCGACTATCAAATAGGAGACACCTACCTCAGGAGTTTTCGATACCTGCTCAATGTCATCGCTCACAGTACTAAGCAGACTCTGCTTGTCGTCTTCTAAAACCACTTGTCCCTCCTCTACTTAAAATCATTATACATTATTTAAAAAAACAAATGCAAACTTTAACGAGCGGTTACCAAAGAATTGATACCTTCAAATCCAGGTAACGGTTGATTCATTAATGCAGCATCGTTATAAATCATAATTCCGTATTCGGCTGATTCTCTACTGCGCGGGTTAAATTCAATTTCGTCAGCTACTAGTGAACCATATATCTTGAGCATTCGACCTTCTTTTGTAAACAAAATTTTTCCACCGGAAGATGCACCTTCTGCTCGGGGATTAAAAACAATACCTCTAAAAGATCTTGCTTGTTTAGAAAATACAACACCACCGCCAGTTACAACAACTCCCATTTTTGCGCTGGATATAAAGTTAAGATTGTTTATTGTTACGGTATTATCACTTCGACCATTATCAAAATCTATAAATATTGTTCCACGTCCATATATATTAGTTGCGAAACCAGATTTACCAATATCAATATTTTGAGTTCCGTCACCTGTAACTTTAAGGTACCACATTCTCCCGTTTGGCCAAGTGTCATCGATAGCTGCATTCGTGTTAAACTGGCTACAATTATTTAATTGTAAATTCATAGGCTTTCCGTCGCTTCCAAGCTGCCCCGCAGATGAGAGCTTACATCTGTCCTCAGGAGCACCAACTGACTTAGTATATGAATCCAAGGCGGATTTCATCGTACTGTTTTTATACTTGTCATTCCCACCTTCGGCTTGATTGCCCCAAGCAATTACGGAATTTTTATCAAAATAATAGTTGTATAGTGCATCCTGGCTATTCAGTTTGTTACCGACAGCATAATCTTTGTTTGAAATCGCGCTAAAACGCGAATTAAAGTCAATAGCATTACCGGCATAACTTTCACCGGAGAAGATATTGCCAAACAGGTAAAACGCCGGATTATATAGTAGATAAAACTGATCAAAAGCAATTTCTTGACCGGAGGATTTTATGACTGCAGGTAAAGACAACAAATTACCGCCGCGACTCTTACCTGCAAAGCCGCGTTTATATACGTAAAACGGATTTGTTTGTTGTGTTCCACCGGATTCTATCGAGTAACTGACAAAAGACGGACTTAGCTGATCATCAATCGGATATTTTTTACCCGTTGGGCCATCAAGATCATATTCCTTAGGAGAAGAGTCTGAAGCAAGATAGTCAGAACCCTTGATCAGCATAAAATTGTTAGATGATGATAAAATTTCGGCTCCACCGGAGGCAGACAAAACCAGCCTCGACTGAGAAAGGATATTTTTTGCCTGATCATTTACACCAATTTTATATGTGTAGCAAAAATAATAAGTTTCATCTTTTGCGACACCTATATCACTCCATGATGAATAGCTTGACCCTATTTCACCGGAATTACTCGAAAATGAAGCCGGATAAATTTTGTCCGATGCCTCAAGCCCACACAGAATAATCTTTCGGGCATCAGAATTGGTAATATTGTTGATCTCGTAAGCTTCCGGTCTGTAATCAGCCAATGAGGTAGCTCCGATTCCGGCCGTTTTGGGCGTTATTGCGATTCTTGCTACAGCCATATCGCCGGGAACAAAAGTGCTTGTGAGAACGGGTTTCTGACTCCCATCAGCATTTGTATCAACCCTAAAGATTTTCTTTTCAAGATTGATCGAGCTATACCCAAGAGAATCAACTTCGTACTCCACTCTCAAGCTTTTAAGAACCGGCGAGGTGGTTGCCGTACCGTCAAAAACAACCGATATGTATAAATCACGTGAGTCAGAAAGCTTGCCAGTGTTTAGCTCATCTATCGTTTTCCATGTTTTGTTGTCTGTCGAAAATTTGGGGGTTAGACTGACCGTGGCAGCTGAAACCCCTGCAATCTCTGAATAAAGGATCGAATCACTCTCTATGACAGCTCTTTTCCACTTCGCCACTCCGCTAGCCGAGGTCTTGGTCGTTATATAGCCCCTTGTCGCAAAACCGGTTTCCTCGTCCAAAAGCCTCAGACCGGAATTGCTGCCAATATTGTCAACCTTGTTTAATGTCCAACCGGACCATTCATTGTCATATGCCCAGCTAAAAAAGAGTGTGCTTGTGCCGGCAGCGTCAACAGATCTCGAACAAAGCAGCGCTGTTGCACAGATTAGAACAAAAAGTCCTGTCTTTTTAAATTTTATATTCATATTGAATGATTGTTTTTCCCTCGAGCAAATATGCCGGAGATTTAATATCGTCAGCCGAAGGAGTAAGGCGGAAATATTTTCGGGATTCTGACGTATGAATTGTTGCTGAACCGGTGAAGTTTTTTCCATCACCCTCTCTGGTAATCTTGTAAACAAGATTACCAGACGCAGAGTTCGGTAGCTCGTCAAGTATCTCAAAGTCCGCTCTTCTTTGCGATGAGTCAACGACTTCTAATACTGTAAAGACCGTATCTCCCGCCTCGAAGTAGGCTTTCATCTTTGACGTATCCAAATCATCCAGAGTTTGCGAGGTCGAATATGTTGTCTTCATAATATTCACCGGCACCGTAGCGCCATTGGAAAATTCCATACACAGAACAGGGAAATTTTTTGTAGCATAAACACTGTTTGAGTTTCTCGGGTCTTGGTATTCAAGCTTTGAAAACCAGTTGCCGGTTGCTACGGGCTTACCCACATCGCAGCCATTATAATTACTGTCGATATCGAATTTACCTTCAGACGAAGCAGAAAATTTCAGCTTTAGCTCGACATAATTATTTTCTATGA
>CAZIOI010000015.1:0-13571 GCA_964540855.1 uncultured Candidatus Saccharibacteria bacterium
ACCAAGCAGCGTGATGAGATGGTCTTTTTAGGACGCGAGCTCGGCGAGCACAAAGAAGTTTCCGAAAAAGTCGCCGCCGAAATAGATGTTGAAATCAGCAAGATTGTCGGCGGTTGTGAAAAAACGACCAAGGAATTATTGACCAAAAACAAAAGCAAGCTTGAAAAGCTTGCCAAGACTCTGCTTGAGAAAGAAACGATAGATCGGGAAGAGTTGGAGAAGATTATTTAACATTTATCTTATTAATCTGCCATCGTGTTTGATGGTAATAATAGACAATTGCCTTTACCGGTGTCTTTCATAAATTGATCCCTATTTTTCTTAACCATATTTACACCCTCAACGTCATATTGTGGCGAAGGAACATCTTCCCAGTCAAGTGATTTACGAAGTCTGATACTTTGACCATAAAGAATGATTGGTTTATGTATTTGCAAAATATATTTGCTATTACCAGAATTTGTAAAAGTCACTCCTAGGCTCTCTGGAATTTTTTGGGTTTTTTGTGAAGGATAAGCCTTATAAACATTCCTCATATTATTAGTCCATTTTTCAAGTAAATTTGCGCCAGGGTCGGCTACGGCATAAACCATTATCTTGTCTACATCATATGAGTTTGTAAAATCTTTTATCTGGTCGGATAAAATATTGTTAAACGAGATCTCAAAAGCCCCATCCCTTCGCTGAGTCTTGATTTTTTGGCAATTATTCTTATCCGATAGCAGATAGACACAGATGTGAATTGTGCTATTTTTACCATTATCCACACTATTCCCGTTTATATTTTTATTGGATATGGCGATGTTTCCTTTGACTACGATTGTGCTTTTTGCGCCGGTAGCTTGTGGATTTTGTGCTAAGATTTCGTTGAGTTGTTTTTGCAGGTCCCTTGTGGCATTTAAATCGTACTTGAGATATTTTAGACCTGTGAGATCCTGATACCTTTGTTTTTCTAAGCTAACAGTGAAGTTTTTTTTGCTTATGTGATTAAAAAACGCCTTAATGTTTTTTATGTCTCCGCTGTAGGCAAACGCACTTGTGTAGTTCTCGATTTTGATCTGGCTTGTCAAATTGAGCCCTTTAGTAGTATCTTGAGGTGAAATTTTGTCAAAAGTGTCCAGTAGTTTTTGTTTTTCTTTTGCGAGCGTCTCTATATCACTTCTCGCAGTCGAAAGATTGGGGATTCTTTGCAGGACTTTGTCGCAACTGGCCAAAAGGGCACTTTCGTTATTTTTTAACTTTTTCTGATCTTTTGCCATATTTGCATATTGATTGTAGCTTTGCAGAATTTGTTTTCCAAAAGCACTGCCGCTTCCGTGTAGAGAGGAAACTTGCAATTCGCCTGATATATCTTTAATGATTTGTGTCGCCTGGGTTTGGTTGTAGGAGCCCAGATGCTTCTTTAAATGGTTTGCCGATTCGTTGGCGACCGAAGTCCAGCATTGTGCCACAGAGCTGGTGTTTTGTGTCGTGTAACCAGGTACGCTGGTTGGAACTGTTGTGCTTGGGGCGCTTCCACTCGATGGACCATTTTCTCCGGCGTAGTCGCTGTCGTTTGAAGATGCGCTGCTCGTTCCTCCTGACGATGAACCTGGGTTTGCCGCATCACCAATCGCTGGGTTAGCTGGATCTGTACCGCCAGATAATGTAGCCACAGTATTTGTCGATTCCCTTTTTAGGATCACCAAATCATTCAATTTTGTTCCTGCTGATGCATAGTCTACACTGTTTGGTCCTTCGCAACGAGATTTTAGCGAATCTATATTAACCACGCTCTTCATTTGCGTTGCGTCGCCGTTCTTCATTAGCTCAATAATCTGCTCAGAGGTTAAAACCTGTAATGTTTGCTCTTGCCCGTCACTAGTGTATTTGGCTCCTGTTAGAGCTGTTTTTACATTTCCTTTATTGTCTGCGGATCTCCAGTCGCCAGTATTAAATCCTTTAACACAAACGTGAGAGCATCGCCAACTCAACTGACCCATCTTATTAAGCCACGTTTTGTTTATCCCGACTCCATCTTCTACGGGAAGTTGTTTAAGGATGTCGGAGCTTGGGGGATAGTTATTTATAGCAACGAGCGCTCCTTCTTTGCATGTTTCAACTATGCTCTCTCCGGTCTCCTTACCATCAGAGGTATAAAATGGCTTTGTAACTTTTCCGGTTGATTCTGATGATGTCGAATCTGCGGTCTCGGCTGAGATCTGATTAAGTTTGCTAGAAACAGTCAATCCGACCGTAACGGAAAAAACACCGGCCATCGCAACAGCGATTGCCCAGCTAGCTAAATGCAAAACCCTCGGTGGATGTAGGTCCTTGCTGATTTCCCCTCCGATCAATTAACTAGGTTAATTTTATCTCCAACTTTCAATGGTGTAAAGACTGTGGTAATTTTGGCTCTGTGGATATATTAAGCGGGCTAAATGATAAACAGCGCGAAGCAGTCTCTACAACCGAGGGACCGGTCTTGATATTGGCGGGGGCGGGGAGTGGCAAGACCAGAGCTCTAACACACAGAGTGGCGTATCTGATATTTGAAAAATCGGTTCATCCGCAAAATATCCTAGCCGTAACATTTACAAACAAAGCAGCATCGGAGATGGCGGGTAGAATAGGGAAAATATTGGGTTCTGAATTTAATGGAACCGTCAAATTGCCGTGGCTTGGGACATTCCACTCAATCTGTGTGAAGATTCTACGTAGGGAAATTCATCTGCTCGGTTTTAGTAGTAATTTTTCGATATTTGATCAATCGGATAGCTTACGCGCCGTTAAGAACTGTATGAGAGAACTCGATATAGACGAGAAGCGTTATAATCCAAAATCCGTTCAATATTTCATCTCCGGTGCAAAAAACGAACTTTTAACCGCTAAACAATATAAACAATATGCAAGCGATTATTTTCAAGAAATTGTCGCAAAGGTATTTGAAAAATACGAAAAAACGTTGAAAAAATCGGATGCGCTTGATTTTGATGATTTGATTTTAAAGACGGTAGAGCTTTTTCAAAATCATAGCCAAGTTTTGGACAAATATCAGGATAAATTTAGATACATTTTAGTTGACGAGTATCAAGATACTAACCATGCCCAGTATATGTTTTTGCAGCTTTTAGCGAAAAAGTATCGCAACATATTTGTGATAGGGGATGACTGGCAATCGATCTACTCGTTTCGCGGCGCAAAATTCCAAAACATCTTGGATTTTAAGAAGGACTATCCAGAAGCCAAAACAATATATTTAGAACAAAATTATCGCTCTCTCTCGCCGATCCTAGATGCTGCGCAAGGACTTATCGAAAAAAACGAATTGCGTTCGGACAAAAAAATTTTTTCATCGCGGGGTGGGGGAGCGCCGGTAATGGTGATAGAGTCGCCCGACAAAATTACCGAAATTAATTTTATTTTGGATGAAATTGAAAGTTTGGTAGTCGGGGAGTCGCGAAAGTTAAGCGATTTTGTTGTTTTATACAGGATTAATTCGCAATCACGTCTCTTCGAGGAGGCGCTCCTGAAACGAGGCCTCCCCTATCGGCTTATCGGGGGAGTAAGATTTTATGAGCGAAAAGAAATAAAAGACATAGTCGCCTATCTTCGCTTAATTTTAAATCCGTCAGATGAGATTTCCCTATCGCGGATAGTTAATTCCCCTGCTCGCGGCATCGGCGAAAAATCACTCGAAAAAATTTTGGAGGATCCGGAAGCAGCAAAGCAAACGAATAAAAAATTTGCCAAGTTTTGCGACATGATGGAGGGCTTAAGATCATCGTTTGATAACACTCCCCTCGCCGAACTGATTGATCGCGTTGTGACTAAGTCAGGATACAAGGAATTTCTATCCGATAAAACTATCGAAGCGGAGGCGAGGCTCGAGAATATAGAAGAGCTCAAAAATGCCGCCAGCGAATATTCAAGTTTGTCCGAGTTTTTACAGTCGGTCAGCCTGATTGCAGATATAGACAAGTATTCCTCACATGAAAACGCTTTAACACTGATGACTGTCCATTCAGCCAAAGGTCTCGAATTTCCGGTTGTTTTTATCAGTGGCATGGAAGAGGGTGTATTTCCCCACTCCAGAAGTGCCGAGGATCAGAGTGAACTTGAAGAAGAGCGCAGACTGTTGTATGTTGGAATGACGAGGGCTATGGACAGATTGTATTTGTGTTTTTCAAAAACAAGGTTTCTCTACGGAAGGATGGAGCTTTGCGTCCAATCCAGATTTATTGAAGAGCTTCCTGCCGGAAGTATTGATGTACTGGAAATATAATGAATAAAACTATCTTCAGATTAGTTTTGCTTATTGGGGTTGCTGCGGCCTCGTGGGGGCTGTTTTTCCCGAAAACCCAAGCCGGAGAAGACGCACCGATTACCGAGCAAGAATTGATAAAAATTGCCAAGACCAGGGCGAATTTCGCTTCTGACGATAAAATCACTCAACCTCAAGTAGTCTATCTTTTAGCCGGCATAAGCGGTCAGGCGAACGATATATTCTCGGATAGCAAAAAAGTAATTAACTTTTTTAGCCTTGGCAGTTTTGCAGGGCAGGTTCAGGTGATCTATGAAGCTCCTCTATACACTGTCTATGACGGCAAGAAAAATTACACTATCAAAAGTTTCAAAGACTCTGTTGGGGGAATTTTATCAAAAGCGTCCGTTGAGCTTGCTAACGAGGACATAGTTGATCCTCCGGTTGATAGCCAGCCGGTCAAAGATACGATCAAAATTACAAGAGTGAGCCTAACTAAGATCGAAAGAACCGAGTCAATTGCCTACGAATCAAAAGAAGTTTTGGATAATACGCTCGAGAGAGGTTTGAAGAAAATAGATAATGCAGGCAAGGTCGGTCAGAGAAAATTAACTTATCAAGTTCGTCGCGAAGACGGTGTCGAAGTATCCAGAACTCTTGTTAGCAATGAAATTGTTGAAAAACCGGTTAACAAAGTGACCAGAATCGGAACAAAAGTGATAGTTTTGAGCTCGGTTCGTGGTTATGCGACAATATATAATCCATCAAATTGTTCGGTCGTAAGCGCCAATTACAAAAAGGGTACAAATATTAGAATCACCAATTTGAAAAACGGTAATTCTGTCATTAAAGATGTTGACTGCACTTGGGGTGTGGCGACTGCACCCAGTGGTATCGTTCTTGATCTTTCAAAAAACGTTTTGGCGGAGATCAAATATGATGGTTCGGGTAAGGGACCGTCGGTTCTAGTCGAGGAGCTAAAAAGATAATGGTAGAGTTTAATCCGGCTAAGCCCTCGGATATAAAAGCGATGCTTGATCGAGACGGCGCAAACAAGTCGCTCGGTCAGCATTTTTTAACCAACGAAGACGTTGTGGTAAAAATGGTCGAGACTGCAAAGATTGGGTCGGACGATAGCGTGTTAGAGATTGGCCCGGGGCTTGGAGTGCTGACTAAAGCAATTTTAAACTCTTCGGTGAAAGAGCTGATTGCCTGCGAATTGGATCGCAAATTATTTTCAATTTTACAAAATCAATACGGCAGTAATATAAAGCTTATCAACCAGAACGCTCTCACCTTGATTCCGCAACTGATTGTCAACAAACCGTTCAAGGTTGTTTCAAATCTCCCATACAATATCTCGTCATCGTCAATAATCTCTCTTTTGACAGTTTGCCCGACATTACCCGAAAAAATTGTTGTTATGGTTCAAAAAGAAGTAGCCGAGAGGATAATTGCACCTCCGCATGACTCAAACAGAGGAATTTTGACTGTTTTTGTAGAGCTTTTGGGAGAGGCAAAAATAACTCAAAAAGTTTCTGCCGGTCTTTTCTATCCTCCGCCGAAAGTCGAATCGGCTGTACTTTTGATAGATAATATAAAAGAAATTGATCTGCCCAGACTCAAAGTCTTCAAACTGATTAAAATGGCTTTTGCCAAAAAACGCAAAAAAATCAGAAATTCGCTATTTGCGACACTCAAAATCACAGGATCCGAAGCGAATGAGATCGCAAAAAAATCGGGTATTAGTCTGGAAAATAGACCGGAAGAACTAAATCGAGATCAATGGTTCGGCTTACTCAAAGCCTTATTGGAACGTGTTTGACAATAAACCGTAAAGTAGAGCGCCGCCAATAATACCGCTTAAGTCTTTGCTTCCAGTTGAGCTGGCAAGTGTTATGGTGCCTGTGTCCCCTATTGTTATTCTGGCGAATAGGTTTGCCCCATACGCAAGGTCCCACGGGCTTTCATAATAACCCTGATAATTTGTACTCTGGCATTCGGGTCTGGGATAAATGCTTTCCATTATGACGCAATTTTTATACCAATCCTGATAAGAAGAAAACTGACCGTAATTACTGGCGGTATATCCGTTATTTTGCCAAAAATCCGCCGTAGAGTACGCCGAGCCGCTTTGACCGATGCCTGATCTAAGCCATGGATTGTATAGGCTTGAATTAAGCCAATTTGGTGCTCTGCCGTTTGTACCGCAGAGATTTAGCGCGCTGTTTGGGTCCGCCCAAGTACCGTCCGCCAATTGCATCCAATAACCATTATCAAGTTTTTTACAGGTTCCGACTTTGAAATTTGTGATGGACGTTTTTTGACCCATATAAATAAACGGGTTAGCGTCTTGAGTATTGCCACTCCAAGAGTTATCCCAACCCGCATAAACGATAACAGGTGTGCACGCGATAAGAGCAAAAGCTATAAACGCTAAAAATTTGCTTTTCATTAAGATTGATTCTAGCAAAAATATTCTACTTGCACAAAAAATTTTCGACTAGCGTTTCGGCCTGTTGTTTATTCTCAACCCACACAATCTTTGGGAAGCGGCGAAACCATGTCAGCTGCCGGCGGGCGTAAGCGTGAATTTTGTATTTTAGCTCCTGCGCCATTTTCTCAAACTCGCAAGAGGAAAAAATTTGGTCATTTGATATTAGTATTTTTTCTGTTTGAAAAAATTTTTTACATTTTGCATTTAGGATTAGGTTTGCGTTCCGCCCGCAAACCGCATTTTGATTTTTGATTTTTAATCTTTTATTTGAAATAAGGTATTTACATATTGTTCTATATTCCAGTCCAAGTTTTTCCAGCCACTTTTGATCTACGCCGGATTGTAATAGCCTAGCTATCTCGTCTAGCATTCCTTCTCTGAAGCGGCTGTCAACGCGCATATCAATTTTTTTATAAAGTATTTCTCGAGGCAGATTTATTCCAAGTTGCAAGAATTCATAGTTTGGCGGATTCTTGGTAACTTTAGTCCCCTCTTGCGCCCTCTCAATCGCGCGGATCAGGCGATGAGGATTTTTTTGATCAATCTTCCCAAAAACATTTTCATCAAGCTTTTGTAAAATTATCCGCAGTTTTTCAAGAGAACTCTTTTCGAGTTCGTCTCTTGAATAATTAGTAAGTTTTACGTTGTGGTTTTTCGTTTTTCGTTTTTCGTTTTTCGTTAGCGTAAATCCCTCAACAAATGCCTGAACATAAAGTCCCGTCCCGCCGGCGATAATCGGCAATTTTCCTCTACCTAAAATATCCTCTACGGATTTCTTAGCTAGCTCGAGCCACGCGAACATATTAAAATCTTCCTCGGGATTGCAGATATCGATCAGGTGACATTTAATATCGCCGTATTCAGCTAAATCTTTGCCGGTACCAATATCTAATCCGCGATAAATCTGCCTCGAATCAGCCGAAATAATTTCCCCGTTAAATTTTTTTGCCAACCGAACAGCCAGTCCGGTCTTGCCGGAAGCCGTTGGTCCTACTACGCAAATAATTTTTTTCATATTAGTTGCTCGCAAAATACCAATAATCGGGTTATAATTCAAGCGTTGAGGCGTCTTTATATGGAAAAACTTGCCAAAATTCATTCGTTTGCCGTCTCCGGATTGGAACCGCAATTGATTGATGTGGAGGTTGATGTTGGTGCCGGAATTCCATCGGTCACGATCGTAGGCTTACCGGACAAGGCGGTTGAAGAATCCAAGGAGCGGGTCCGGCTTGCTCTCAAAAATTCCGGTTTTGATTTTCCGCAGAAAAAAATTGTTGTCAATCTTGCGCCGGCCGATCTAAAAAAAGAAGGACCGTCGTTTGATTTGCCGATCGCTATGGGCGTTTTATCTGCCGGAGGCCTGATTAGCCCGGAGATGATTGAAGGAGTCTTATTTTTGGGTGAGTTGTCGTTGACCGGTAAGCTCAGACCGACCAGAGGCGTTGTTCAATCCGCAATTTTATCAAAAAAACTCGGTTTGAAACTTGTCTGTCCGATTGAAAACGCGACAGAAGCGGATTTGGTTTCATCTTTAAAAATTATGCCTGCCGAAAGTTTAAAAGGTTTAGTTTCGGATCTTTTGGCAAATAAAGAATTTTCGCAAACCGTTTTTCCAAAATTTGCCGGAGACGTAGACGACGATGACTATGATTTTTCAAAAATTGTCGGCCAGTCGCAGGCAAAACGTGCTTTTGAAATCGCAGCTGCAGGAGGCCATAACATCTTAACTCAAGGTTCACCGGGCGGGGGTAAGACGCTATTGTCTCGCAGTATGGTCGGGATTTTGCCCGAGTTGGACGAAGACGAAGTACTGGAGCTTACTAAAATTTATTCTGTCGCGGGACTTTTGAATTCTGATCAACCGATTGTGACCGAGAGACCGTTTAGGTGTCCTCATCATACGACCTCACCGGTTGCGATAATTGGCGGCGGAAGCATTCCGAAACCCGGGGAGATCACGCTTGCGCATAAAGGGGTGTTGTTTCTGGATGAATTTCCCGAGTTTCCCCGCTTGGTGTTAGAGTCGTTACGACAGCCGCTCGAGGATCATTTCGTTACCATTTCGCGCTCGCAGGCGGCGGTTAGGTTTCCGGCTGATTTTATTTTGGTTGCCGCCAAGAATCCTTGTCCATGCGGGTATTTCGGCGATGCCACAAAGGAGTGTATCTGCTCGGCGGGACAAATTGATAAATACAACAAGAGAATTTCCGGCCCGATGCTTGATAGGATTGATATTAGAATCAGTGTGGATAAAATGCCAATAAGACAAATGAAATCTTCAGTGGAAGCCGAATCTTCAAAGTTGGTTCGCGATCGTGTAACGGCTGCCAGAAAGCTTCAGCTTACGCGGTCAATCAAAGTTTTTGGAAAGAAAAAACTCAATAGCAAGCTGAAAAAGGACGACATTGAAAAATTGGGTATCGACCCGCAAGCGGATGATATTGTATTGAGTTCGGCTGAAAAATTGGATTTGTCCATGAGGTCGTTTATAAAAATCTTGCGTGTTGCGCGCACTATTGCCGATTTGGCCGGAGAAGATAAGATAAGTAAGTCTCATGTAATTGAAGCGCTTCAGTACAGAAATTAATTATGAAATTTAAAAAAGAAAACTTTGATATTTTTGTTAGCGAAAAAGACGACGGAGCGATGAACCTTGCTCCGGATGGAAGCTTGAGCGATAATGCAATCAAATTTCTGCGCACAATTGGTATATCGGACAATTTTGCATATATGCGCCAGACTCACAGTGCGATCGTGAAATATATTGATAACTCGGGAGTGTGTGTGGCAGATGGCATTATTGCGAAAAACAATCTGGCACTCGGCGTGAGAAGTGCGGATTGCGTGCCTTTAGTGCTTGCCTTAGACAAGTATGTAGCTGTTGTGCATATTAGCAGGGAAAATCTCATTGGAGGAATAATCAGTAATCTTTCTCGGGAATTGACGACTTTAGGCACGGATTTGTCGCGAGCTGAGATTTTTCTTGGTCCGCATATTAGGGCGAAAAACTACGAGATTAAGTCAAATGTTACAAAGATAATTGAGAGGACTAGATTTTCAAATAATATATTGCGTAAAAATAAAAAAGTATTTTTTGATTTGACCACGGCGGTTACAGACGAACTTGCTCGAGTTGGTTTTTGCAGTCATAATATTATCGATTGCATGATCGACACATACGAGGCGGACGATCTTTTTAGCTATCGCAGATATTGCTCCGGCGATAATGATGTGAAAACTTTTTTTACAATAATTAACGTAAATGTCCAAGAAAAATCTTAAAATATATAATAAACTTTTCTTTTTTGCCGTTTCAGTTGTTTTTATTATTGTTTTTGTCCGCCAATTTGGCAGCATTTCCGAAGCTATAGAGACTCTTTCTCGTGGTAGCTGGTTGTTTTTGGCGGCGATCATTGTGATTCAGTTTGTGGGAATCGTCAACAGAGGGGCATTTTATCACAGCTTATATGAATTTTTTTCAGTAAAAGATTCGCTAAAAAAACTTACATATTTGTCTGTTGCGTCGAATTTCTTGAATCTCGCCGCTCCCGCTGGCGGTCTCTCCGGAATGGCGGTCTTTGTCTCAGAAGCTCAAAAGCAGGGAATGAGCAAAACCAGATCGATTTTTGTCAACCTGTTTGCCTATTTTTTAATCTATCTCGTTTTTATTTTAGTTTTGCTAATGGGGCTTTTTTATCTGTTTTTCAACGAGCAACTATATACGTATCAGTTGGTGACGGCGGGTATTTTATTCGGGGCGATTATAATTTTAATCATTGTTGCATTAATCGCTCTAAAAGGGGCGGCGAGAGTCAAGAAACTGATGACGTTTGCAGCCAGCACTCTAAATTACATTGCCAGATTTTTGCAATCCAAAAAGGTTTTGATAAGCGACGGACAGATTCATCTGATAAGCACCGAAATCAGCGAATGCCTCAAAACCATTCAAAAGAAATTTTATCAATTAAGAATGCCGGTATTGCACGTTTTATTGATCGAAACAATCGACATTTTAACCCTGTTTTATATCTTTTTGGCATTCAGGTTTTCTATAAATATAGGGGTTTTGATCAGCGTCTATGCAATTTCGGTATTGTTTAGCCTGGTTTCGATAACTCCGGGCGGAATCGGCGTGGTTGAGGCGACCATGATCGTCGTTTTGACAAATTTGCAGGTTCCGGTTGAGTTAGCCACCATATCTGTGATGGCTTATAGATTTTTTACTTTCTGGACACCATTTGTTCTTGGTTACTTTGCATTCAGAAAACTGCAAAGACAAAAGCTAATAGATTTAGAAAATGCCACAGGTTGATTCCGTCGGTTATAAACTCCCCGAGATCAAAAATGCGAGAGCAAAAAAAAGACCGCTTTATGCGGTTATTTTGGTTGATGCGCTATCGATAATCGGTTTTTCGCTGGTTTGTTTTGTATGTATAAATTTGCCGGCATATTTGCATATTGCAAAATACAAAATTAATCCGGACAAAATATCGGTGCAACCGCCATCTACAGAAAATCCACAAGAAAAAAAATATCCACAAAAAACGACCTCGCAGAATAATCGCCTGATTATTCCTAAGATCGGAGTTGACGCGCCGATTATCTGGGATGTCGATGAATCCCAATCGGTAGAAAAATTACAGCAAGGAGTCATCCACATTGGCTCAACGGGCAAACCCGACGAAAACAAAAATGTTTTCTTGAGCGGTCACAGTTCAAATTATTGGTGGAACGCAGGTGATTATAATAGTGTGTTTGCTTTATTGCCGCAGTTGACAGAGGGGGATGAAATATTTGTGACTTATGAAAGCATGATGTACAAATATACGGTTGACAGCCGCGAAGAGGTAGAGAAAAACGCTGCTAGCAGATTTCTCAATTTTGAATCTAGCCGGTTGACTCTTATGACCTGTACGCCGGTAGGAACAAATCTCAAGCGACTGATTATTGGCGCAGCGCCGTCTGATAAATAAATTTTGAGCAAATAGCGGTTTGTAGTATTATTAGCTAGATGAAGAAATTTTTCGTATTTGCTTTGGTTTTAGTCTCGTGCGTGTTAGCCGGTAGTGTTGTGTTTGCGCAAGACACAATACCTCCTTTGGGTTTGCCTACAAGCGACAGTGCGACGGCTACTGTTAGCGCCACTGCGACAGAAACCAGCTACGATGATTATATTCAAGTTGAAACGGTGACTCCCACAACCGACGAGCAAGAAGCCGAAGATGTGGCGGATACGGGGTCGGAGATCTATATACTCGCTGCGGTTTCACTCTTGGCCGGCTTTGGAATATATTTTGTTAAAAAATATCGAGATATTAAAAAATATAGTTTGTAATCTATTTATAACTTGTGTTCTCTCTAGTATAATTGATGTCAATGGATGATCCTTTTGGTTTAAGTTCAATTCAAAAGTCTGTGGCGGAAGTGGCAACGCCGCCGCAACAAATACAAGACCAACTTCCGACAAAAAAGCCAAGGAGGGTTTTTATGTGGCTTTCGGGAGTTGCCGTTGTTTTGGTGTTGGCTGTTGCGGCCTATGCGGTCTTTGCCAGAGAGATTTCGGCGGACGTCTCATCGGGTAGCGCCAAAATCGAGCTTAGCGGTTTGCCGGACGAAGTTAGCTCCGGCGAACAGTTAATAATTACGGCGCAAATAAGTCCTACGGAGAATTTTTCAGACGCTGCACTGGTTGTTTATGCCGGCGGGCTGACTTTTGACCTCGCGTCGCTCGATGGAGCCGAGAGCCTTGCAAGTGACACTTTAGAAGATCTTAGTGAATCGGCGACAGGTGGCTTTGATTATAACCTGAACCTTGTAAGCGGACAGAAAAGACAAGTTCAATTCAAGGTTACTGTTGATTCTGCCACAACCCAAGCCGATCTGTTCGCGCGCCTTGAAGGCAAGCAGGACCCGCAATCTTGCGGTCCTCTGGGGATTTTACAATGCGCACCTGAAAATCAAGTTTTGCTCGCTTCTTCGAGCGCCAGTGCCAAAATCAGTCTGACAACGGAAGTTTCGATTAAAAAAGGCTGGAGCATTTTTTCTATTCCATATCTCTTGGAAAAAAGTACTCTAAAGGATTTGCTGCTCGGGCTAAAAAATCGCAAGGCTTATGCATTTAATCCTCAAGCCGGCGAATATATCGATTTGGCGGGCAATCTCGCCAGCGGCAAAGAGGACGTTTTAGATTATGTTGCGCCCGGGAGGGGGATGCTGGTTTATTCCACCGATGGTGAAAAAATCACTCTGCCGACAAATAAAACCGCTATCAATCCATCAGAGGATTTTAAATACAACCTTAAAATCGGCTACAATTTTTTGGCGAATCCGTTTTCTAAGGCAAGGATAATCTTTTCGCAAAATATATTAGTACAAAAGCTGGCCGATGATGGTACGCCAACGGGACAAGCAATGACGTACAAAGAGGCGATCGATCAGGGTATTTTGGTCCTGCCGATTACGCTAAACCAAAAAACTTTTACCGATTCGGCTAACGAAACGACACCGATTACCGATTCGGCGGAGTACAAATCGATAAGCTATGGAACAAAAATTTTGCCGTTTTCGGGTTTTATTGTTGAGGCGAAACAGCTCGTGCAGATTATCTTATCGTCAGATAATCTTGCGCGCGCAGACCTTTTGAGCGAAACGAGACTTGAGCAAATTGAACAATGCCTTTCGGGGCAGGGTTTGGATGAATATGGAAATAAGAAGGGGACTGTGTATCCGGAGGGGGCGCCGCTCGACAGCTACGGCGAGAAATACACGAATCCACTCGACTCGGTTATAGACAAAAATCTAGATAAAAGCTGTTAGAGTTTTATTCCAGCT
>CAZIOI010000016.1:0-12627 GCA_964540855.1 uncultured Candidatus Saccharibacteria bacterium
TTGACCCCGCTTATTTATGCTCTGCGGAGTCCAATATGTTAACTAACTTTTGCAGCGACAAAACTTTAAATGATTCTTTTTAAAATTTATGATAGTATAAACTCATGAATTGGTGGGGGAAGAAAAGGGGTAGGCTAGTTCTAGCAGGGCTTGTTCTGGTGGTCTTGTTTGGTACGTTTTCGGTCACTAATAATTTATTTATTTCCGCCGACACCGAAGATAGAAGTGTAAAAGCATCTGATAGCACTATTAACAATTTGACCGGTGACCAGCCGGCAATTTTTTTGGATTCCACCTATTCTAGCGATCAGATAAAGTCCGCTTTTTCCGCGAAACCCGGTCAGGTTGATACAAGTAGCGCAAAGATTAAATCGGAAGTAACAGGCGAAATCGAATCTAAAGTTGTTGAGCTAACCAATCAAATTGATGCTAAGTACGAAATCCAGTCGAGCGCTGGTAACCAGATAAAAAGCTCGGTGGAGCCATTTGATGTTGTGATAAATGTTTTTGACAAAAACGGAAATCGAGTCGATGCTTCTAGCGCTGTAAATTCAGAGTCAATTAAATCTGTAGCCGATAATTTTGAATTTGATGCTTCTGTGCCGCAGGAAACAAGAGATATTTTTATTGATGTTTATCCCAAACTAGAAGGTGTTTATGGACCAAGATTTGGTAATCATAAAATAAAAATTTTTGTAGATGAAGATCTTAAGCGGTCATGTTATTCCGCAAATCAAATATTTCTTCAATCCGAACATATAAAATACGATCCGGTTATCATCCACGAGCTTGCCCACGCGTTTCATTCTAAAACAATGGGTTATCAGGTATGGGAAGAAGGGTTTGCAACGGCAGCATCTGCGCTTATCGAAAATAGTCGATTTAACGAACTCGTTGTTGAACAGGGTTATTCAATATTGAATACGTCAAACGTTCCATACAGAAGTTTTAATAATGATTTCATATTAATGGAAGGCTATTATCAATGGGGAGCGGCGACTTTTGATAAGCTCTATCTGGAAAACAATGATTTTTTTAGAAAATTTAATGCAAGATATTATCAGCTAGTTGATACCGAAAGATACCGGACAGATAAATATTCCACCATAATCACGCAAATTATTGACCAGGTTGAAGGAATATCATCTAAGGACTGGGTGGCATCAAACTATGGCCTTACCAGTAGTTTTGTATCCGATACGGATGGTTTTTATGCCCTTCCTTTTTACTCGTCTGACCCATTACTTAATAATGATTCATATAACGGTTTATGGGTCTATACGCCAAATTGCACGGAGTATTCGTGTGATGAAAGCGCCAAAGATTTTAACATTGAAATCCTTGACATTAACGGTAAAAAACTAACTGAAATGCCTGAGACTAATTGGCTACGCCGTCCTTCAAACAGCGATCAATCCTACAAAGATTACTATGGAATGGTCAAGGTTGCGATAGCAAAAAAAAGTTTGCCCGACCAAAAACATTATGCATATTTCGGAAAAACTAATAGCTTGGGATCACTGAATATATCTGGGATAAGTTTTAAAGGCGGGGAAATTGCAGAAGCAACTAATCTCTCGACTGGTGCCACAGCTAGTGCGTCTATAAAAAATAATATGTTTGATATGGGCGGCCCGGAGTTTTTAGCAAGAGGCAGGTATGAAGTAAAAATCTATAGCAAAAAGAACGGATGTACAAACAGCGATTTGTCGGTTTGCAAAGACAAACTAATTGATACCAAAAGACTTAACAAGGGAGAAGATAGAGGTTTTGTGACAATAGGTTCTCCCAAAGAGTCATGTTCCACTAAAATCACCGGTCTCAAGGCCCTTAACAGGTCATTTCAGTTTAGTACCACAACGAATAATTACTGCGCTCAGACTATTGTATTAGAAGGTGGTGTTGTAAGGAGAATTTTTGGTAAAGTTGGGACACACGAAATAAGCGAACTTGAAAAATCTAAAAAATATAACTTTTCTGTTTATTCCGCGTTTTCAAATGCAGATCTAGTTTCTGTCGATAAAACTACTACGACTGCCTCATATGACGACTTTACTCTGCTCAAAGCGCAGGATATTGGAATTCCGGGTAAACCAGGCTACAAGAGAAGGCTTACTTTTAGCAGTGCCATATCTAAGCCGTCCGTGCAACTTAGTGTTTTTTTGATACGTCGGGAAATGGGAGGAGATGAGATTAATTTTAAATCTACGGTCTCGTTTCCGAAATCAAATATTATTGATATTGCACCCAAAACACTGTATTTCAACGCAGACTATTATATAGATGGAATAGACAAAATAAAAGATTCGCACGACAACCCTTTGTATAAGTTTGATTATGCAAAATCATATTTTATGACTTCGTTAAATCCAAAAACTAAGAAAATTCCCTCTTATTCCGATGGTAAGAAAGTCATTGACGCTGGAAACAGGTATTATCTTTGGAGCGTGTCGAAAAATTTTTCTTCCAGAAAATTATTTTCAAAAAGAGATGAAATCAGGGTATTCCCCAGGTATTTTGATTCTAACGAAATTTGTGCACCTGATAATTGTCCGGCAAAGCTATCTGCAGTGGTTGCCCCAAACAATGTTTCCCTGCTTTTTACCAAGGCTTTAAGGTTAAATATGAGTTATAATGTCCTGATTCCATGGACCGTAACAGATGAAAACAATTTTGTTAGTAATTACTATGGGGAATTCTTAACGAAACCAAAGAACGGCACAAAATCTCCAACTCTAGTGTCAAGTGTTCCTGCTGCAAATTCTAGTGTTAAAGAGATCCCTAAACAAATTCAGTTGACATTTAATAATGAGATTAATGATAACCTAGATCAGATAATGGTGTGTAGTAGCGAGTGTTTACGCGGAGAAGATTTAAAAATAACAAGAAGTGGCAAAACACTTACGGTTAGTTTTAACAAAGAGTTCACAGTTTCTCAATATTCAAATACAGTTTACATCTATTTCGCAGGCGTAAAAGATGCGTTTGGTAATTATATCAGCGACTATGAACTTGGGTCGTTGGAGTTTTTAGTCAGTCCAAAATAGTTTTATTCGCATAAAATATCGGACACGGACACGAGTGATTTTCTTGATCCAATGTTTTGGCTTTTGGTGTTTTTTGATATGATACAGACAAGGAGTTCTTTGGGAATATTTAATTTATTTAAAAGCAACGTCAATTTTGACGATTATGCTATTTCCTTGGACATCGGAACAGAGTTTGTTAAAACCCTGATTTTTAAAGTTGAAGGCGACAAGGCGCGCGTGCTGGGAGTTGGTCGCCAGAGACAGAGACTAGCTGATATTCAAGGCGGGGTTGTCACTGATATTTACGGCGTAATCAGAAACTGCGAGGCGGCATTGGACCAAGCGGCAACACAGGCTAAAATAATGCCCGAGCAGGTCATAATCGGTATTGCCGGTGAATTGGTCAAGGGGACTACAACAAATGTTAAATACACTCGGGCGAACCCGAACGAGAGAATCTCGATGAATGAGCTGCAGGAAATTGTCAAAAAAATACAGGTTCAAGCTCACGATAAAGCTCGTAAAATCCTAGCTTTTGAGACCGGCCACAGCCAACTGAACGTAAAACTGGTAAACGCAGCTGTTACGGACGTCAAGATCGATGGCTATCACGTAACTAACCCGTTGGGTTTTCAGGGCAGCGAGCTCGAGGTTGGTATTTTTAACTCGTTTGCTCCGAATGTTCACCTCGGGGCGTTGCAGACTATCGCCGAAAGTCTCGATCTTGATTTACTGTCGATAGTCGCAGAGCCATTTGCGGTTGCGAGATGTCTCGGATCAGACCAAGCGAATGATTTCTCGGCGATTTTTGTGGATATCGGTGGTGGCACGACTGACATAGCCGTTGTAAATCAGGGCGGATTGGCCGGAACGAAAATGTTCGCTCTCGGCGGTAGGGCGTTCACCAAGAGAATATCGCAAATATTAGCCGAGCCGTTTTTGGAAGCGGAAAAAGATAAAATCGATTATTCTGCCGGTAAGCTGACTGAAGATAAGAGGGCGATGATCGAAAAAGCTCTCAAGCAAGATTGTGAAGTCTGGCTTTCGGGTGTCCAGTTGACGCTGGAAGAATTTGATCAGCTGGATCTTTTGCCTTCGAAAATTTTGCTCTGTGGCGGAGGCAGCAACTTGACCGGAATAGAAGAAGTGTTAAAAGATGCCAAGTGGGACAAACACTTACCGTTTGCAAAAAAACCGTCAGTTTCGTTTTTGCGTCCAACACATATTAGCTCAGTAATAGATGACACGGGAGAACTTTCGGACATTTCTGACGTAACTCCGATGGCGTTGGCTAATCTCGCGATTGATTCGGTTGGCGAGGAAAGAGTGCTTGACGGAATTTTGTCGAAGATTATAAATACATTGAGGAATTGATATGGATGAGTTTTTATACTTGGAAACCGACGAAGAAATAACCTCTGTTATCGATAAATTAAAGGGTCTAGAGAGTGATTCTGTTGCTTTGGTCGCGCCCAAAGGCTCTTCCATAGTCCAATCCTTGGTCAGCCTTAAACTTCTCAAAAAAGAAGCTGCGGGACTAAAAAAAGACATTGCGATTGTAACCGCGGACGAAGTCGGTCAAAATCTTTCGACACAAGTTGGACTCAAGGTTTATAGTGATGTCAAAAGCCATAAGCCGCTTGAGATAGAGCTTGATCGTGTTGAGCAAAAAGACAAATACATTGAGATTAAAGAAGCGGATGAACATACCGATGCGAAACGTGAGGCAAAAGATGAATCAGAGCAGTCTCACAAACCAAGCGACGACCGCGAAACCGCACAAAAAGATGGTATCCAAGTACATCGCTACGACGAGAGAGTCGATGCTATGCTCGAGGAAGACCAGCCTTCTGAAGAAGCGGTTGCAGACGACAATGATCAGCCCGCGGTGGTTATACCTGAATCATCAGGAGAAGCTGTCATCGATACGCGCGAGGACAAGCCGATTGAACACCATATAGAGAGAGACAGCGCCATTCGCCGCCGCGCGGCGTCCGTGGGCTACATGGGTCCGAGGTCCGTCTCGAACCAAAATGTCGAGACCACGAGGACCGAAGTTGAGCCAAATCATATATCAGGCGTCGCAAATAATACTACAATAAAAAAACGCAAAAGAAACAAACCACTCATTATTACCGTTGTCAGCATTTTGTCCGTAGCCTTGCTTGTGTTTGTCGATCTTTTAGTGACAAAAATGACAATTGATTTACAGGTAGAAGCGTCTGTTTTTGAAAAAAATTATGACGTGACCGTTGAAAAAGACCGAGTAAATTCGGATGCCGAAAATTCTATTATTGGCGGCAGACAGATTATCAAGGAAGAAGAATTTGAAGACAAAGCTGCCACTTCCGGTGAAAAAGACACGGGTGAGAAGGCAAAAGGCGCCTTGGTATTCAAAAATGAATCCGGCCTGGATGAACAAATATCCGCCGGTGCAACTGTAAAATCAAACGGTATTGAGTTTTTGCTCGACAGTGCCATCACTGTTCCCAAGGCCCAGTTAAACCAAAACGGTGATAAGGTGCTGGGTCAAGTTTCGGCGAATGTTACTGCAGAAGCAGTTGGCACGTCAGGGAATTTACCGGCCGGCACAGTATTTTCAATCCTTGGCGAGTCTAAGGTTTCCGCCGTTGGCGCCACATCCGGCGGATCGACTAAAAAAGTCAAAATTGTTACAAAGTCGGATATAGATAATGCCAAAAAACGCTATCAAGAAAAGAAATCTACTGATTTCTTGGAGGATTCAGATATCCAGAAGGGTGAGGTTATGCCGGAGGGGGCGGGACTGGTCGATATGACGGAATTCTCTGTTGATAAAAGCGTTGGCGATGAGGCGGAGCAGATAACCGCCAAAGCGAAGATTAAATTTACGACAATGGTATATAAACAATCCGATCTGGACGCAGTTTTGACGAGCGTTACAGAAGAAACATTAACCGATGGCAGAGGTTTAGTTCTCGCCGAAGGCGATTCATTTTCCGCAACGCTCAAAGAAGACAAACAAAATATTGGTCAAATGATTCTCGACGCCAAAATCAAAAGCCACATCGGACCGAAATTAAATTTACCAGAATTGATAAAGTCATGGCGAGCTAAACCGATCGGCAAGGTGAAAAACGATTTGTCCAATATATCGGGCGTAGAGCTTAAATCTTTGACTACATCCCCATCGTTTAATCTGACGCTTGCGCCGCTTTTGACCGGAAATATCAAGATAAACATAAGCTATCTGGAAAAGTGACGATTTTAGGACTGGACATAGGCAAAAAAAGGGTTGGCGTGGCCATAAGCCATGGAATCATGGCTGAGGCTATGGTGGTTTTGGATTACAAAAACTATTTTGGCGGTCTCAAGAAGATAATTGCCGAGCAGAAAGTCGATCTTGTTGTTGTCGGTCTGCCTCTTTCTCCGATCGGCGAGGAAACGAGCCAAAGCTTTTTTAATAGGACCGAGGGCGAAAAGATCGCAAAAGAATTTGATGTAGAAGTTGAGTATGTAGATGAATCGTATAGTTCTGTGGCGGTTGACACCACCAAGAAAATCATCGACGATGAGGCGGCAAAGATTATATTGGAGCAATATCTAAATGAAAAAGAGCCATTATAAACAAAATCAACACTCGCCAGACGATGATCTAGAGATAAAATCCGGCGAAAAAAAAGCCGCACCGAACAGAGTTTATACTATATTATATTATGTCGCTGGTCTGATCGCTGTGCTGATAGCCGTATCTTTGGCGGTGATTAATTTTAACCTCAGGGCTTTATCGGCGGATAAGGATGAATTTAGCTATTTTGAGATCAAAAAGGGTGAAAGTACAAAACAAATCTCGAATAATCTCAAAACTAGCAATCTGATTAGATCAAGTGCGGCTTTTTACTGGTGGGTAAAATTTTCTCACACCAATTTGCAGGCGGGATATTATAAAGTTTCATCGGGGATGACCTCAAAAGAAATTATGGAAAAATTCTATGATGGCGAAGTTGACGCTTATTCTATAACAATTCCGGAAGGTTACAGGGCATTACAGATCATCAAACTCTTTAAACAAAAGGCTGAGTTGGACGAGAATAAACTTGTAACAGCCGCGATAGGCACGGAAGGGACGCTTTTTCCGGATACTTATGTTTTTCCGACTAACAGTGAGCCGGAAAAAATTATTAAAACCATGCAGGAAAATTTTGACAAAAAAACTGCCGATCTGAAACTAAGTCAAGATCAACTTATTCTCTCATCAATCGTTGAACGCGAGGCGATCGCTGATGACGAACGTGCCAAGATCGCCGCAGTTTATACGAATAGGATTAACAAAGGAATGCTGTTACAGGCTGATCCTACGATAAGATATGGTCTTGATACGCAGCAATATTTGGATAAAAAAACTGTTGATAATATAGAGTTTTGGCAACCTATCACTAAGGCTGATTACCAAAATCTTGTCTCGCCGTTTAATACATATAAGAGTCGCGGCTTGCCGCCGGCACCGATCTGCAATCCCGGTCTAAAAAGTATTCAGGCCGCAGTTTCCCCCCAAAAAGATTTCGATTATCTGTTCTTTTTTCACGACCAAGATCAGAATATCCATTTTTCCAAAACTTATAATGAGCATCTTGAACAGATTCAAGAATATGGTCTCCCATAAGCTGTCGTTTGACGAAACCGACATAGCTAGCTAGAATTCATTATGCAAGTCGAGCAAGAGGGGTCTCGTCTCTGTTTAGGTAAACTCTATTTTTTTTAATGACAAATTTTTTTGGTTTTATATCATCTGATATTGGGATTGACTTGGGTACCGCCAATACTCTTGTTTATGTAAAAGATAAGGGAATAGTTCTAAATGAGCCGTCTGTTGTTGCAATAAATCAGAAAACCAAGCAGATTCTGTCAATCGGCGAAGAGGCAAAGCAGATGGTTGGTAGAACACCGTCGTATATTGTAGCAATAAGACCGCTAGCTGACGGAGTCATTTCCGATTTCGAGGTGACTCAACAGATGCTCAAATATTTTATACAAAAGACTCAACCGAGTAAATTTAGTTTTTCCCCGCGTCCAAGGGTTGTCGTTGGTGTTCCCTATGGTGTGACCGAAGTAGAGAGGCGTGCTGTTGAAGAAGCGGCAATAAACGCCGGAGCTAAAGAAGTATATTTGATAGAAGAGCCCTTGGCGGCTGCCATTGGCGCGAGAATCCCCGTCCAAGATGCCAAAGGAAGCATGATTGTTGATATTGGCGGCGGCACTACGGAAGTTGCTGTCATATCATTAGGTGGAGTCGTTGCGAGCCGATCACTGAGAATCGCCGGCGATGAAATGAACGAAGATATTGTCGATCTCGCACACGAAGAATATAACCTATCACTAGGTCTGAAAACGGCGGAAGAGATTAAAATTGCGATCGGGTCGGCTGCAGAAATTAACGAAAAACTTACATATCCGATGCGCGGTCGCGATTTGGTCAGCGGCTTGCCCAAGGAAGTGATTATAGACGACGATTTTGTTCGCCGTGCGATGTCCAAGTCCGTTAAAGCGATCATAAACTCAGTCAAGACTACAATAGAGGAATCTCCGCCGGAACTCGTGGCTGACATTATTGAAAAAGGAGTTTTTCTAGCTGGTGGTGGAGCATTGCTGAGAGGGCTTGATCGGTTGCTGAGCCAAGAGACTAATACGAAGGTATATATTGCGGATGATCCTCTCACATGTGTAGCGAGAGGCACGGGTGTTGTTATAGAAGATCTGGATAATTTACGCAACGTCCTTTTGGCCAGTTCGCTAAGAAATTGATATGAAAAAATTTTTCTATAAACCGATCGTAGCGATCTGTATGTTGATTGCTATGTACATAATATGGCCGAATCCATTCTGGCATATCTCGAGAAATGTGATTTTGCCTGTTGGCAAAAAAATATCCGATGTGACTAAGATAATTATTTCTCCGCTAACCGTTATTTTTTCGATAGATGATCTTATCGAAAAGAATGATGATCTGGAGAAGGAAAACAATTCCTTAAAAGCGCAGATTACAAAAATTGTCGAAGACGAGAGGTTTTGTGCTGAAGTCCAAAATGAACTTTCAGACTCAAAAATACCGTTAGACATAAGTGAGATTATACCCGCGAGGGTTACCGGTAGGACGGCGGGCAGTTTTAATCAGGTCATAACAATCGATAAAGGTCAATTAGAAGGTGTGGTGGAAAAATCCGCCGTTACAAGCTCGGGCATTTTGGTCGGAACGGTAGATAAAGTTTACGAGTCGACAAGCGAAGTCAAGCTTGTATCCAGTTATAGTAACGTTGTGCCTGTGACATTGAGTAAATCTCGAGAGATGGGTCTGGTGCGTGGCGGTATAGAGGGAGCTGTCGTTACCGACGTCCCCTCTACCACCAAAGTTGAGAGCGGCGAACAAATTGTAACTAGCGGGTTGGGGGGTGATTTGCCACAAGGTATTTTGGTTGGATATATAGATAAAATTATCGAGTCCAAGGGTGTGTTTATCAGCGCAAAGATAAATCTGCCGGTGCAGCTTGGCAGTTTGGAGATCGTTTCAGTCATCAAAAAATGAAAAATATATTAACACTCCTATCGGTCGTTGCGTTTTATTATATCGAAATTAGTATCCTGAATTACTCGACAGGCGCTTATTTTATCACTTTGGCGCCAATAATTTTTTTTTACTTTTTGCTAAAGTCCGCTTCGCTGTCTGTCAATATTTCCTTGGTCTATACACTTGGTCTGGATATTGCCGGCGGGCATCGAATACCTATCAATGTTTTGGGTATGCTATTTGCTTTTGCAATTTATTACTTATTGCACAAAAAAGGCATAGATTTTAAGTACGAAAAAAATTGTCTCTTGTTTTGTTGTTTGTTTTGCCTATTGAGAGTGCTTATAATTTTATTTTCCGGTTTTGTTAAAATCGATTTTTACCACAGTGTTTTGGCTGCGGCAGTAAATCTCGTTTGTGTCTGTGCGGGATTTTATTTGTTTTCGACCGCGAATAAAAAAATATCTCAATTATGAAGGAAAAATTTGGCAAAATATCCGATTATCTTAAGCAGCACGAATATTTTTCGCGAGATGTTAGCGGTGAGGAGATATTTAAAAATATGTCTTTTGGCAAATTGAGTTGGAGCATTGCGGTAATTTGTTTTGTTGCCTTGGTTCTAACTTTCAAGCTATTCTCGTTGCAGGTTAAAGAAGGATTTCTAAATTTAGCTCTGGCGGAAGGCAATAGATTAAAGGTTTTAACTTCGCCGGCGCCAAGAGGCATAATTTATGATAATTACGGGAATCAGTTAGTCGCGAATGAGCCGAGTTATCAGCTGGCTATTACTTCATCGGTGTCTAAGAATGTTTCAAAGCTGGATGGGGCTGTTTGGGAAATTATCGGCATGGACCTATCTCAGGTAAAGGAAAAAATAAAAAATAATTCTTCTGTGACAGCGGAATTTATCATCTTAAAAGATGAAATTTCCAGGGAGGATGCGCTCTTGTATAAATCGCGCCTTGCTGATTATGATGGGTTTGAAATTAGGCTTACATACAAGAGAAAATATGCCGAAGCCAGTTTGAGTCACGTTTTGGGTTATATCGGTAAGTCAACGGATGAGGATATTGCGCAAAATCAAATTTGTCTGGTTAACGAATATTCCGGTAAAAGCGGTCTTGAAAATACTTATGATGATTATTTGCAAGGCTCGCCTGGTGAAAAAAAGGCAGAGGTTAACGTGGCGGGGCAAATTTTAAGAATTGTTTTCAGTGAGGAGCCAAACATCGGAAATTCGGTTTACACATCGATAGACCGCGATCTGCAAAACTACGCATCGTCGTTACTTCAGCAAAAAGCTGATGAGCTCAAGACCAAAGCATCTCTGGTCGCGATGAGTCCGAAAAATGGCGAAATTTTGGCGATGATTAGCTATCCTTATTATGACAATACTAAGATGTCCGCTGGATTGACTCAGGCTGAATATGATGCTTTACTCGCAGATACCAACCAACCATTTATAAACAGAGTCACTTCCGGCGAGTATCCGCCCGGCTCGTCTATAAAACCATTCATTGCTCTTGCGGCGTTGGAAGCGGGAGTTGTCGATGCATCACTCGCTTTTGACACCCCGGCTGAAATTCAGATTGGTCAATGGGTTTTCCCAGATTGGAAAGACCACGGCCGGACCGATATAAAGCGGGCGATTGCAGAGTCTAATAATATTTTCTTTTATGCCTTGGGCGGCGGATGGGGACCGGTTAAAAACGGTCTTGGGGCGGATGGGCTGAAAAACGGACTCGAAAAATCTGGTTTTGGAGTTAAATCGGGGGCTGATGTCTTGGGCGAAGCATCTGGTTTCATCCCGACGCCGGAGTGGAAAAAGCGTGAAACCGGAGAATCTTGGTACGTTGGGAATACTTATAATATGTCGATCGGCCAAGGCGACCTGTTGGTTACACCGGTTCAAATAGCTAACGCCACCAATGCCATCGCCTCGGGTGGAAAATTATACAAGCCGCATTTTGTCAAAAAGATTGTTAGTTCAAGCGATGAAATAAAAAGAGATTATACAGCAGAAGATTTTGTTATTTCTAATAGTGTTTTTTCTTCTAACACGATTAACACTGTGAGGGAGGGAATGAGGATGACATTAACCGAAGGATCGGCCCATTCGGTGTTTGGCGACAATTTTCCGATTGCGGTTGCCGGAAAAACAGGTACAGCGCAGTTTGGGACAGAAGAAAAAACACATGCTTGGTTCACATCGTTTGCCCCGTATGATGATCCGCAAATCACTCTGACTATTTTGGTGGAAGGGGGAGGCGAGGGCTATCAGGTGGCGGCGCCGATTGCCAAACAAATATATCAGTGGTGGGCGGATAACCGCAGTAGCTAAGGAGTATTGCAAATATATATACTTCGTGTATTGTTTTCGTGTCAATATTTACGTATAATTCAACATTGTTAAAGAGAGGTCTTATGGCAGAAAAAAAGATTACCCTGACAAGGGATGGAAAAGACAGATTGCAGGCGGAATTGGACGAGCTAAAGAAGCAGAAAAGACCGGCTGTTATTGAGCGTATAAAGCGTGCAAAAGAATTCGGTGACTTGAGCGAAAATGCCGAATATGAAGATGCTAGAAATGAGCAGTCTTTTATTGAGGGCAGGATACAAGAAATTGAGTATATGCTTAAATATGCGCAAATCGTTGAGTCAAAAGGTTCGAGTGAAGTTGGCCTTGGCAGCAAGGTTAAACTTGAGATGGATGGCGATCAGTTAGAATATGAATTAGTAGGTTCAACCGAGGCAAATCCTTCGGCCGGCAAAATTTCCGGGGAGTCACCGATCGGTATGGCAATTATCGGTAAAAAAAAGGGCGATAAGATTACTACCCAAACTCCCGGTGGAAAAATTACAATCAAAGTGCTCGAGATAAAGTGAATCGGTATATCTCACAAGTAACTGATTTGCCATTCTCGCATTTACGCCATCGGTCTTCGTTGTTATAATTGATTTATACTAAGGCAGGGATGTTGTGGTGGGTAGTGCTAGTACATAAAGGTAGGGGGAGTGAATAACTTGGACGATAAACTTTGGTTGATTCAGAAATCA
>CAZIOI010000017.1:0-12035 GCA_964540855.1 uncultured Candidatus Saccharibacteria bacterium
AAGCCCCTCGGTTGTCGTCTCGATGACGAGAGGCTTGATCTTGGGGTGCATCGCCCGCGAGTGAATCGGGGGCGAAGCAACGTACGTGTGCCCCGGGGGCACAACGACACTCACCGGCACACGCGCAAGCGCGGCCTCAGATGGCTCGTACGACGAGCCGTCTTGCCGGCGGAGGTGTCCGATGCCCCGGAAATGTGCGAGGCGAGCCTGTACGGGCTTATCGCCGTTGCCGTTCCCATTGCCGTTGCCGTTATGACCATTGCCGTTTCGCTCGCCGCAGTAGCCTTCGGAGAAGGCTATGCGGTGAAGCTCGCGGACGATCATGAGGTTCTGCAGCAGTCGAAGGCCGCGCTGGACAGAACCCTCCTCGTACTCATCAATACTGGACAGTAGGCCGCCGTGGCCGAGTCCGGCCCGCTCGATAAACGTTTCCCTGAGAAACAAGTATCGCATCTCAACAATCAGATGCGGAAACGGCTGGCCATTGACGAAGAATGCCGCCGGACCGACACCGGTACGCATCTCGTCATGGCCAAGAAGTTCGAAGCTCATCTGGGTCAGACCATCGGCAGTCACCCACCGCCTGATCGACCGGTCGCCGCCGCGAGCGGCGGCTCTGAGCTCGTCCCAGAGACCTTTGATCTGCTCGCGGATCTCGATCTCCCGCGAAACGAAGTCGGCGCAGAGACCACGGATCTCGTCGGGCATGAGATTTGCACTCATTGCCTCATTTACGACTTTTCCAGCATCACGGACCAACTGCTTCGTTTCTAGCCACCAGTTCATCGCCTTGACGTCAAACACCCGTCTGGGATCATGGGCCGGGTCCCAATTGAGATTACCCTCACCCATATACCCTACAACCAAACCCCCCGGTTCTTCAGCAACCACAAGGCCATTCGCGTGCGATCTGGGCATTGGAACTATTCCACCAACCATTAAGGCGTTGGTGAGATTGGTGACGGCACTCCGGTAGTCAGCGTTGCCCCCTGCAGCTCTCCGGACAACAAGAGTCCACGCGACCGTAGGCAACGACATCAACGAGAGAGCTACTGTATGCGCAGTAGCGGTATCATCCATGCTGGGCACCGCCAGCAAAGCTACCTTGGCTAGGCGCGCATCGCCCTCGGTGACGAAAGTGCCGGGCCAACCACCTCCAAACAAAGGGGTGTCGGCCAGGGACCGAACAATCTCGGCAGCTGCTGCCTTGTCAAACGACTCACTAAGAAAGATCTCGCGAAGTGCCCCCAAGCACTCATCGCGCAACTTTCCCTTGAGAGACTCTGCAGACGCCCAGCCGCGACAAAACCACCCCGAGTTTACCTGAACAGCCTCCCGCACCCTGTCTCTCCCCGATTGCGTTGAAAGCTGTCTGGACAGCTCACAGCCGTTACTGAAATGCCTGCGACTCAAGCCGTTTGCCAAACTAATCCCTCCCTGGAACTACATCATTCAAGGTACGCTTTGATCTTATAGATCGCGTCAAAATATCAGAGAAAGCCTTGCCTATCAAGAATCTACGACTCATATTCTTGGTGTTTTAACCATATAGACCACTTTGTTTATACTCTAAAAAGAATAAAACTGATCTGTGCCCAGTAACAACAGCCCTCTTTTAATTTGTCGCCTCATGTGCGATAAATAATCCAAGGATTAAATATTTTTTATGAAAATACTTGTAACAGGCGGAGCAGGATTTATTGGTAGCAATTTGGTTGACGGACTTATTGCGGCGGGTCATGATGTTTTTGTTGTCGATAATCTGTCAACCGGCGACAAATCAAACCTGAATACAAACGCAAAATTCTACGAAACCGATATTTGCGATAAATCGGAACTTAAAAATGTTTTTGAGATCGAGAAACTCGAAGTAGTTTTTCACTTGGCCGCCCAAGCAAGCGTTTCGGTGAGTGTCGATAACCCCGCTCTCGATGTCAACGTGAATGTTATCGGTACGATAAATCTTCTCGAACTTTGTCGAGATTTTGCTGTTGAAAAATTTATTTTTTCCTCGACCGGCGGTGCGATCTATGGCGACAAGGCCGAGCGGCCAACAAGCGAGAGCGCCGAGGAAAAACCTCTCACGCCGTACGGGATGAACAAGCTTCAGGCCGAGAGGTTTATCGAATTTTTTGCTGCAGACAGCCAAATCAAACCCGTTGTTTTGCGCTATGCCAACGTTTATGGTCCGCGCCAAAATCCGCACGGCGAGGCCGGCGTTATTGCGATTTTTACCGCCAAAATGCTCGCTAACGAAAATTACAAACTTTATGGCGACGGAGAGCAGACTAGGGATTTTGTTTACGTCTGGGACGTTGTGGAGGCAAATTTGAAGGCTTTGGAATACAGTGACAAGGGCACTTTTAACATTGGCTCCGGCAGAGAGACAACTATCAACGATGTCACAAGAATTTTGCGAAACGCTACACAAACCAGCATAGAGCCAACGCACGAACCGGCAAAACTAGAGCAACGCCACAGCTGTCTCGATAGTACAAAAGCTCAAAAAGTGCTGCAATGGTATCCCTCTGTTTCAATTGAAGAAGGTCTGGAGAAAACCGTCTCGTTTTATAAAGAGCAAGCCGGTTAGCCATAAAATTACCAATTCTTATGAAACTCGCTATTGTTATACCCGTCTATAATGAGGAGAAAATTATCAAGAGCGTCATTGATAGTCTCCCGAAAGAAATTAAAGGTGTCGATAAAATTGTGGTGTTGGCCGTTAATGATGGCTCGACAGACAATTCCTCTAAGGAAATAGCTAAAACCGGCGCCAAGTTGATAAACCATCCGATAAATCTTGGCGCAGGCGCGGCGACAGTAACCGGGTTGGAGGCGGCAAAAAAAATAAATGCCGATCTGGCAGTCACAATCGACGGAGACGGACAACACGATAGTGCCGATATCAAGAGATTAATCAAACCTGTCTTGGCAGACAAAGCCGACCTCGTCATTGGAACAAGGCTGAAGCAGGCAAAGGGCATGCCGATAATAAAACAAATCGGTAACTGGGGATTAAATGTTATAACCTACGCATTGTCGCGGATGTGGACGACTGATTCGCAATCCGGGTTCAAGTGCTTTTCACGAAAAGCGATGGATACCATGGATATACAAGCCTTGGGCTATGAATTTTGCTCCGAAATCATCATAGAAGCCAAGCGAAAAAAAATGAGAGTGGTTGAGATACCAACGCGCGCCATTTACTCAAATTACTCCAAGAAAAAGGGTCAGAGCATTTTTAACGGAATGAATATTATTATTAAACTTTTGGTGAAAAAAATTACTAATTAAATCAATATGATAATAATTGCAAAAATTTTCGCAGCAGTGTTCGCGTTGATCGTTCTTTCGCGTTCAATAGTTGATTACAGGAGCAAAAAAGAATCTCTTACAATGACAGTATTTTGGATTGTCACATGGTTAGGTATTCTGGCAATTGCATTTTTTCCCAGATTAGTAGATATCACAATCGAGATCGCGGGCGGAAATAGAACGGGCATGGGAACGGTATGGGGGATGGGGTTGGTCTTTGTAATGTTTGTGTGCTATCGAATTTACGTCAAAGCGAACCGAATCGAGAAACAGCTCAACGAGATCTCCAGAAAATATTCTCTTTTGTTGTTAGACAAGCCAAAGCGCAAAACTAAATGAGTCTTCGAAAATCCGCAAGAATTTCCTTGGCAATATCTTGCAGAGAGGGCTCTTTGTTTGTCACTTTTTTATATTTTATTGATTCTACCAAGTCAAAAAACTCAGATGGCTTTCTGTAATCATAATAATAAATGCCGCTGACACCGGCTTTGTCCGGAAAAATGTCTAATATACCAGACAGCCTCGTCGCAATTACAGGTTTTTCGCAGGCTAAATATTGGTAAATCTTACCTGGAAAGATCATGTCTGTCACTTTATTGATGCCAAACGGATTGATGCAAATATCCGCCAAATTTAGATATTTGTTGAGCTTTTCGTAAGCGACAAAACCGGTCATAATCACAGCCCGACTAAGATGTCTGTCGGATACTATATTTTTAAGGAGTTTCTCTTGCTCTCCGTGACCAATTATCAGAAATTTAAGATTGGGAAAATTTTTAATGTTTTCGGCAAAAAAATTCAGAATTTTATCAAGGCCCGAAAAATTATAAAGCGTTCCTGCAAAAACTAGTACTTTGTCAGTTTTTTTGATACCTAACGTTTTCATCAATCGCTCGTTTTTGCGACTGGGATAAAACAAGTCACTATCTGAGCCACTCGGCAAATACGAAGTTGTTTTAGGGTTCGCGCCCATCTTTATAGCATACCTTGTCAATCTTGGGGTAATGGCCGTTAACCGGTCTACTCTTTTATAAACATACTTCTCCAGATGATATGTGGGCGTAGAAAGAATTTTATGCGGAACAAGTTGGTTGAGAACATCGAGCAACCTGAAATAAACGGGAATTTTGATTTTTTTGGCCAGTCTAATGACCTGGCAACCATTTGTCGGTACGGAGTATAAAAAGATTATGTCTATTTTTCTGTCAGTAATGATTTTTCTTATCTCATAGTAGTGGCTAGCACCAGCGCTCGCGCGACTGAAAATCGGCATTTTGACAAATCCCGGACGAATCAAGGTGACGCCATTGTCTTTGTCGGCCTTTTGAACATTTTTAATAATTTTAGTGCTTGATACCAGATCAAGAAAACTGTTTTTCTTCCAGTTTGTTTCAAAATCGACCACATACACTTGATGCCCCCAGCTCGCCCATAGTTCTGGAATTATCTGATATTCAAAAACAACTTTCTCTAAATATTCTGTTTCGTGAACTACTAAAATGTTCATAAATTGAAAATAAACTCTGACTAAAAGAATTTCACTTATTCCGACCTTTTATATTTAGTTTTTTTCTTGTAATATGCAGCTATGAAAATCGTCCACATTATACCGTTTTACGCTCCGGCTTGGGGCTACGGAGGGCCCGTTAGGGTGTGTTACGATCTGGCAAATGCTTTATCCACAAAAGGACACGACGTCACCGTCCTCACCACCGACGCGTATGATTATACTAGGCGAATTCGTTCCAGTTGTGAAGAGATAGGATCTGTCAAAGTAAAAAGATTTCGCAATTTTTCGAATCGTTTGGCAAAAAAATATAATCTTTTTTTGCCAATAGGCCTTTCCGATTATTGCAAAACTAGCTTGAAAGATGTGGACGTGATACATCTTCACGCCTTCTATACAATTTTAAACGTAATTGCCGCTAAATACGCCAAGAAATATAATATTCCTTACATCCTGCACCTTCACGAAAGTCCCGTACCAGAAAAAATCCTTGGCAAAGTAGCAATCAAAAAAGTTTTTAATACCCTGTTTGGTAAGAAAATTTTGCGTAACAGCTCGCAAATTTTAACATTAACTGAGAAAGAACATCGGATTGTAGCAAAAACTTATCCGCAATTTGAAAATAAGATTACGGTTTTACCCAACCCGCTTTCGATTGCCGCTAAACCAAGGCTCGACAATGACAAAATCAGATCTGGACTTGGTCTTACAAAAAAAAATAAGATTTTATTGTCATTATCTAGACTTTCAAGCTTAAAAAGAATAGATATTGCAATACTAGCCCTGGGGAAACTTCTCAAAAAAGACGGAGCATACAGATTAATAGTAGCCGGCCCAGATGAAGGCGACAATCTGGCAAAATTAAAAAAAATCTCAGAACAACTATCGATATCCGACAAAATAATTTTTACAGGGCCAGTCGATAGTGAAAAAAAAGAAGAGCTTTTTTGTATTGCAGACCTCTATCTTTTGCTCTCAGATTATGAATCATTTTCAGTTACGACGCTTGAAGCGATCGCTCGCGGTGTACCTGCCGTACTAAGTAAAAATGTCGGCGTGGCCAGCGAGCTGAAGCCGTTCGGCGTTGCCGTAATAACATCTACAAGTTCGGCCACGGCAGTTTCAAAATCGATCATAGCAGCATACAAACAGCGTTATGAATTAAAGAAAGGTGCTCAAAAGGCCCTGATGAGATTCGACCTCAACACACTAAGCAATAAATTGGAAATGGTTTACAAGACAGCAGAGAGATGTCAATGACACCTAGCGACTTTTTTGAACTTTTTAAGATTGTCGCTATCTTAATAGTCAGCGCCCTTAGCTTCTATCTACCTATCAAAGCAATTTCGAAAAATAGTGGATTAGCAGCAAAATTATCAGTTCCCGTTTCTGTCTCTATCCAGATTTTATTTGGCTATTTATTTTATTGTTTTGCAAAAATACAAGACTATCCATTTTATTATTTTTCGATTGTTCTCGTCATCAATGTAATAACAATAATCAGGTTCAGACCCATAGCAAAGCCGATAAAGGTCAAAGCCAACTGGAAAATTCTTGCAGGAATAATCATCCTAGTTTTAGCTACGGTTTACCGCTTCTTTTTCGATGGAATCACGAACGTAGCTCCAGGAGTAATCGACACCGCAAATCATATAAGCTTCTTATTTAAAGACCTTAAAACATATGGATATCTGAGCTTTCCGACCTATCCGCCAGGTTTTCATATCTTTATTTATCCCCTGACACTTATATCATCGCCGATATCACTTTACAGATTCACAGGTCCGATAATTGGTCTCATCACGCTACTGTCAACCGTCCTTGTTTGCAAAGACATTTTTAAACATAGAATTTCAATTGTCGTCCTCGTTGCGTTGTTTTTATTGCCGATCTTCAATCAATTGATACTACAATTAATCGGATTTTTTCCTACCGCGTTGAGCTTTTTGTTCGTAGCCTTCCTACTGGTTATAGCCACTGAACATAGAATATCCATAAGAACCAAATGGCTACTTTCCTTGATTGTCCTTATCGCTATGGCGATAACTATCCCCTACCTGACAGTCCAACTGATTCCCGGATTCGTCATGTTGCTAATTTTCAGCTTATTTAACTTCAAAAAAAGGGATCGTGATATCCATAAATCTATTGTTATACTAACGGTTGGACTAATTTTAAGCTTCGCCTTCGCTTTTATGCACGTTTATTTACAGGGTTCGATTCTTAAGCGGACATCCGGTTTTCCGGCTATAGAAACAGCTGTGTCTAGCAATGGCAGCTTAGTGGTTAAGACAACTTATCAACAAAAAGACAGCTTAATACAACACTTTCCGCCTTCAATTAAAAAAATAGCGGAACACCCCCTTGTAGGAGACTATGTCTTGCCGATGGTCGTCACTGGGGCAGACATTATAAAAATAAAAAATATCAGAGAATTGAGCGGTACTTTATCAATAGGCGCATATGCTTTGATAGCGGTTGCCATAGCAACTATCATTATCAAACGGAAAGAAATAAATTTGGCCATTATCTCCGCCCTCGTGATTGTTTTCGGGTTATCGACCCAGACGGGAATACTCGAAATAAGCACATACCGCGGACGTAGCGGTTACTACATGCTTTTATTCTCCGCTATCCTAGTTGCAAGCTTGGTTGATTATTATTATACAAGTAAATATCACAACCACTTATTGGCAATAACCGCATTATCAGTCGCAATATCGTTTACTTATCCGCCAATATATTACAGAGACTATTATCCAGAATATTTTGAGGCTACTCAAAAAATCATTAACGAATACAGTGATAAAAGCATCCTGATTAAAACCAATAAATCAGCCCTCTCATACTTATCGCCAAGAATTAAAACCGAAAATCTAAACGGCAATACAGAACTGGACGGATGCGATTTGGATAAGTGTTTCTTAATGTTGGAGAAAAAATATTTATACCTCGACCCAATCCTATCTCAAAGATCGTATGCAGCAGATGAAGGGAACAGAAATTTTGATCAGTGGCAAGAACGCCAAGCAGAAATACAAGCAGACCTTACCGAGAAGATAAAATCAGATTCGTCTTTTGGCAATTTTAAGATCTATTTTGAGACAGATAACCTCGAGGTCTTTGAAATACCTAAAAACTGATTGCTAATTATGGATTCTAGAGCAAGGTCTTGGGTAGCTTGTACGATAAAACTATCTTGATTACCGTGTCGCTGACATTATCAACGACATATTCTCTTGGCGGATCCCATTTTGACTTCTGCTCAATTGCAAACTTGACACCGGACAAAATAATGTCTTTTTCACAACCTGTCAAAAAATTGCTGCCCGCCTCGGTTGTCTCAGGTCTCTCGGTAACATCACGAGTCGTTACAGATGGTACACGAAAAATGGAACACTCTTCTTGTACAGTACCGCTGTCAGTTAAAACACAAAGAGCATTTTTTTCCATGTGGACGAAATCAAAAAGTCCAAATGGCTCTGACATAACGATCCTCTTATCTGGTACAATGTCCAAGCTTTCGAGTCTTTTTCTCGTCCTGGGATGAATACTCCAGACCAAAGGGGCATCGTATTCGTTCACAAGTGCATTATATGCTCCCACAAAATTTTTGAGTCTTTTCGGATCATCAACATTCTCCGCCCTATGTAATGTCGCAAGAAAATATTTTTTTGGCAAAAGCGCAAGTTTCTCAAATATCTTGGAATCATCAATATCTTTCTGAAAATGGTCAAGAACCTCTTTTATCGGGTTACCGGTCACAAGGATCCTTTCGCCCGCAATTCCCTCCCTGATCAAATTCATCCTACTACGCTCCGTATAGGGCATTAGAACATCACTAGAGTGGTCTATAATGCGCCGGTTAACTTCCTCCGGGACCCTGTCGTCATAGCAACGATTGCCTGCTTCCATGTGGTAAACGGGAACACCCATTCGCTTCGCAATAATAGCTCCTACAGACGAATTAGTATCGCCTAATACTAAAAACCTATCTGGCTTTTCCTTTTCTATAATCTTCTCCAATTCGACCAGTATTTTACCGATCTGCTCGGCCGGTGTCCCGGTGGCACCGATATAATAGTCCATCGGTCTTATATCCAGCTGCTTGAGAAATATATCGTTTAAATTCTCGTCATAATTTTGCCCCGTATGCACCATGATTTGATCGCAATACTTGTCTAACCTTTTGATAACCAAACTCAAACGAATTATTTCCGGTCTTGTACCTAATATAGTTAGTACTTTCATTTATTCTCCCCTTTCCGCTTGTTGACCTATGACTTTTTTTATTTAATTTTTTTTAGCCAATATAACGCAACCCTCCGCCAATAATTCATCCTTAACTGGCCCAGAGAGAAAGTCGGCATAATCTCTAACTGTATTTTTTACCCAGTCAGGTAGCTTTTTAGTCCGAGATCCGAAATGGCTATTTAGCAGATTAGAGTAAGGACTATCCGAACCATCAGTGCGGAAAACTACACACTTTCTAAACGAATATTTGGCTGCAACGTTGCTAAAATAGCTCTTCTTGAACATCCACTTATCATCTATTTTTTGAAAAAACTTATTTGATTTGTCTGGGTTACTCATTCTTTCCCAGCGAGAGACAAAATGCCTAAATACAAGCTGATCATAAGGGTGAAGCCATTTGAACCGCCTGTCCTGAATAATTGCCTTATAAATCAGGCGCATTATTTTGTTGCCTTCTTCGAATGGTTCGAAAAATATCGCCACCCCTCCGGGTTTTAAAATCCGCTCACAAGCCTTCAGTGATTTTTCGGGATCAAAAAGATGGTGCAAGACAGCAGCCCCTACGATTAAATCAAAACTATCCTTTTTGAAGTCAAGTTTTTCTGCATTTAGCTGAAGAATATCGGCTCTGTTTTTGTCAGGTGTTTTCTCGAGCATTTCTTTTAAGACAACTAGCATCGGTAAAGACAAATCACTAGCTATAACGTGACTTTTAGGAAAAAGCTCAAGAAGAGGAAATGTAGTACTACCAAAGCCACAGCCAACATCAAATATTAAAAGTTTCTCCTCCCTCCTGGAGAAACCCGCTATATCAAGAGCTTTGGATATTTGTTCTTTATAGAAACCAGTCATATCAAAACTGTTGGCCTGAGCACGAACTTTTTTCATACTTAAATAATGGCTAGTCATGAACTTGCTCATCTCCCTCTTGGAGTACTTCGGAGAATAAAAACCCAAACTAGTTCCGTCTTTGCTCTTAGCTTCCAGCAAATGATGCTTAAAAATATTTTGAACTGACAGGGGGCTTGCTTTACTATCCATTGCTCTCTAGTATATTTGATTGATAGATAGCCAATTCCTTGATCATTTCTTCTATCGTCGGAATTTTTTTATAACCTGAAGCTTTCCAAATTTTTTCATTCATTTTTGGATTTTCAGTTCTCAGCGTCCTATCGACAATCTTGGGGGCGTCAACTGATTTTATTTTGATGTCTTCTCTGCCAAAATTCTTGGCAAAGCACCCAAGAAGGTCTGATTTGGAAATCTCATTCGCTGGTATAACATGCTGAAGATGTCCGAGTTCCAAATCATTCTTGATTATACCAGCGCTAAGTTTGGCAAACTGCAGTGTTGTGACGCCATTCCAAATGTGGTTTTTATACCCGTTTAGCTTGGCGTTTTTTGGATTCGATAGAAACCAATCTAAAAGAGATAGATGGGCGGCGCGCTCAGGTCCTATAATTGAGCAACGAAGATGATAAATGTTTTCAAAATATGCCTCCCCCAAACTCTTGGTTTTACCGTATACGTCAAGCGCATCATGCAAATCAGATTCTACATATTTGCCTTTTTCGCCGGAATAAACACAATCAGTCGCTATCTGAATGACTTTAGCACCAAGCTCTCCCGCGGCACGCGAAAGATAATGTGGAAACAGCGCGTTTATACGAAGGGCTCTTTCGGTCTCTGACGCATTGTCGTCGTGGATATAGGGTTTTATGACTCCAATGGCGTTAACAACCCAACTGACGCCGCTGAGAGCTTTTTTAAGCGTCTTGATATCTGCGTACTCAACGTCAAGCTCAATGATATCGCACTTATATTTTTTAAATTGACTTGCTTCTTTTTTATTACGCACCGTGGTAACTAAGTCAAAGTTCTTCTCTTTTGCAAAAACGTCCAGAATCATCGATCCCAGCATTCCGCCTACACCTAAAACAGCTACTTTTTGTCTCATAAAGCTCCTTTCGATCAATGTAGCAAAAAGGCTATCGTCGGTAAAGCAGCGGGAGCGGCACGTGGCCGCTCCCGCTTAAAGTCCGAAGCTACGCAAGAAACCCTCAAGTCGGGGGGTATCTTCGAACCGGTGTCCGTGAATACCGCTGCCGTTAGCAGCCGAAATATTCCCCGGACTGTCGTCGACGAATAGCACCTCCGCTGGCACAACATCATGTCCCTGTTTACGAAGCCATTTGTCTACAATTGCCTGGCAGACTCCATAGTCAGCCTTCAGGCAATGTTCCTCGTCGGAACGCCAAACGGCCATAGCAACTTCATCAGCTCGGAAAAGCTCTAGGTAGCGATCGAACTCGACCGGTATCGTATTAGTAACCAGATAGACAGGAATCCCTATGTTGAGAATAATCTCATATACATCCTGTCTCAGTCCCGTTATGTGACAAGTGTGAGCTGTGCGTAGGTCATTCTCTGAGATATCTACTTGCCACCCTATCCGCAGCAAGTCCCAGTACTGCTGCTGGTTGATTTCCCCGCGGGCGAGACGAATGTAATCAGCTCGACCGAAATACAGATCAGCTTTATCTGGAGATACGCCCAACTTAGTTAGGCGAGCACTTGTCAGTGCTTGGTTTGCGCAAACAAGCACCCCTCCAACATCACAGAGCACGACCTTGATCATCCTACACCTCCGTGAGCCACCCGAGGCCGTGAGGACCAAGAGCTGCGCGGAAGAGGTGGCCGATGCTATACTCGACCGCCTCCCCAGAAAGAGGAGTGTGCAGCCCGCACGGGTCGAGTCCGCCGTCGGGAGCAAACTCGAACATGATGGGGCTCCTGCCCTCCGCTCGACGAGCAATCGCCACCATCTTACGGTTGAGCGGCTGGCCCTCGCTGTCGAGCTCGCCGTCTCGGATGCGCAGGCCTGTGCGCCGCGTCTCGATTTTGTGTCAAGTACCCATTTTTTAGACAGGTTGTCTGCGTGTTAGTTTATTTTTCAAAT
>CAZIOI010000018.1:0-11690 GCA_964540855.1 uncultured Candidatus Saccharibacteria bacterium
CGCGCGCCACCCCACTCGATTTCGATTTCGTGAGAGACGCCGTCTGTTGTGAAGATAACGACAGGGGCATCACCATTGTTCGCCCAACGGTACTGGGCCTTACGATCCCAGTCCATCGGACGGCATTGATAGCCCCAGCTTGCCGCCACGCGTAGGGCAGTTTGAGAGATGTCGCAGACATAGTCAGAGAAAGCGCTGTCACCCAGCATTGGAGGTGCAACAGCGCGGCTACCTTCGAGCCGCTTTCGTTGATACTCTCCAAGAACGGGTTGCCCGTTCTCGTCAACGGGCTGAACGATCCTGAACGGGATAATCGCCGAAGCGCCCTTGCCATCCCCCCCGTCCTGTAGGAGATAGATGTCCACGCTGTGCGGCCCGCAGGCCAACAGTGGGGAGTCAACGACGAACATGAACGGAGACGTGTTCGTCCGAAATGCCTTGAATGAAAACACATCATCTTCCTGCCCATAAAGGTTGCGAGCATTTCTGATTGCACTTCGCAGCCAGCGTTCCTGGTTTTCGCCCGGCCTTGGCCCGGGGATGGTGTCAAAAGCACGCTCCTCGCCGTCAAGACGAAAACGTACCTCCTGCACCTTCCGGTCGCCGGTAGATGGGGCTGTAAAACCCACAACCACCAGCCCAACCTCAACCGGAATCCGTGGCTCCTGAACGACACGGTTGCCCATGCCGTTCAAGTCGTACGTGACCTCATAGAGCGACACTGGGTCACGCACTGACACGTCGACCCCGATCGATGGGATCATTGTCTGATCCAGCCGAGGTTTCGACCCGAATAGGAGGTCCGCCGGTGCCTGCTGGACACTGCCCAGAAGGCACACCAGTACGACCAGTACGACAAACATTTGCTTCACAGCAGATCAACTCCTTCGCCGCGTGCGCGGCAGCTCGTGCCGCTGCCGCGGCGCTCGAGAGCGCTGTTAAGCCACTCTCTTTCTGTATTCATTCAGCTTCGGACAAGATAAGACACGAATCACATATTAAAAATTATGTCGCTTAAGCGACACCTTGGTACGAAGCGTGCAGGGGTAGGGGGTGCGGGGTCTAGGGGGCTGCTTCGCAATTACGGCCAGAGAGTGGAGCTCTGGCCTATACCACAAAAGAACAAACCTTCCCCTGACCACCGCAAAATAAAAGCAAGCTTTAGCTTGCAAACATATTAAACAGACTAAAAAATTTGATAAAGAAAGATAGAATTCCCGCCTTCTCCTGTCCGAAGCTATGATTTCAAATTACTTGCATCGCCTCGGTAAAGACGAGCAGAATTCTAGCCAGGAAGTGAGAAGGAGGGGCTTAGTCCCGATCTAGGTCGGAACAACTCTCCCAAATCCCAGCCAGAATTCTATCCGTCTTGTCAATTTTTTTGTCGAAAAAAATAAGGGGGATTTAATCCCTCCTTACCTTATTTAACTGACAGATGACCTTACCCTAAAATTCAGGTTTTGTCAATAGCTGTGTAACCTTTTAGGTCCTCGATTTTATAGCCCAGCGCGATTATATCCTGTTTTATTTTATCAGCTTGGTCAAAATCTCCAGCTTGGCGCAATCTGTTTCGGTGGTTCAGCTTCTCAATCACATCATTTTCAAGCTCAACCGTAGAGATAATACCATCATATTGAAAGGATTTTTGTTCAAAACCAATTGCAAGATACGCATCAATCTTTTTAGCAAATTCTTTTGCCTTTACAGACAAAAAACCAGATTCGAACGCTCGAGAGATCGTGTCAAATACAACCGCCAAAGCCGACGGCGTATCAAGGTCGTTTTCCAGTCTTGCTTCAAAATTTTCAATTGCTTTGTCAAAAAAACTGTCTTGTTCGTCAGAACTTTCTTTTAAAACAGCTTTTTGCACAAAATTTATAAGATTTTTTCGCGCTGCGCGCGCTCCGTCGAGTGAAGCAAAGCTAAAGTCTAACTTTGACCTATAGTGCGTTGTGAGACAAAGATACCTGAAATCAAGCGGATCATAACCTTTTTCAATCAGATCATTTAATCTTATAAAATGCCCGTCAGACTTAGACATCTTGTGTCCGTTTTCCAAAACAAACTCGCTGTGAACCCAGTATTTCGCCAAAGGCCTGCCTTCAGCCGCCTCTGATTGCGCAATTTCATTTGTATGATGAACGGGTATATGGTCTATTCCGCCGGTATGAATCTCAAATGGCTGACCGAGATATTTGGTACTCATCGCTGAACACTCGATATGCCAACCCGGGAACCCCATAACTTTACCCTGTCTCCCAGGGAGACCCCACGGTGAGGGCCACTGCATTTGTCTCTTTGAATCTTTTGGAGAAAATTTCCACAGGGCAAAATCTGCAGGATTCTTTTTTTGATCGTTTTTTTCTACCCTCGCTCCCTCGCGCAGGGATTCAAGGTCGAGTCCCGCCAGTTTTCCATAATCTTTGAGCTTTGAAGTATCGAAATAAACCCCGTCATCAATCGTGTATGTGAAACCTTTTTCTTCCAGTTTCCTAATTAGCTCGATTTGTTCCTTGATATGTTCAGTCGCTCTTGGAACAACGTCCGGTCTGATAATATTTAGTTTCTTAAAATCCTCAAAAAAAGCTGATTCAAAAAACTTTGCAATTTCCCAAGCTGTTTTACCCTCGCGAGCAGCCCCCTTCTCCATTTTGTCCTCGCCGCTATCACCGTCATCAGTTAAGTGCCCCACATCGGTAATATTCATAACATGCTTCACGTCATATCCAAAATTTCGTAATGTCCTCGCTAGTAGGTCGTCAAAAATATACTTGCGCAAGTTACCTATATGGGCGTAATCATAAACAGTGAGGCCGCACGAATAAATACCAACGCGATTGCCGCTGATAGGTTCTATCGGCTCAATCTTCTTGCCAAGTGTGTTATAAATCTTCAGTTGTTTCATCGGCATTTTCTACAATCCCGATCTCCTGATCCGCCTCTTCCTCTAGGCTGAGATTGTCTTCTCCAAATAAATCATCATCTTGCTCTTTTTTCTCTATTTTTTCTAACTCCTTATCAACAGACTCCATCTTTTCTTTACAAACAGGGCAAACCAAATCGTCCCCTTCATAGCCGCATATCGGACAAAAATAGTTCAACTTCGTGTCTATTGCCGCATCATCCATTTTTCAATTCTCCTTAATATTGTTTATTTGTTTTATTCTGTCAAAAACAAACCAACTGTCAATCTTCGACAACGTATAATGCAAAACGTATAGCGTATAACCACAATAGAACAACGCAAAATTAAAAACGAAAAATGTATAACCACAGTGTATAATTCAAAACTTCATATAATCGTCGCAAAGCGACACAACAGTTATACGCTATACGTTTTACATTATATGTTATCTAGAATTCCTTCCTTCCCTCTAGTGATCTGGAGAGGGTGAGCTCATCGGCATATTCGAGGTCGCCGCCAACCGGCAAGCCCCTTGCCAGCCTAGTTACTTTCACATCAATGTTTGTAAGCCGATCTTGAATGTAAACCGCCGTTGCCTCGCCTTCGAGCGACGGGTTGGTCGCTAAAATCACCTCTGTTATCTCACCCGAGCTGGATCGTACCCTATCGACAAGCTCCCTTATTCTGACATCATCGGGCCCGATTCCGTTTATCGGCGAAATAACACCGCCTAAGACATGAAACACTCCGGAAAATCCCGCTCTATCGAGAGCGATAACATCAAGCGGTTCCTCGACAACACAAACGGAAGATTGATCGCGTTCTGTGTCGATACAAATGTCACAGGGGTTAGTTTCTCCATAATTAAAGCATTTAGAGCAAATTTTTAGATCTTTTTTTAACGCCGAAAGCGCACTCGCCATTTTATCCAAATCGTTTTGATGAGATTTTAACAAATAAAACACAATCCTCGAGGCAGATTTTGGCCCGATTCCCGGCAAACCCGAGAATTCTTCTATTAGATTGCGTATGGATTTTGCTAGCACTATATTGTATTAAATTAAAAATCAAAAGTTAAAGATTAAAATGATAATGTAAAAGTCAAAAATATATTATTTATTTTTTATGTTTACGGGTTTTTTATCTATCATTTTAATTTTTCGTTTTTAATCTTTAATTTGTATTTTCGGTATTCTCTCGATATATTTACACTCCGGATAACTCGAACAGCCAATAAACGGACCGTATTTGCCGCGCGCAACTTTTAGGTCACTGTTACATTTCGGGCATTTTCGTCCCTTTACCAAATCCTTAGCTTGATCGATCTTGGCTTGTGTAGCTTCATCGATATAGGATTTTGTAAAATGACACTCGGGAAAGCCGGTACAACCATAAAACCTGCCATTTCTAGAATGTTTTATAACTAGCGGCTTAGAGCATTCCGGACAAACCTCATCTGTCGGCTCGTCCATAGAAGTTTTTTTGATCTTCTGCTCGCCAGCAACGAGTTTTTTGCTAAACGGCGTATAAAAATCTCGAATTATCTCTTGCCACTTATTTTTGCCCTCAGCCACAAGGTCCAGATCATCTTCCATTTTCGCCGTAAAGCTGTAATCGACAATTTCCGAAAAATTTTCTACTAGAAGATCATTTACTACAAATCCGACTTTCTCGGGCTTTAGCCTGCCCTTGTCTTTTATAACATACCCTCTATCCTGAATCGTTGACATGGTGGGTGCATACGTCGAGGGACGCCCAATCCCCTTCTCCTCTAAGGCCTTAATCAATGTTGCCTCGGAATATCTTGCCGGCGGCTCGGTAAAGTGTTGCTCTGTTTTGTGTTCGACAAAGTTCGGCTTATCCGCAACCTGCAGTTTGGGCAAGGTTATTGCGGTGAATTTATTTGGATACAGTTTCAGCCAGCCGTCGAAGCTGATGGTCTGTCCGCGCGAAGCAAATCTGTATTTATCATTTTTGGTTTTTACTTCCGAAACATCAATTTGCGCCTTAGCCATTCTCGAAGCAAGAGTCCTTCGCCATATCAAATCGTACAATTTGGCGGCTTGTGAATCTAGTTTGCCGCCAATAGATTCGGCGGATTTCTCGATATCTGTCGGCCTTATACACTCGTGCGCTTCTTGCGCGCGGGCTGTTTTTGTCTTATATGCGCGTCCGGATTCGGACAGATAATTTGCGCCATAACCGGATTTAATATATTCGTTAATCTTACCCAAGGCGGCTTGTGAAATACTGATTGAATCAGTTCTCATATACGTAATTAGACCCTGTTCATACAGCCCTTGCGCCAAACGCATCGTCTGTTTTGCACTAAACCCGAAGACATTTGCACCCTCCTGCTGCATTGTCGAGGTAGTAAAGGGAGCTGACGGATTCCTATATTCCTTTTTATCAATAACTTCGGTTACTTCATAAACACCTTTTTCCAGCATGACCTCGATCGCTTTTGCCTCTTTCTCACTTTTTATCTCCAGTTTATCAGTCTTCTTGCCATCTATTTCCGATAGCCTTGCTTCGAATTTAATTTTATCTTTTTCCAAAATCGCCACAATCGTCCAGTACTCATCCGCCTTAAAAGCATCAATCTCGCGCTCGCGCTCGACAACCAGTCGCAAGGCTACGGATTGAACTCTACCCGCAGACAAGCCTTTCATAATCTTTTTCCACAACAACGGGCTTAAATTGTAGCCAACCAATCTGTCCAAAACACGTCTAGCCTGCTGAGCATCGACAAGTTTCATATCTATCTCTCTGGGATGCGCAACTGCATCTTGGATCGCTTCTTTTGTAATTTCCGAAAATGTTATCCTTTTGACAACTGCGCTTGGGTTTTTAAGTCCTGTCGCCTGCGCAATATGCCAAGCAATCGCCTCTCCTTCTCGATCAAGGTCAGTCGCTAAATAAACTATTTTTGCCTTGGCGACTCGTTTTTTTAGATCGTTGACAACTTTCTTTGCCTTTGTCGGCACTATATATTTGGGTTCAAAATCTTTTTCTACGTCTATTCCGATATCGCTTTTGGGCAAATCTCTAACATGACCGAAAGACGCTGTTACCTCATAATCAGACCCCAGATATGAGTTTATTGTTTTGGCTTTTGCAGGTGACTCTACGATCACTAAATTTTTCATATTATTTATTATTTGGCAGCCTAAATCAGGTAGTACCTTCCAATTATATCCTTTTTTATAAGTCCTTCTATTTCCAGCCTCATCAAATCGACATTGAGTTTTGCCGGATTCTCACTAAGGCACTCTAGCATTCTATCAAAGTTTCCGTCCTGTGAAACTATGGCGTCCAAAATCAACCGGTCGGATTTCAAAATATCACGAGTTGATTTTTTATCAAGCCCAATGTTTTCTAGAAAATCATTCACTGATGTCAAAATAAAAGCTCCTTGTCCGATCAGCCGATTGGAGCCTAGAAAGTTCGGTTTGTTTATATCGGCAGGTATCACATAAACATCTTTACCATATTCCATGGCATATCTTGCCGTCGCCAGAGCGCCGGAACGCTCGGGAGCTTCTACAATAATTACAATATCCGACAATGCCGCAATGATTCTGTTACGAAAGATAAAATGATATTTCTCTGTCTTCGATTCCGGTGGATATTCGCTTACGATTAGCGATCCGCTATCTACAATTCGCCTAGATAAGGCCTCATTTTGTGCCGGATATATTCGGTCAATAGTTGTTCCGAGAACTGCAATTGTTTTACCTCCGGCGTCAAGTGCGGCTTTATGTGAAGCCGCATCAATACCTGCCGCTAAACCGGAAACGACCACATAGCCGTATTTAGAGAGTTCTACAGATACAGCTGCAGCTTGCGCGAGACCATAAACCGTAGCTTTTCTGGTTCCGACTACCCCAACCGTTTTCGCGGTGGTGAAAGTTGATTTGTCGCCCCGACAATAGATTACTAAAGGCGAGTCGTCAAAATTCTTAAGTCTTTTTGGGTAATTTTTATCAACACGCGTGACTACACTAATACCCTTTCTGTTCAGCTTGGATTCAAGATCACGTAGCTGACCAATCGGCGGTCTGTTGATTTTTGACCTCTTGCAGACCGCCGCATCAGCATTCTTCGGCGATTCTATCAGCTCACTTATCCATCGGCATGGAAATTTGCCCTTCAGGCTCAGAGCTAATAGAACATCCCTAGAGAGCATTTATTTGACATAAACCCAGTACGGTTTGAGAGATCCCACGATCTGCGCTGTTATATCGGTTGCTAACGGATTTAGTAGCTTGAACGCTTTTGTAGCCTCAGTCGCGGTACCGTCTTGGATGAGATACATTCTGTCGTGAATTTCATCGGCTTTTGCCATAGCGACCAATGTCTTGTCTTCACCTGCCACAATAGAATGAGTAATTTCATTGAGGTTTGGAGATTTTTCGGTACTATTCGCTACGAGATTCCAGCCTTTTTGTAGTGACGGCTTGAGCATCGCCGTCTCAGCAACATCCGCCTTCTTGATCTCAATACCCGTTGTAGCGCCGGGATTGTATATATAGTATCCGACACCGGCCTTCATATACGGAATACTGTCGCCGTTGGCGGTTGACAACCATTTATTAGTGCTCGAAGCGCTATATTGGAATATTTCAAGACCCTTATTAGTGAACGGTGCTGTATCGATATAACCCAGTCTTGCGCTACTGCCACTAAATGTCTGGGTTGTTCCCAAGGCGCCCGGACTCAATGTGGTGCTGGCTGTCGCTGTTATACTTGTCGTCACCGTTGCGCTAGCAGTAGCCGTTGGCGAGGCCAAATCGGCAACATTTTTCAGAATAACTTGATCATATTCAGGAACAACAAATGTGTTAAATCCGTTGGTGAACCTGACAGTCTCTCCATCTCCGATCAATCCGGTGGTCGGATTCTCCTCGTGATTATTGATGAATTCCTGAATTATTCTCTCAATCTCCGGATCATCCTTGGCAAGCTTTTCTATCATATCAAGAAAGTCTTTTATAGATTCGTAATCTGTCTCCTGTTCTTCCTGCTTGACAAACGGATTCTCCGTCATTAGATTAGTCGGCCTACCCTCACACTTTGCAGAATCAGTACCGGCTTGAATACAGTCGTATTCTTTTTTGTTATTGTCCAAGTACTCTGTCCCTTCGGGTAAGTGCCATGAATTTTGAATGATCATCCCCTCTACGGCTCCAGCGAGCTGCTCCATCCTCGCCTTCTTGCCACCCTCGTCCATATTCCTACATTCCGTCCCTATCTTCATATGACCGCTATAAAAGTAAAAATTCATAAACTCTTCTGTAGAAGGATTTCTCCCTAGGTACTTCTTGTATTGATCGAATATAATCTGCGCGCGATCATGCATCTCATCTTCGTCAATTTGGATTAATTCCGTGTGATAAAACCTATACAATTTTGCCCAACTAGATGTTTCGTATCTCGCCATCTGAATATAACTCGCATCAACCGAACCATCGTCATTGGTTTTCAGAGAAGGTGGAGTCGGTGAAGCCTCTCCGTAGTCTCCAAGCTTGAGTATGCTTCCAATGATCGGTAACGACACCGACCAACCGCCATATTGGTTTTGGCTAATACTTGCCGGCACAAAGAAGCTGCCGACTGCTATCATTCCGGTAAACGAAAAACCGTTCTTGCCATAATTTATTCCCACCTTGGTTCCACCAAGGCTTATTGGCGCCGAAATACTTGAAATGCCCTCTTTACCGAACCCTACAAACACATCGGAAAATCCTGCTATTTTGCCTATATTGACAGCACCGGCTAGATTACCGGTACTATCAATCGTTAAAGAGCCAAAGGACCCGTTGTTTTTCGTCGTTGTTTTTCCAGCCATATCTGTTGTTGTCTCAATATCAGAGGCTTCAAATGTAAAATCTACGACTCCGCTAGTGGAAAACCCAAGCGAACCGGTAAACGATTTATCTGCGCTTTTGATGATATTGTTGACATTTCCGCGAACACCTCCCTTTGAGTCCATATAGATAACGGTGCGTTCGAAAATATTTCTGTCGTCCTGCGTCCCCGGATCGTCAACACCAAAGTTAAACTTACCGCCGCTAATAGTAATCGGGACTTCAAATGCTTCCGTCTCCGGATTATAGTTAAAAACCCTACCCATGTACCTGAACGAGCCGCCAAATCTTCCGTTGCTACCGACAGTAACACTCATAATACCGTTAAGCTTTGTTTCTTTTGCTTCTCCGTCACTATCATATGTCTTATGCGCCCCGCCAATCACCATTAACGGATCACCGTTCGCCCTGCCATCATCAAGACCATCAAATTTTGAGTATGTCAGATATACGTCCCCTGTTGTAGGTTCGGCATAGAGATTAAGTTCCGCTCCCTTATATACATAGTGCAATTGGGCTTGTGTCGATGCATTAGTCGGGTCGAATGTTATGTAACCGGCTGAGCTACCCTTATCATTGAAAACTTCAGATTTGTACTGCAATGTTGTAGTCTTGGGGTTATAAAAAATCGTCCCCACGCCATGCCAACCTGCACTTACTTCATCTGACGCGTCATCCTGATCACCACCTCGAGCATCTGTTTCATCAAATCCAGGGATAGGCGACAAAGCTGGCTGTAGGACTAAGTCCTTGCCTTTATAATTCGTACCTGTGCTACCATCGTCTGCTTGACCATTGAGAGCTGCCATCTGCTCAACAGTTGTCGCCGCCGCCGCTTCCGCCCTCTTAATCTCATCAGCTCTCCTAGCTACATCATCCTCCATATCATCATCCGATGATGATATATATGCCTCATATAAAGCAACACTATCAACCTCCGGCTCAAGCAACCAGCTGCTATAGACGTTGACTGACTCATCAAGCCAAGAATTCAACATCTTATTTTCTTGATTTTCAACTGCTACCGGATCAGATGCAGTCGTGCTTTTCTGAACCTCAGTTGACCCTTCAGATCCCCACACACTTTTCATCCCATCAACAAATTCTTGCGTTCCTGTATACGACGCAGCTACAGCAACTGGCTGCGCCGCCGCCTCATCATCCTTATATCCGCCACTTTGCACTATCATTAGATGAGCATTTATACCTTCAGAAACCGCAGGGCCAACTATCCCCTTTGCGAAGTCGTTACTAATGCCACTTACAGACAAATTATTATGGGTTTGATAATAACTAAACAGCGCAATCTCTAAATAATCATCCGATAGAAGTTTATCTGTATCGGAAATTGAAGATAACTTTGAGCTAAATTCTCTTCTTACGGCATTATATGCGGTCTTTTGAGCATCATCCATACTGTAATACAAATCGCTGTTTGTCTTCTGTAAATTTGCCTGTATCTGCACGCCATACTTGCTTTGGCTGATCAGATATTCTCCTAGTTTCTCATCATTACTGGGAATATCTGCTTCTTTGATCCCCTCCGAGCTTTGTCCAGTTCTTGATAGAAGCGATAAAAAACCAAGTTGGTAATCATGTCTATTCTCAGACATTTTTGTCTTAGAAATAAAGTCGGCGATCCTTGTCTTGCTCGCCTCACTCAAACCAGTTTTGTACTCACCCTCTGCGGCAAGAGCAATATTTCCCGTGCCATAAGACACATCCAACTCTCTGCCTGCCGCATCTTTCCAATAACTCTGCCAAAAACTATACCTTTCGTATGTATCAACCGGTATTTTTGATACCTTGCCACTTTGTAAATCCTTATCAAGAAGATATGCATTGTGAGTCACGTCAAAGACGTTTTCATCCGAGACCCTATTTGAAATATAGGCATCAAAAATTATAGTTCTTCTCTCATCGAAAGTCGGGTTTTTTATGTATGCCCACTCGCCATCCGATTCAATATCGGCGCTAATGTATTTGCTAGTACCATAATAGAGTGCGCTGCCGACAACAACAACCGCCAGAGCTATACTCAAGAACCTTAAGGATTTCCTTTTGACCACATCCCCTCCTCATATTTGATTTAATACTATTTTTTCAAAGAATCGTTACGAATGCAAGGGCTTGTAGTAAACGCAAAAAGTAAAACGAAAAACGTATAACCACAATGTATAATTCAAAAACTTATACATAATCGTCGCAAAGCGACACAACAGTTATACGCTATGCGTTTTGCGTTATACGTTAGTTTCGTTTGCCTTTTGTTCTATATTGACCGGCTGAATTTTCTATGGTTTCGTTATCTTAACGAGTTGGAGGGGAAATCATCCAATCGCGACAAAAAAGTTCTGCGCAAGCAGGGCTTTTTTGATACATACGGGTGGGTGGGGTTGACATAATCGACAAAATATGGTACTATTTTATGTCAGCTGAGAGTTGACAAATGTAGTCGTAAGTATCCTCACTTCGAAACTATATGGATGATTTCCCCTCCTTGCATTCAGTGGTCTCGTTGTGAGGATACTTCCTACTACACTAGGCACAAGCATTTATTAAAAATTTACAATGCTTGTAAAATCTCAAAGGAGAGGCCAAGTCACTAGAGGGAGGGAAACCAAAAAGCCCCGGAGCAATCCGGAGCTTTTTGGTTTTTAGTAGTGAGATACAAACGCAGATTGCCACACTCACTACGCTTCACTCGCAATGACAAATAATCGTCACGAAGTGACACCTTGGTATGAAGCGTGCCGGGGGTTAGATTGTTAAGGATAGGGGGCGGGCTTCGCAACTCTGAGCCCCCATCCTTAACAAAAATCGCAAGCTTTAGCTTGCAAACATATTTCAGGCGAAGCTTGAATGAACTACCGCCAGCCTGAGGGCAGGCGGTATCTATCTTGCCGGCAGTAAGC
>CAZIOI010000019.1:0-10140 GCA_964540855.1 uncultured Candidatus Saccharibacteria bacterium
TTGACCCCGCTTATTTATGCTCTGCGGAGTCCAATATGTTAACTAACTTTTGCAGAGCTCAGCAATTACTCGTCTTTCGGGAGATTGGCCAGCATGCTAATTTTTTGTTCAATTGATCGGCCCCGGCAATGTCGTAATAAACCCATGTATGAAGATAGGTTGTTGGAATTTACCTTCCTGATTATGCGTTTTTTGGTACGGGTTCGCAGTAATATATACTTTGGCAAAACCACGTAGCCCAAGAAATCTATACCTTGTCTGGCTTTACGAATTGAAATCTTTGAAGGATGCAGTTCAAGTTTCAAATAATCATGAAGGTATTTTTGGACTAATGGTATAAGTCTTTGTAAATATTCTTGGCTGGTAGTAACTACAACAAAGTCATCCGTGTACCGGATATATTTCTTTACCTTCAGCTCGTGTTTAACAAATTGATCAAATTCATTCATATAAATGTTCGCGAAAAGTTGGCTTGTTAAATTACCGATCGGCAAACCTTTTCGCATCGATGGTTGATCGAATAGATTTAAGGCCGAAGGCCGTCTCTCTCTCTCTCTCTCGATTTGCGTGCCGGCGCAAATCGAACTGGAATCAAAGCTGCCGATTATCTCTTTGAATAATTTCATCAAGGCCTCGTCTTTAATCTTTTTCGAAATTATCGACAGCAGGATCTCGTGATTGATCGAGTCGAAGAATTTTTTAACATCGCATTTCAAAATAAAACAAGGCTTGGTATGATTGTGACTTTCAGCAATGATCAGCTTTTCCAAACAATAAACTCCTCGATGATTACCTTTGCCGATCCTGCAGGAAAATGAGTTTGAGATAAAAGTTGGCTCGAAGATCGCGTTAACGATTCTGAAAACTGCGTGATGCAGAATTCTATCGCGAACAGTCGCTTTATGAATTTTGCGCCGTTTCGGATCGGTGATATAGAACGAGGTGTAGACACCATGTTTGTATCTATGGTAGCGTAAATCGCGGCAGAGCTTGATTATATTTTCCTCTAGTCGCCATTCGAATTCCAGAACATCTTTTTTACTCGTTTTGCCTTTTCTAAATTCGTCCCAAGCTAAAAATAAGTTGGGCAGGGAAATAATTTCTTCAAATATATTATTATAAGTTTTCATCTGAAAGGATAAAATGCAAGAATTTGAAATTCCGGTTGTTAAGAAAGTTTATGAACTTTACAAAGATTTTCATCAACTGCGAACCAAAGTGTCGAAAGCCGATCGTTATACCATTTTCCAAAAATGCGATTGCTTAATGTTGGAGCTGCTTGAGGAATTACTCAATGCCAGCCGTCTTTACAAAAGCCAGAAACTATCAGCTCTTGAGATTGCTGCGGGTAAGATTAGCTTTATGCGAATATTGTTCCGATTGCTTAAGGATGTCGGATCGATCGAAATCAAAACGTATGCTTCGTTCGAAGAACGAATCGATGAGATCGGCAGAATGATTGGTGGTTGGATCAGATCATCCAGAGAATAAGAAAAGCACTTAATCTCTTAAGTGCCCTCCTTGTTGAGAAGAAACTTCGGGGGAAGCCAGCACGAGACGGAGCCATAGTTCTCGTTCGCATTGTCGGTCCTGTTGGTGTTGAACTTGACCTTGCCGTCGTTGAAGTTCATGTACGGGGCCTTGTCAGCCTGACCATCGGCTTCGGAAAGTTTGCTTTGCCCGTCATTTATCAGTAGAAGCTGAGCAAATTCGGTACGGTATGCTCTCCTTCCTGTATTTATTTGGCAGCAGTCTTTTTGTGACACCTGCACCAGACAAAAGCAAACAGTATCTCCTCAAATAAGCACTCTTTCAAAGTCCTTAAACTTCAAAACTCCGGCTTTTCTTTGATTCAAAATTTCGGCGATACCGATTCGTAAACCGATATTCATTAGCCTACTTTCAAAATTAATATATACCAAAGTTAGCAAGCTTAGCAATAACAAAAACGGGCTACCCTGTGGTGGGGGTAGCCCGGATACATCGAACCGCCTTCGGCGGTAGGAATCCGAGGATCAAGGATGAAGGATAATGGAAGATCCAAGGATTCGAGAAACGAGGAACAACTACTGCGGGGGAAGCCAGCACGAGACGGAGCCATAGATCTCGTCCGCATCGCCGATCCCGTAGGTGCCGAACTCGACCTCGCCGACGCCGAAGACCACGTACGGGGCCTCGTCAGCCCGACCATCGGCCGCGGACGAGAAGTCGTCGCCGGGCAGATCCTCGTGGAGCTGCTCCCAGCGGACGAACCGTTCGGGGTGGGTCAGCGCGATGGCCAACCCTTCGAGCGAGCCGGCGCCGAACTCGTTGCCGACGAAACACTCGCGTGCCCGCAGGACCGATTGGCCTCTGTGCAGCATGCCGACCTGCGCGGGCAGGCCGATGAAGTCCGGCTGGCCCTGCGCCTCCCAGAGGCGGTCAAGCATCTCGGTCGTGCGCTCGGTGCGCCAGAGGTGTGCGGGGTCCATCTGCGTGCTGCGGTAGTTGTAGAACGGCTTCTTCTTGGTGCCGATCTTGCCGAGCAGCAGGTTGACGCCCGCACAGTAAGCTGCGGCCCGATCCTGAATGTCGGGATGGAACAGTCGCGCCAGAGCGAACTCGCTCGGGACGGCGAACAATCCCTCCACCCAGTCGGGGACCTCGAGCTTGCTGTACACGTCGTTGTACCACTTCCACGCCGGTTCGGGGTCGAAGCCGGGCAAGATGCCCAGCAAAGACTCGATCTGCGCGTGAAAGTCCTTGGCGCCCTGATATTCGGGCGGGTAGGTCCACGTCGAGGCGACCTGCTGGTTGATGAAGCGGTCGGTGACCGCCAGGTCTGTGACGAGAGTAGTCGTTCCCTTCTGCAGTTCCCTTGCCTTCTCAACGACCCTCTGGAGACCGTCCTCATTCAGCCCTGCGGCATCGAGACCGAGCGCTACATTGCGAAGGATCTCTCTGCCTTTCGGGCTTTCGGACGCGATCAATGTCTTAGACATCGCCATCATCCCTTCAACTGTTTCTGCTCCGCGTAAGCGAATTGCAGGCTTGTCCCTCTTGGGATAAGCTCGATAAAGACCAAGAAATTGATCTCAAATGAGCTTATCCCAAGGTAATTTTTAAGGTTCAATTAAGTAAGCACTATAGCATAAATATACCAGAAAATCAAGTAGCTGGGCTATTTGCTGATAAATTGGGTTTCTCTCCCGCCAGTCTTCCCATCTTATAGAATAAATGATCTGTCCGCCTCAAGGTCGTTCAGGTCATGGCGTGCTCCACCTTGACCCGTCCAGGCTGTTTGTTCTGCGCTCTGTGGGAAGGCGGGAGGTCGACCTGCTCTTTTGGTTTGAATGGTGAAATAAGAAGGAGGTAAAAAATGGATATGGTAATGGAATCGCAAATCGCATACAAGAACGATGTATTTAGAAAGTTAGGTTTTGGAGTTACGCTAACTTGCGGAGCAGGAGGGTTACCTGATCTAATGGGACTGATGCAAAGGATCAGGGACTTTAACGAATTTAACGAGGATAACGATCCATATCACGAACATGATATGGGTAGGATTGAATGGCATGGTGATAAGGTGCTTTGGAAGATTGATTACTATAACAACGAGCTGACCTGCTTTGAAGATCCGCTCTCTCCGACCTGCAAAAGAGTGATGACCGTCATGCTAGCAGAGGAGTACTGATAGATAGCCCGGGAGTCATTTTGATTTCCGGGCTATTTTTGTGGCAATATTCTTATTTTATATTACCCCTTAGGGTCGAAATATTTTATGTCTTGATTAGGATCCGGATATTGTTCTTGCCCATCCATTCTTATTACTATATATGCTTGCTCAGGTTTTTCCTCCGAGGCATTTTCACTTAGATTGATAATGTTACTAACAAAGTGCTTGTCTTGAGATAGTGGCACCACCCCTAATAAATGATCTGTGGTTGTGCCCTCCTCAATTGATTTCCAAGAGGCAGGAAAGGGGTATCGGGTCAAAACGCTTTTATCCCAAATTGATAATACCTCATATGGTGAGTCGGGAAAATCTACATTTCTAAATGATCCAACAGTTTTTATTAAAAACCTGAATTCGTCGTCGGTAATTTCGGTATCTTTTTTAGTTCCTAGTTCCCTCATTCGCTCAATCATATCACTACTAACAATTTCGTGATTGGCAAATGGCTTTCTGTCGCACTCTTTCAGATAAGATGGAATTTCATCTAAAAGTGACTGAATAAATTCCATCCTGATGGTGTAGCGACTTTTTTCTGATTTTTCTGCTTTCCATTTATCGTAATAATTCCTGATGTTATCTCCTTCGGAACCAACCCCGCGATAAGATGGCCATCTTGTTAAGTATCTTGCTGATGTTTCCCAAATCTGATGGACTTGACCCGGGTCTAATCCATCCCTCAATGTGCCTGCATGATAGTAACCGGGGTGTATGACTCCTTGTAATCCATTCCAAATTACCATATCTTCATTAGAAGTTTCGGGAGCAATTTCGTTTGCTTCCAATCTCCTTTTTACAGAGGCAGAAGCAACAATTTCTTGGAATTCTCGCAAACTACCAAACCTTACTGCTAGATTGCCAGCGTTTATTCTTTCACGCTTAGAGTCTAAGACCTTTTGTATCTCAGGGTTGAGTTCATGTTCTGGCGAAAAGATTTCGGCATACTCCTGCTTATTGCCGAATTGATGCATCATTGGGTCGTCAGGTTGTGTTAAATCTTCGGGCATTGTTCTAATCGTTTAATAATTTATACCTGTATTATATCAAACCGTCGCAATATCTAAAATAAAAATCACTCTTTCGGTTCAACCTTTTGCAACGCATCTCGATTTAGGCCCTGAGTTTTTATGATCTCTTTTGTTGTCAGATAAAAATTAGGGTGATCGTTTTCGTCCAGTTTTTCTCGAATATAGTAATAAAGATGGTTCTTAAGCTTTGCTGTCGGACAGACCAGAATGATCTCTGGAAATGGTTTGCTGGTATTATCTTGCCAATCATTTGAATCGAAGTAAGTTAAATAAGCTTTGGCTCGGTTGCGTAGAATATTAGTTCTTAAGTTCTCATTAAATATTTCTAGAAAATATCGCTTAACATTGCCCGTTTCGTCCTCTATGGCAAAATATGCGTCTGGGTGGGGCGAGATTAAATGTTCCATTCCGGAGAGATCGGATTTGGTATAAAAGTGGAGCGTAGCTTTGATTGCCTTGGTGAATGACAGTAATGAGATATAAATATCAGCGATAAATAGGCAATGGTCTTTAAAGTTCTCCGAACAGTTTGCTTCTTTTCTGATTTTATCTACCTTACTACCGATTTTTTTATCCTTCCTTAAGTATTTTGCACCATTTTTACCTAATGAATAGACAGCCGGCAAATTGTCGAAGTTTTTAGTGTATGAGTAATTTAGATAGTCATTATCTTTGAGTTCATCTAACCAAGTGAATATTCGACTGGGGTATTTATGATTGAGCATTGTTTGAATTTGATTTCGGGTCAGAAAGCGGAATTTGAAAAGGAGGGAGAGTATTTCGGATTGTTTGTTTGTGATTGTATGTTTGTCCATGATTAAAATGCGGAATGCTATATATTTATAAGAATGTATGAGCCGTGTTTTTGAGCGGTTTTGAGATTAAAAAGAGCGGTATTTAGTGTCATTCGGATAACACTTTTTAAGTTAGCGAATTGATGTCGGGTACTGGTTCTATTTTGGCCTTTTCCGGTATTTTATTCGTTTGGATATCCTTGTCTGCCGTTTTGGTATATTTAATGGCGTAGTTATTTCTGGATGCTTCGATGAGCTTCTCAATCCTCTTGGGTTGCTTGACGGTTAGTATCGGCAAGGTAATGCCGGAGAACGGCTCTTCTGGCTCAATGGCGGCCATCTTGATATAGAAACGAAAGCGCGGCAGGTTGGCGATATCGCCCGGGCCGACAGCCGGTGAAAATTGTGGCAACATTAAGGCCTCGTCAACCGGACTGGCAGTGCGAAAACAAATGGCTGTGCCGGTGTTGGCTAAAACGACATTGGTAATGTTTTTATCGCGTTGCTGTGCGGTTGATTGTTCGGCAATGGTGATACGCAAGCCGAATTTGCGTCCGCCGGATAATACTTTAGTAAATGAAGAAGTGGCAAAGTTCTGGAATTCATCGACAAATAAGTAGAAGGGCTGGCGAAATTCTCTTTCAATTCTAACTCGACGCATAGCTGCCTGATAAATTTTAGCAATAATTGTGGCTCCAAGTAGTTGCGAAGTATCTTCGCCAAGTTTTCCTTCGGCTAGGTTGCAAATTAGTATTTTGCTTTGGTCTAAAATATCATCAAAGTTGATAGTTGATTTCGGCTGTTCCAGGATTCTTTTGGCGATTGGTGAGAAAAGGAAACGGCCGATTTTGGAAGTGACACCGCTAGTCATCTTGACCAGCTGATAATCGCCGGCTTTGCCGAATTCATTCTTCCAAAAGTTCAAGAGATTTTTATCGGTGATGTTTTTAATCGCTTGTTTCCTATAATCCTTATTGTTCAAAAGATCATAAACAGTAAAGATGGTACAATCTTCTTGGCAGAAAGCGCTATAGATCGCATTTCGAAGAATATACTCGATTCGGTGAGCATCAACGTTTTCGTCCTTAAAAAAGACACGTCGGAAGATGGCAACCACACTTTCGCAGACAAGTTCTTTTTCCAGCTCCAGATCGTCTTCGTCAAGCTCCGGGCTTAATTCCAAAAGGTTAATTCCGATTGGATATTTAATATCGAAAGGGTTGAGATAAATCAGATCCTTTATTCGGGGATCCGGCACCTTACTTAAAAGATCTTCTGCCAAATCCCCATGCGGATCAACAACGGCAACTCCTCGGTCTTTGTTAATATCATCACCGGCCATATGATAAATGATGGTTGTTTTACCACTGCCGGTTTGACCGATCATAAAGACATGACGAGATCGATCATCGTCCGTCAACCCGATTGCAATATTAGTATTGTCATAAGTATTTTTACCGAATATCACATCAAAATCGACTTGGTTCTTAACCGATAATGGAGCTGGTAGTTCTCGACTTCTGATCTTTTGCATATCATCGTTATAGACATCGTCGCCAAATGGAAAATGAAAGATCGAGGCGATTTCAGTTGTCGTTAAAATTGTATTGCCGGCCATCCTTTTGAAATATCTCCACCGGCCAAAAGGATTAAACAAAAGATTTTTATTTACAACGATCGACTGCCCGCAGCTATGATTGAAATTGGAAAAGGAAGCGATGATACCGGATGCTCGTTCGCGTATTTGCTTTTTATCTACCGAAATTAAAGCTCTGATACCGGTAGAAAAAAGCGGTTCCGCTAATTTGGTTTTTGCCAATTGCGAGTATTCCAGATCGGCCGGGGTCGGCTCGTCCGAGAACATTTTACCGTTGGGAAATTCAGGCGGCCGGCCGGTTAGAAATTCGGTAGCAAAATACAGAGGCACCATGATAATTTGAGTGGCGGCGTTTACGATCGGGAATATGACCATGGCGGTTCGAGTGCCAAGAGAGTTTTTAGACCAATCGAGATGATTGCGGTTTTTGAGCGTTTTTCTGATGCGGCGGCTATCGGATTGCCGGTAAATACTGCCGGAACGCTCAAGCGGTGTTAAGACGATTAGCAAAGCTAGAAGTTCATTATTCTGTAATCTTTTAATGGCACCGGTTAGGTAGTTTATTGGGTCGTGCTGGGAAAGGTCATTGTGGTCGCGCAGGGGAAGCGCGAAATGCTTTGATTGTCTAAATTCCAAAATACGAGATTTTTTTGAGCGATCTAAATAGTCTTCCACTCTTTGAATCTTACAACTTGGCAAATATGATCTTATTACTTTCTCGACATTGTTTATTTTAGATGCGGCAACTCGAATCAGGTATCTGATCCCATCTTTTTTGCTTGAAACTATTTCAAACGAAGCCGAGGCATCTCGCAGTAATAATTTCTCGATAAATGAGTGCTCTTTTAATAAGCTGAATATTTGGTTGAAAAACTGCGTAGTCGAAAGAGAGGAGGTATTGGCTTGGGTGGGCGGTGTGATCTCCAGAAACAAAAACGGCTCCCGAAGGTGCCGAATAATTCTGATTATTTTTACAATGATGTTAATGATGATTAGTGCCGCAATAACGAGTGCTAGGACGACTAAAAAGTGCTCGAAGAAAACAAAAACTCCGCTAAGTATTTGACGGATTTGCGAGATTGACAAACGTGTAATTGCCAAATGCATTTTATCCTCATTACCCGCCTCCTTTTCTGATTTGAATAATTCGCTTCCCTACTTATTATTTAGCATACCTGATATACGGTTGTAAAGAGCACGCTCAAAAGCCACTTGACAACTATCTGTATAAAGATATATTATCTATATATAGATAGGAGGGTGATGAACGATCTCGATATGAAAAACGGTTCCGATAAAGCTAAATCCGGCGATTTAGTTTCTTTTGACGAATGTAAGCGATATCTTGATAAGTTTAATCTCAGCGATGAGGAAATTCAGAAAATAAGAAATGGTTTAATTGGCATAACAAATAGTGTAATTAATTCTTATTTAGATGAATTCGACAAGCATTGAAACTGAATATTCAAAGGCTGTCATATATTGCCGTGTTTCTTCGGAAAGACAGGTGAAAGAAGGTAACGGTTTGGATAGCCAAGAGCATCGATGCAGGGAATATGCTGCCTCGCTTGGGCTTGAAGTTGAAAAAGTCTTCAGAGATGAGGGTATATCCGGCGGTCTTTTTGATCGGCCTGCTCTAAAAACTCTTATCAAATATCTTGATGATAACTGGCACAGAAAATATTTTGTTATATTCGATGATTTAAAAAGATTTGCCAGAGATGTCGAAGTTCATCTCCGGCTTAAAACGGAGCTAAAAGCCAGAGAAGCAAAATTATGCTGTCTGAATTACAATTTTGATGATAGCGCTGAGGGTGAATTTGTCGAAACTATCTTCGCCGCTCAAAATGAGCTTGAAAGGAAGCAGAATCGCAGACAGGTTTGCCAAAAGATGAAGGCTCGACTTGAACGAGGCTACTGGTGCTTCCAGCCACCGCCAGGATACATATACATAAAAGATAAAGAGCATGGAAAGATAATATCTCCTGTTCCGGAAATTACTGACATAATCGTTGAAGGCTTGAATGGATATGCGCAAGAGCGGCTCGCAGGCCAGGTTGATGTTCTGAAATTTTTTCTAGCGCAAAATTTAGGAGAGTTACTTGGCTTAAAAATGTTGAAATTCGACCATGTGAAGACTATTTTAACCAGTAAACTATATGCCGGAATACTTGAATACCCAGCGTGGAGTGTCTCGCAAAGAGAAGGCCATCACAAGGCAATTATTGATCGAGAAACATTTAATATTATCCAGCAGCGGTTGAAAAAGGCCGAGAAATCACCTCAGAAAGCAGACCGTCCTGATTTTCCGCTTCGCCGAATAATTACCTGCTCAATCTGCGGACGGAATATGACTGGCAGTATTAGCCGAGGAAAAACAAAGTATTATGCGCACTACTCATGCAATAATAAAGATTGCAGTTCAAATCCAAAAAATATTCTTACCAGTAGATTAGAAAATGATTATTTGGCGCTCCTCGAAAATATCGGAGTTGAACCGGAATTGATAGAAATCGGGAAAATAATTATTCCAAGGATATGGGAGCAAAAAGTTAAAATGATAAATAACAACAAGAAAATGAAAGAAGCAGAAAAGAAAGAAATCGATCAAATGATTGACGAATATCTTGACTTAATTCCCAAGAGCAAATCGGCGAGCGTTAGAAGCCGATATGAAGCAAAAATTGAGGAATTGGATGCGAAAGCAAAGGAATTGGAGACAGAGCCTGATATCAAAAAAATGCCTGATTTTGGCGAGGCATTTAATTTGACGATAAAGTTCCTTAGAACACCGGCTGAAACATGGAAAAACTCAAGTAAGGAGCTTAAAATCGCTATTCACAATATGATTTTTATGGAAAATCCGAAATACTCTGTAAAAACAGGATTTGGAACACCTAAATTGTCGCTTCCATTCCAGTTAAAACAGCATATTTCGGACATTAACTCCGGTTTGGTGGACCTGACAGGACTTGAACCTGCGACCCTCTGCATGCCATGCAGATGCTC
>CAZIOI010000020.1:0-9729 GCA_964540855.1 uncultured Candidatus Saccharibacteria bacterium
AATTTAACACCGGAAAATTTATAATAGAGATAATCATAGTTTTTATTTTGCACTGATATTTTTCCATTTGGTTTTACCGTCAAATTCCACGTTGTATTTTTTGAGAACCCGGGGAATACGATAGGCAATCCGGCGGTTAAATTATCAGCAAAGCCGATGGACAGGTTGGTCGTTTTTTCGGGGTACAGATAAATCATTGGGGAAACGCCAGAAACATATTTACATTGGTTGCTAAGGTTGTCCACTCCATAGCCCTCAACCAAATTTGGCGGATAACCGGGGTTGTATTTTTCTCCCAATGCTACAATTTTTTGGACAAGCGTGTCAGAACTTGTTTTTATCGCTCCCGATTTGCGCGCGGCAAAAACTGAATATTTGTATGGATGCCCTTTGATTGGACCCATCACTATTTCTTCGCCATCGGTGTCTTTTAGCTTAAGCAGAGGAACGATATTGTCAAATGAACACCGGAATTTTTTTGTGGAAGTTTCGGTTGTCGTAGTCGTAGTAGCAGTTGCGGTACTCTCAACGTTTGGTGTGAAAGCTCCAATCCCGACGTTCTGTCCGCTATCAAGGCTTGAGGTGTCTCCTATTGAATCAAAGCCGCTTTCTTTTAGGTTTTGTTCAGTCGTTTTTGAGGTTGAAACATCATCTGCCGAGACGGAAAACCTACTCAGCACCCTAGAAGCCAACGATTCTGTTTTGGAAACTTTTAATGCGGGTACGGCGACAACAAACTTCACTTTTTCATTTGTGCTCAGTGTTGCTGTACCCTTGAAAATATAAGCGCTCTGACGATATTTTTGCGGTGTCGTCGGTAAATTGTCCAAATATGCCAAAGCTACATCTTCAATGCTGGCTTTAGATGACAATAATGTTTTAGCTGTGAGTGTCTTTGTTTCACCTGTGTCTTCCGGCAAAACAAGAGCAAAGATATTTTCATCTGTTGCTAGTTGTGCAAAAGCTTCTTGCGGTGTTTTGTAATATTTGTTTGCAATGTTACTTTGGGATTTAACCGGTGTGGTAGCATAATCGAGATACTCCACTGATTTACCTGACACTGCAACTGTTATCGTATTAAAGTCGTTTGCTCTAGCTAAGCCGTTTTTGCCATCAGAAGCTGAATATATATTTGAATTTTCTATATTCAATCCCGGATTAGAATAGCCAAGGTTTTCGAGTTTATCGCTGGCATTTAAAATGCCCAACAAATTATAAATCGGCAAATCGGCTTGGCGGTGAAACTCAACAATAGTCACATCATCGCCTATCGATTTGTCTTTGTAGGTCGCCGATACAAAAAACTCTTGATCGAGAAGCTTGGCATCCGATAAAAATTTTTTGGCGATCTCAGAAGCGTCTTCTTTAGTTGTTCCTACATTTTGATTGGTAAATACTATTTTGAAAAATCCTGTGTCTAAAACACTACCAACAGCCGATTCTCCGGATTGACTAATGGCTTCTAGCACTGTCCCGTCGTCTGCTTCAGTTTCACTTTTTTTCTGGTAGCCCAGATTTGATAAAACGCCCAGCAGACCGTTTGGTCCAAAATCAGGATTTAAATTATAAACGGAAATATTATCCGGAACATTAATATTATTTATTTTTGATGTATCGGAAAGCGTATATCGAAATTGCAACGTGGGGCTGTTCGTAAAATAATTAAGTGTTTTAGCAACCGTTGAGGCGCCAATTGCTTCTTCTGATTTTTCATCCTCAAAAATAGTTGACTCATTGTCTTCTGTTTTATAGAAAAACAAAAAATACGTGGCCGTTGCTAACAAAAGCAAGACAAAAAAAACTATTAATATTTTCTTTTTAATAAACCCTCCAATTAAGTAAATAATATACCATTTTGGACGCTAAAAGTAGAGCTTGCTATAAAATGCTTTTGTCTGAATCTATATTTGAAAAATGGAGACTAATGAATAGGTGAGTCGGTTGTACAAGAAATAACGTGATATCAAGAGTTTCAGCTTTTCTGGTTGGGCAGTAGAAGCCATCCACAACTACTTCCTAACTGAGGTTGAGTATATAAGCACTTGATTTAATTTAAGGGAAGCTTTAGTGTGAAAATCCCTTTATCGGATTTTAGGCGATCGTTTTAACCTGTTTTTCTATGAATCCTCTTATCCAATCTGCTAATCCAGTACACATTGGATCATTTATACATGATTCTATTGCCTTATGATAGCATTTCCGCGCTTTGTTATCATGCCTCGGAAGCCAGCAACAGCAGGAGGCAAACCCAGAACAATAGCTAACTGATCGGTCAATGCTCGTGCGATTCTTCCATTTCCATCAGAAAAAGGATGGACTCTTATAAATTCGTAATGAATTTTTGCTAAGAAAGAGCATTTATCACCCAAATCTTGATAGTCAATTTTTAATCCTTCCGAGATATGTTTTGCAATTATACTCATCTCGTAAGACACTTTTTCGGGAGGAGGGATTTTATACCTCTCTTCATCTCCGGGGGAGCCAAATCTAACAAGCTTCACTCTGAATTCTCCTGTATGAACTAAGATCCTTGAAAATAATACCGTATGCATCCTCTTCCATTCCTTGTGCCACTCTCCAAAATTCCTTGAAATGAATTCTTCTTTTTTATCTCCTGAACGATCCAAATTTTCTACAAAATCCTTCACAATAAACCTTGAACCGTCTTTCTCTCGGTTAATGACAAGTGCAAAATTAGCGGGTATTGCCTCAGTTTGGCCACTTTTATACTCCATAGTCTTCATATATTCTCTCCAGAGGGCTTTTACGACTTCATCCTTAGGAATAGCAAACTCCATGTTGCCTACTCTTCAGGATATTCTAGTGCAGTCGTTTCATTAACAATATCATCAATCATCCCATCAAGAAGGCGGGCTTGTAATCTCTGATCATCGGTCGCTTGAGAGATTTCTTTACCCAAAAGTCTGTTTATAAATTTATTTTTCGGAAGTGGCCTAGCTAAATCTTCATCAGAAATGCAGTACTCATCCCCATTTTTATGTTTCATCCAAGAAGGTTCCTTGTGGCTATCTTCCACAAGTCTGCTTGTTGGAATATCTCCTAAATCTTCAAGGATGGATTTTATTTCTTTTATTGGTAGAGAGCTATTTATAGGTTTTTTTTGGCCCTCAGCTGAAAGATGAAAAATTTCTTGATCATATGTAAGACCGACATTGCTTCTACTAACTTCAATGTTTTCCTCGTTTATCAATTTCATAAAGTCAACGGGAACAGGACCTAAGGGCATTCTTATGTAGTAGAGCTCGTCTTTCTCTGCTTTTCCACCCTTAATTAGACCTTTATGTGTAAAGTAGATCGTTTTAGCAAACTTAACCTTTGAAATCCCGTTTGGTTTATTAAAAAGGATTGCTCTTGCAATTTGCTTTAAGTATTTATTCATTTTTCCTCCCCTCGCTGTTTTTTATTCTACTTGAACTAGAATTATTTACAATAAAGTATTTGCCATTTTGCAAAAACTCAATTTCCGAGCCCTCACCCCCTCTTTCCCAAAATAGTTTTTACTTACTACCCTCGTCTTTTGTTTAGAAATTTTTCAAAATTATCCTGCAAATTTTTTTAGGTGTTTGCCAAGAATTTTACAACGGGGGGAGTCGGTCACAAATATTTTTCTGCTGAAAAATTTCGCGACCCCGCCTCGCCGCCAGTCGCGGCTGCGGCTTTTGACTCCTCGGCAGAGCCCACCAACGAGAGATCGCCCTAAATGGGCGATTTTTTCGTTGGTGGTGTGTTTTGAACGAAGCTCGGACTTTTTTCGAAAATACTGAAGTTTAATAATGTATGCTCGCAACCCGCTTTGCGGGTCGCTCGCTTTCTTTCCTCTTTTTTCAAAAATGCATTTTTACGCGACCGTTGAGGGGTGGGGGGAGGAAACGGTCGCGCGGAATTTGGGCGGGGAGGATTGGAGATTGGATTTTTGATCCTGTTGGAAATCTACTTAATTATTGAGTGTTTTTTAAAAATTTCCAAGAATGATGGTGTCGCATATCCAACTGAATATATCGCGTGAACCGTTTCGATAAATGATTTTTCTTTGTAATGCTTTAATTGTTTGGCGGCATCATCTGAAATTGTTGTCTCTCGTTGATTTATTGGAATTGCGTTGTATCCGGTAACTATTGACAACAATTTTCCAGTTCTTATGTCGAATATTGGTCCACCACTATTGCCGGGATTAAATGAAATAGTAAACTCATAATAAAAATCTTTCTCCGACTTCTGATATCGGCAATTTACAACCCCTTGGTCTGTACGAAGAAGAATGTTTCCCAACAATGGTTGGTCTGGGCTGTTATTTGCAAATCCTAATGTACATACTGGGTATCCAAGGATACCAACAGGTGTGCCGATTACTGAAAAATTTTTACTTACAGAAATATAATCATCTTTTTTTGCATACTTTTTATTACCTTCTTCATAGAAACTATCGTTTAGATACAAGATAGCTAGATCAACCTCTGGGTATAAGAATATTTGTTTATTCAATTCTGGAGAGTACCAATGCATATGAACATTATTTTCGTCGTCATGCCGTATCAAAAAATAAACATCACCGTCTTTATGGGTCATACGATCGCCTTTACTCGGGTTGTTTACAACATGATTCGACGTTGCAAATCGATTAGGGGCTATTAAAAACCCTGAGCCTAGTGTGTCCCACTGCCAAATCGTTTTACCATCTTTTTCCAAATTGCGTCGCCTAACAACCAGATAGACTGTTTTTTTTAACCACTTTAGACACTCAGTAAAGCTCTGAAATTGATCTGGTCGCTCTTTTACCCTCTGCTGCTTTATCGTTTTATTTTTCTTGGCCACTCTTCCTCCTATGCTATTGACATGTTCTATTAACTTTCTATACAATATAAATATATTAGAAAGTATTTAGAAAGTCAAACGGAGGGGTTATTATGATTTCGAAGCGGCAGAAAGAAGTTTTTGACTTTGTCAAAAATTCTATCAAAAAAAACGGGTATTCACCATCTCTCGAAGAAATTAGAGATAATTTTGGCTTGGCTTCTGTCTCCACTGCTCATTATCATGTAAAAAAACTCCAAGAATCTGGTTATTTGCTAAAGGGATATAACCAACCTCGCGGGGTATCGACAGTTGAAGAAAAGGAAATCATTGAAATTCCGCTTGTTGGCACAATCGCTGCTGGGCAACCGATTGAGGCTATCGAGGTTTCTGGCCAAACCGTAACTCTCTCAAGAGATGAGGTGGGTAAATTTGGAAACTTTTACGCGTTAAAGGTTGTCGGTAACAGCATGATAGATGAAGGAATTTTCGACGGCGATACCGTTGTATTAAGAAAACAGGAATATGCCGATAACGGGCAAACAGTTGTTGCGATTATTGATGAAAATCAAGCAACGTTAAAAAAATTCTACCGAGAGAAAGACAGGGTGAGGCTCCAGCCAGCAAATCCACAACTATTTCCATTTTATAGGACTGAGGTAGAAATCAGGGGTATCGTGGTGAAAGTTATCAGAAGCCTTGATTATCCCATCGAAAGAGAAAGTGCTAAGGATTCAAAATATCAAAGACGAATTGATTATTCTTGGGATTTTAGGGGAGAGAAAACAAAATCGTACACGCATGGCCTGCACACCTATCCAGCAATGTTTATTCCACAGGTAGCAAATCGTCTTTTACAAAAATACAGCAAAAAAGGAGATATGATTTGCGATATTTTTTGTGGTTCAGGAACAGCATTAATTGAAAGCAGAATACTTGGCAGAGATTCTATTGGAATCGACTTAAACCCACTTGCAATTTTCCTCGCAAAAGCAAAAACTACCGAAATAGATCCTCACCTGCTACAAACAGAATATTTTTCTCTACTTGAGAGAATTCCAAAACTTAAAGACTCGGAAATAATCAAACCAGAATTCAATAATCTGGAATTCTGGTTTAACGAAAAAGCAATTATTAAACTAGCGAAGATCAAGAAAGCTATTACAGAAATTGAAGATCCAAAAATTAGAAACTTTTTTATGGTTGGTTTTAGCGAGATAGTACGGTTTTCTTCAAATACTAAAAACGGAGAGTTTAAGTTAGTTAGGATGAAGAAAGAGAAACTAGAAAATCACGAGCCTGATGTTCTTAGCATTTTCAAGAAAAAAACTGAATTAAATATTGCCGGAATGCAGTCATACTTCGAAAATGTTGATAAGGAAACCAAAGTTAAAATCATCTTCGGTGATTCTTCAAAAGATAATGGAATTAAGGAAAGCTCTGTTGACTGCATCGTTACCTCTCCGCCCTACGGGGATAGCCGTACAACGGTAGCTTATGGACAATTTTCACGATTATCTGCACAGTGGATTGACATTTTTGAAGATCCCAATCAGGCATCTGGAGTTGATAATGAACTTCTTGGAGGGAAAAGCACGAAAGAGCTAAACAATCCGCTTAAATCAGAGTATTTAACTGACGCTCTGAAAAAGATTGCTAGCCAAGACGAGAAGCGTGCAAAAGAAGTACTGAGCTTCAATATTGGTTTGAATGACTGTATGAAGCGAGCTTACAAAATATTAAAAAAGAATAGCTATTTTTGTCTAGTGATTGGAAACCGGCAAGTCAAACAAGTAAGAATACCGACTGACTTTATTATTGCTGAACTAGGAGAAAATTTAGGTTTTGCTTGCGAAGATATTATCGTTAGAAATATCCCAGGCAAGAGAATGCCAGCAAAAAACTCTCCAACAAATGTTGCAGGTGAATTAGAGGAGACAATGAATAAGGAAAGTATAGTAATCCTTAGGAAGGATTAAATAAGTTTTGTTCTTTTTGCAAAGCAGTTGTCCAGTTTTCTAACCTTGACTCTAAACCCGGTTCCATGATTCCTCACTGAGCCATTTGGTCTGTAATACATTCTAAAGTCAACGAGAATGTCGTCAGCTATAACTCTTTTTTTGAATAGTTCAAAACTAAAATCTTCGAGAAGATACGCCTCGTTATAGTGAAAGTATTCTTTGTCCTTAATTGTCTTTGTTTCAGCGAGAACATAAACAAGAGCCGGAAGTTTCTTGTTGAATTTTTCCTCAAGAGACCTCATATCCCAGAATATATTGAGTTTTCTATCTTTACCCTGAATTCTAATCTTGTCTTTTTCAACACACAACTTCAACGACTGAGCATTGTACTTCTTACATGATAATGTTGAGTGTAATTCTTTTAACCTTCCGTTGTCTCGTTTTGAATAACCAAATCCGTCTAGAAGCAATCTGTCACGATCTCCACCTTTGGGAAGTGGCTCAAGTGTAAATAAAGTCATCATTGACTTTGCACTCGAGCGGTATGATTTCAATTCAGTAACTTCCCCGATATCTGGAAGAGGTATGTTGTTTTCTTTTATACCTAATAAATCTTCTAGGGTTTTCCCGATACCAGTGTCGCTTAAGCGGTGAGATTCCACAAACCCCATAGCTTCGATTCCTTTAAGCTTTTTTTGTAGTGTTTTTAGGTTCATATTATTCGATGAAATAGTTGATAGATTTTTTATACAAAACAGCAAATTTTTTTAGTTCCGTAATGTCGAGTCGTCTTTCTCCGGCTTCTGACTTGGAAACATAAGATTGAGGTTTGCCCAATTTCTCAGCAACCTCCTCTTGTGTCAAGCCAGAATCAAATCTAGCACCCCTCAATTTTTCTGTGACTTGTTTGTACTCTTCGGAGTAGATATTGTTTGCCATATTTACCTCAACCATTAATAATGTTATATTCTAAAATAGAATATCCCAAAACAGGATAGTGTATATTATCAAACCTTAAAAATCAATCTTTCCGCCTCGCCCTCGCGAAAAGTGTTCTGTGTACAACCCACCCTTCGCTCTGCGAGCTACGGGGTGGCGCAGCGAGCAAATTGTATTTTTGAAAAAAGTTCGGAAAGGGAGTCGGTCACGCATAAAAATAAAAAAAGCTCCACGTCACCCACTTTACTTCGTTTTGTGGGTTTCGCGGAGCACTCCATTTTCGCCTTCGAAAAACCCCGCGTAGCCGAAGCAAAATAATGGAAGGGGAGTCGGTCACAAATATTTTTCTGCTGAAAAATTTCGCGACCCCGCCTCGCCGCCAGTCGCGGCTGCGGCCTTCGACTCCTCGGAAGGACCAACCAACGAAAAAATCGCCCATTCGGGGCGATTTTTCGTTGGTGGAACGGGGGGGAGTTGAACCCCCGTCCGAAAAGGACTTTGGGCAATGGAATCACAAGTTTATGGGTTACTCTCGTTTTACTTAATCCGGTTACCAGAGTTATCTCGCCGGACGCAGACTCAATTGGTTGTGCCCTGCAAGACCTCTGAGTCGAAGGTCAGACAGGACAGCTCCCGTTTTTAGGCGAGGGCAGGCGCAAAGGTCAAACCGGCGAAAGCCGATTTTACTTTGCTAACAAGTGATTTTGCACTTGAATGTTTGCATCGGGGATTAACGAGCTTGCGATACACGCTCGACTTGCCATATACCTTTTGGTACTTCCCGTCGAATCCAAACCGTCCCATTTGTCAAAAAGCAACGTAATTATATAAACAATTGTCTAAAAAATCAATCCTCAAACCTAATTCCAACCACTTGTATCTTTTTTATGACCTTCGCCGCACGTTTCATCGTCATTTGCGACAATTTTTACCCGACCTTCTTGATCATCTGTCGTACCACCGTTGTTATTCTCGGTGCTTTCATCAACTTTTTCCTCGACTTCTCCATCTACTTGTTCATCTATTTCGAGCTGATATTGCTCCGGTTTTGGTCCCTCTTGGGGCATTTTTCACCTCCATAAAATAAAATACTAATCCCAAAATCAAAATAGCAATACTAACCAATTGCGCAAGATCCATTTTAGCAAATAATGGTTTGTAGTCTATCCGAAACGGCTCGACGACAATGCGTGCCGCCGAGTAAGCGATCAGTGTATAGGCGATACCAAATCGGTCGGAAAACCTCTTTTTTAGAAAAAAGAAATAAAAACAAAAGAAACTTATCAGAAGCAGCGACTCATACAAAAATACCGGATGGAAAAAATCAGAGGTTTCATAGCCCGTTGGGCGGTTTTCCGCCCATACATACATCTTGGCGAAAAAATTTGTAGGTTTGCCGATAATCTCCTGATTGAAAAAATTGCCGAACCGTCCAATCGCTCCCGAAAACATAACAAATGGGAGTGCGATGCAAAGATATTTTGAAAAATTAATTTTCATCTTTCGCGTGGCAATAAATCCAGCCAGTATCCCACCGATCAGCGCGCCGTGAATCGAAAGCCCTCCGGTCCAAACAGAATAAATCATCTGTGGATTTGTCATATAATACGAGAAATTTTGAACCACAAAACCGATTCTTGCACCGATTAATCCGCCCAAAACCAGATAAAAAATCAGCGTTTCGAATTTGTTGGCATCTAAGCCGGATTTTTTAGCTGTTTCGAGAGACCAAAAATAACTGATTAAAATTGCGGCGGCTATAAGCAGCCCATACCAGCGAACCTGAATAAAATTGGTACTTATAATATATGGGCTGGGATAGAGTTCACCAACGAAAACCTGCGGCATGTAGATGAATAAGAAGTATGCCCCTGCGGCGGCTAGCGCTGCTATCAGGAGGCCTTTTGCGAAATTTTTTACCACGATCCGCCCCCGCCCCCGCCAAAGCCGCCACCGGAGAATCCTCCGCCGCCGGCTCCCGATCCGCCTTGGGCGCCGCTCATTGATGCCGATGAAA
>CAZIOI010000021.1:0-9559 GCA_964540855.1 uncultured Candidatus Saccharibacteria bacterium
ATCGCCATTATAAAATCGGAGCTGAAAAGTTTTCTGTTTTGAGTTTTTCGAGAACTTCCATTTCTTTCGACCTCTCTTGCTCGATCTCTTTTTCCGCAACAACCTTTGCGCGGCAATAATTATCTCTGGTATAGGCGACAATTTGATCTTTAAAAGTCGATGTCGGAGCCTCAAGACGCAAGGTTCTGGCCGAAAATGCCTCTTTGACTTCGTCATCAATAGACATCTTGAGATATATCTCTTGGACACCAAGGTTTGTAATGTCTCCCGCTTTAAATCTGGGCTCGAATTCTTGCTCCATCAGCAGAGCGTCTTCCGGACCGATTCTAAACGAAATAATTGTGCCAACATTACCGAAAACCGTCTTTTTAACCACATCATTCAATTGCGATACATATTGATGCGCGACGGTTAGCGACAGTTTATATTTTCTGGACTCGGACAAAATATTAGCAAAAGAATCCGTAGCAAAGTTCTGAAACTCATCGACATACAGATAAAATGGAACGCGCTGATTTTCGGGAACTTCGGACCGCGCAAGCGCCGCCTGAAAGATTTTGGTGATAACCATAGAACCCAGAAGCGAGGTGTTTTCTTCCCCTAGTACGCCTTTTGGCAGTTTTACAAACAAAATCTTTTTGCCGTCCATTATCTCGGACATCTTCAGTTTGTTAGTTTCTTGGCTGACGATGTTTCTGATCAAAGAGTCAGAAACGAACTGACCGATTTTATTTAAAATCGGCATAATTGCCTCGGAGTCAAACTTTTCACTCCAACCGGCAAATTCGTTCGTCCAGAAGTTTTTGACAACTTGGTCATCAATCGTTTTTATGATTTCTTGACGATATTCGCGGTCGGTCAGAATAAGCAGGATCGACATAACCGAGGCCTTGGGCGCATCCAAAAGCGCCAAAATCGTCATACGCATAACGTGCTCGAGACGCGGCGACCAGTTTGCGCCGAAAGATTTTTTGAAAATCTCGATCAGACCGGTTGCAACTTGCTGTCGAAAAATTTTATCGACTTTTTCAATCGGGTTAAAAGATATCGGGTGGCTCTCATCGGTCGCATTGAAAAATATGACATCTTTAACACGAGACTCCGGAACAAATGGGATGCAATTTTCGATCAGATCTCCGTGCGGGTCAATTACACAGACGCCCTGGCCGGATTCGATATCATTTTTGATCAACTGCTCCTGAAGTTTCGATTTACCGGAACCGGATTTGCCGATGACATACATATGGCGGACTCTATCGCGGCGTTTTATGCCAAATGTTTCCCTAATATTTCTGTAATTGGTTTTTCCAAATAAACAAATCTCGCTTGCCGGTGTATTTTCGGCGGTTGGCAAGCCAAGCGGCGGTTCCGCTTTTGGCGCCAAGATTTTGTAAAGGTTTGGCACCGACGCCGTATCAACCGGAAAATGGAATATTGTGCTGATTTCCTCGGCCGTAAAAAACGGTGCGCTTTTTGCAAAATCGGATGAAACAATGTGATCAATTTCCGTTTCGCTGACCGGTTTTATTCTGTATTGAAATTCGTTAAATTCGCTTTCCAATTTGTGGAAAACTTGTGCTATGGGTTCCAACTTTGCGCGCGCCAAATTATATTCCTCGGAAAACAGCAACAAATCTATCTCAGTCATAAACAAGGGTTGTTTGTTCTTTTTAATCGCCTCATCCATCGCGCGAGAACGGACCTCGCCGGAGAGCTGTTTGGAAAATATTCCCTGAACAAAGTTAACCCTGTCCTTGAAATTTTTTGTTCCCAGTTGCACAGAACGCTTAAATGAAAAGAGAACTCTATCATAATCCATCGGTTTCAACTTGATCTGAAAATAAAAATTTTCGCTCGCCGAGAGACGGCTGAATTGGTTGTAAATATCTGCTAAAAACGACCCCTCCAGCTGCTCAAAATTCAAAAACGGAAAATGATCGCCGTGTTTCAGCTTGAGTGTCCCGTGGGCACCGGTTTCGGGTTTTTGTTCCTTAATAAAATTTCTGGTTATCTGTTCAATTTCCACTTTCGGGAAAACAGAGTAAACCTGGTTTTCCAGTACCGAATAAAACCTCTCCGGCATTTTTACAGTGTAAAAAATGCGCTTGTTTATCATATTGAGAGAGATCGTAAACGGAATATTCTTCATAATACGCGAGAGCGTTTTTAGAAATTCGCTAAAAACGCGAATATCAAAAGTCGCGTTCTGCGGCAGTCGGATGACGTACTCTCTGGTTTCTTCCGGAAAATTTTGTTCCATGACTATATCGTGATATTACTCTATTGGTCGGTTTTGTTCAATCATACCAACAAGGCGCTCTTTAGCGCCTTGTTGATTTTTTTTGGGGGTTAGGGATTTGTGGTTATTCGTTGCGGAATCTGCCCTTTGGATTTTCGCCACCCATATAAGACTGCAGTTTGGTCGAATCAATACCATTGTCCGACATCCATTTGCGCATCTCATCCCTGTGGGTCTGGCGAGCTTGCCCTTGTTGCTCGCGGAATGAATTCCTCTTTTCCGTTAACTCTTGCTTTTGATCCTCGGTTATCACACCATCGGAAACAGCCGCATCGAGCTTTGAGTCCTGTGCCGCTTGACGCTCCTGTTGTCTCTGGGTATGGAGTTCGCTAACAACGCTTTCGACCTCGTCTTTATCGAGATTGAATTTCTCGACAATTTTCTCTACGAGTGTTGAGCCGCCGAAGTTACCATCATCCGCTTTAGCATAATTTAGCCCTGTCCAGCCCAAGCCGACTAATGCGAGCGCAACAACCGGTGCTACTATATATCTTGCCTTCATTTCGTTCACCACCTCTCTGATTAAATTATTCGACAAATAAAGAGTACAAAAGAAAACTGAAAAATAGCTTATAAATTGTTTATACGGCGGACCCGCCGCGTTGATGTAACGCGGCGGGTCCGTGGTTCAGCTGGTGTCATTTTCTGACACAGTGACAGTTCGCCCACCCATATCAGCTGATCTATCGATAGCTGAGAGGACCATGGACGACATAAACGCCCGTGGCCAAAGAGCGGTAGGCACCGAATAGTGCACCTCTCTTTCCATAAGCTCTCCTTGCGCGAAAAAAAGCCACTCTGACACCGCATAACAGTGTCTCCGATACGATCTGTACCTCTTTCCCAGCCTCCCGAACGGTAAGACCCCCCCCATGTAGTACATTATCTCGTACCGGTCACCAAAGACCAAAAATTCATCTTCCTGTAAACCCTCTACGGTTTCTATCACCGCAGTACAGGAATCCGAAAATCTAATATGTACCCACATTTTTTTTTCGATAAGTAATGAAGAATTCCCTGGCGTTACAGCCTGCACCGTTGCTTTGTTACTCTGGAATATCCAGACCAACGAAGCAACCACATCATGCAGACGGAAATACGGCCAATAGTTGTCTGCGTAGCCCATGGTAACGCGGATCATCTTGTGGCCTTTTATGCGAAAAACCTCTTCTTTGAACTCAGTCAATCCTTGCTGTAGTCTCTCTATCGGCATGAGCCTAACTTCTACCCCAGTTGCATCTATTTCTTTAATTAACAACTGGTGCCATTGCGAACCGCCCCCTTTGAACGGTCCCGTGACAAGAAGGTGTTTCGTCCCCGCCTCTGCAAACACGCGGATTGTTTCCGCCAGATTTGGTTGCGTCCCGTGGGGTATCCACAGAACAGCAGCCTCATACTGTTGTCCTGCAGCCTCGGGAATGAGGCTGTTGGCATTTTCAGGCGTTACCCACACTGCCTCTGGTTCACGCCCAGTCTCACGAACACCTTCTATCAGCCATTGTACTTGTCTCCTGTCTTCGTCTTCTTGCCCTACTTTCGGGCTTACAACAAATACTACTTTGCGTATGTGCTCAGACATAGATAGCTCACCTCCAACACATTTTGTCAAAGAAATCACAGGTTGGCTGCAAACTACCAAAAAATGCCACTTAGATCAAGTACTGGACTAAAAAATTACAATCAAAGCTGGACTGTAAACTCGCTCCCCTTGCCGGGAGTGCTTTTTACGGAAATTTTGCCTGAGTGTAGCTCGACTATTTGCTTAGCAAGTGATAGTCCCAAGCCATAACCATTTGCTTTCGCTTTTGTTCTAGACGTGTCCGCACGATAAAATCGTTCAAAAATATGATCTAATTCGCCGGCCTTGATACCTATACCTTCGTCGATAATTTTGACTATCGGTCGTTTTGCTTCTTCGGAAATTTGGATTTTGATTGTTTTATCACGTTCGCTATATTTGATCGCGTTATCCAAAAGAATGACGAATAGTTCGACAAGACTTTGTTTGTCGGCAACCACTACCGAATCATTTAGTTTGTTTTTAAACACAATTTTTTTATGCTGCGCCAGAGATTCTACCCTCTGATAAGCCTCTGTTATCACCTCGGACAGACTGACTTTTTCAAGATTTTTTTCGCCCTCCTTATATCGCGCCAATTTCAATAAACTGTCAGACAAAGATTCAAGCTTTGCAATTTCTTCGATATTACTTTTTAGAAAATTTTTTGCATCAGTAAGCGACAATTTTTCATCGCGAAGAGCCACCTCTATTTCCGTCCGCATCGCAGCCAATGGCGTTCTAAGCTCGTGGGAAGCATCGGCTGTAAATCTGTTTTGGCTTTCTAAGGCATCTTCGATCGGTCTCATTGTCCATCGCGCCAAATAATAACTGGCGGCCGAGGACATAAAAAGTATCAGAAGATTAAAATACACAAGGTTGGACTTTAGCTGATCCAAGGATTCTTTCGTCTGCTGCTCGCGGAGCTGATCAAATTGTCCGAACGGAACACCAAACGGCTGATCCTCAATAATATTTCTCATAGCCCTACCCTGCTTCGTGAGCCCACGATCAATTTCGACAGCCGAGATTTTATACACAGCGAAGCTAAAACCTACGCTTATAGCCATAACTATTAGCACGTAATAGGCGGCGAGACGTAAATATGGCGAGAATGATTTCGGCTTACTCATCAGAAATTTTGTAGCCGAATCCCCGAGCTGTTTGAATATATTGTTTAGCATTTTTGTAGGGTTTATCAATTTTATTTCTTAGATAACCGATATAAACTTCGACAGTATTGGGAAGAATGTCGGCATCATAATCCCAAACATGGTTGATTATACTATCTTTTGTCAAAATCCTACCGTAATTTCTCATTAGATATTCCAGTAAGGCAAATTCTTTCTGGGACAGACTAATTTTTTTGCCGGCCCTTCCGACCTCGTAAGTTAGAGTATTTAATTTCAAATCACCGACTATAAATTCATTTTGGTTTAACTCCTGCGGGCGACGAAGAAGGGCTTTTATGCGAGCTAAAAGTTCTTCAAACGCAAACGGCTTAACGAGATAGTCATCCGCTCCGCAATTTAGCCCTTCAACACGATCGGAAATTTTGTCTTTGGCCGTAAGCATCAAAATAGGCGTGTTGATTTTTTTTTCTCTCAAAATGCGACAAATATCGACGCCATCAACTTCGGGTAACATACGGTCGAGGATGATTAAATCATATTCTATTGTAGCCGCGTTTCCCAAGCCGTCCTTACCATCGTAAGAGACATCTGCAGCATAGGACTCTTGCTGCAGACCCTTTTTCAATGCATTTGCTATTTTGTGGTCGTCTTCGACGATTAGAATTCTCATGTCAAGACATTTTATACGCTTTAATCCTGAGAATCAACTTAGAAAGACCATTATTTTTCTTAAGCTTTCTCTCAGTTTAATGAAGCACAATTGATTTGCAAGTTAAATTGCTCAAAAAAATGAAAAAATTATGCCAATGCGCAGAGGAGTTTTGTGAAAAAATTATTTTCTAACCGCAAGGTTCTAGCGATAGCAATTTGTGTTTTGATGATCGGAGGACTGGCTACCTTTATATATGCAAAGAAAAAAAATAGCTCGGAGGTGACATATAAAACAGCTCGAGTTGCCAAAGAGACCCTTGTCGTTTCGGTTTCCGGTAGCGGCAACGTTGTTGTCGATAAAAGCGAGAATGTCAATCCAAGCATCAGCGGAAAAATCTATGATTTGGCTGTCAGCTATGGCGATCAAGTTAAAAAAGGTCAGACACTGTTTAAGATAGAAAATGACGAACTGGACATTTCTGTTAGCCAAGCTTACGCAAGTTATTTGCAGGCAAAACAAACTGTCAGCTCAAATGAATATAAGGTGACTCAGGCAAAAACCAACCAAACAACCATAGAGGCAGATGAAAAATCTACCGACGCTCAAAAAGCTGATGCGGCGCAAGCTATAACTGAAGCCGAATCCAACCTGGAGTTATCAAAAATACAAGCAACAAATTCATACTCAAACTACAAATTACAAAAAGAAAACGCTGACCTCAGAACCGTCACCGCACCAATAGACGGGACAATCACTACACTGAGCATAAAAAATGGTGATCAACTCGGCAGCAGCGGTAGTTCTTCTTCTAGCAGCTCGTCGGGTTCTTCATCCAGCTCAACCCCTATAGTTATCGCCGATCTTAGTACCCTCAAGGCAGAAGTGTCGATTAACGAGGTAGATGCAACATCGGTTAAAGCAGACCAAAAGGTTAGCCTGACATTTGACGCAATTGATGATTTAACATTGACCGGCAAAGTCGAGCGTATGAGCACGATAGGCACCGAAAGCTCGGGCGTTGTTACCTATCCTGCGACAATAACCTTTGATTCTCTGGATGAACGTGTCAAGCCTCAGATGAGCCTGACCGCTTCGATCACGCTCGAGGCAAAGCAGGATGTTTTGACCGTCGCTAATGCAGCCATAAAATCGGCTACCGATGGCACTTCCTACGTTTTGGTAATGGAAAATGGCTCGCCCGTACAAAAAACCGTCGAGGTCGGCGCAGCCAATGATACCAATACGGAAATTAAAAGTGGATTGGACGAGGGTAGCATCGTCGTAACACAAACAATTACCGCTTCCAGTGGCGAAACAACCACAACGAGCACCAAATCGAGCGGCATGAATCTGAGGAGCCTAACAGGTGATGGCGGAGGAATGCCAGCTGGCGGGCCGCCTTCGAACTAACACATAGAAAGAAAAAGATGAAAAACAAAGTTATCGAATGTGAGAATATCACCAAAACTTACGTCAACGGAGACGTCAAAACAACGGTTCTTAAGGGCGCAACTTTCTCGATCTACGAAGGTGAATTTGTCGCGATTACCGGTCCATCCGGATCGGGTAAATCCACTATGATGCACATATTGGGGCTGTTGGACGTACCAACAACCGGAAAATATATTCTCGCAGGTCACGATGTTTCTAAGCTGTCCGATGACAAACAGGCGGAAATCAGAGGAGAAAAAATCGGTTTTGTATTTCAATCTTTTAACCTGCTCCCGCGCGCGAGCGTACTTAGAAACACGCAGCTTCCGCTAATATATTCGAAAATATCACTCAAAGAACGGGAAAGGCTGTCACATAAAGCATTAAAAAGAGCAAATATGGATCGTGAGAGATACAACAATCTCTCCAATCAACTCTCCGGTGGACAAATGCAACGCGTTGCCATCGCCAGAGCCCTTATTAACGACCCAGCAATAATTTTGGCGGATGAGCCAACCGGCAACCTCGATCAAAAAACCGGCAAAGCGGTTCTTGAGACTTTTCAGCAGTTAAACGACGAAGGAAGGACGATTATTTTGATCACTCACGATCAATATGTCGCCCAACACGCCGCGAGAATTATCAAAGTCCGTGACGGCGATATTATAAGCGATGAGCCCAACCCGCATTACACAAAAGAGCATTTCCAAGAGGAGACCAATGACGATTAACGATACATTGTCAGAAACATATTCAGCCCTCACGAGAAATAAAGTTAGAACCGGCTTGACGATGTTGGGAATAATTATAGGTATAGGCTCTGTAATCACCCTTGTCGGCGTGGGTCAGGGTGCAACAAGTTCCGTAACTTCAAGCATTTCCAGTTTGGGTTCTAATCTGCTGGTAGTATCTCCGGGTTCAACAAGTTCCGGTGGGGTTAGATCTAGCGTGGGCAGCGCGACTACGCTTACAGAAAAAGACGCCGATGCTATAGAAGAAGGAACTACATACATTTCAAATCTCGCAACCGTCCTGACCGGCAGATACCAAATCACTTATAAAAGTAACAACACAAATACTCAAGTGACCGGAACCGAATCATCGTATGGCGAAATTAGAAATATTACTGTTGATTCGGGAACTTTTTTGACTGATCAACAGGTCAAAAACTCATCAAAGGTTGCCGTGCTCGGACCCTCGACCAGAGACGATCTTTTTGGCGAAGATGTTGACCCGACCGGCAAAATTATCAAGATTAACAAAATCCAATTCAAGGTCATAGGAGTCACAGCAGAAAAAGGTGGCTCCGGCATCGCTAGCAGCACAGATGATGCGATCTACATACCCATAACGGCAGCGCAGACATTTTTGGCCGGAAAAAGCTCAATTTCCGGAATAAACATTCAGGCAAAAGATGCCGAAAGCGTCGATCTGGCACAAGAGGACATCAATAATATTTTACTGGTTCAACACGGCATTTCTGACGCATCATCGGCGGATTTCACCGTGACAAATCAAGCAGATATCGTTTCAAGCCTTTCCAGTGTAACAAGTACCCTGACACTGCTGCTTGGTGCAATCGCAGGCATTTCGTTGCTGGTTGGCGGCATCGGCATTATGAACATGATGTTAACGACCGTCACCGAAAGAACTCGCGAAATCGGGCTTAGAAAAGCTGTCGGTGCAAAAAACAAAGACATTAGCTACCAGTTTTTGGCGGAATCAATTGTTCTGACATTTGTTGGTGGATTTATAGGTGTAATTTTGGGATGGGGCGTAGCGTGGCTGGTTACCTATCTTGGCGTCGTAACTGCAACGGTAACGTGGTCGTCGGTATTCCTTGCTTTCGGCGTCTCAGCTTTAGTCGGAATTATTTTCGGCTATTATCCCGCCAAAAAAGCAGCGTCGCTCAAACCGATTGACGCGCTTAAATATGAATAAATCTAACAAAGAAAGGAATATTATGAACAAAAAAATCGTTATCTATTTGTTATTCGGTCTCATTCTCGCCGGCGGGGGTTTCTTCGGCGGTATGACATATCAAAAGAGCAAGGTTCCATCTTTCGCTGATGGCATAAAAAACGGCGCCATGGGGACACCCCCAACCGATATGGGCGCAACAAGAAACGGTAAACTCAGTGGCAGCGATAATAGCGGTGAGATAACTGCAAAAGATGATGAAAGTGTCACGATCAAACTTCCAACCGGAAGCACCAAAACCATCTACTACTCCGATTCGACCAAGGTAACGAAATCCGAAGATGGCAGTAAAGATGACCTGTCGGTAGGAACAACAATCAGCGCAATGGGCACATCTAACTCAGACGGTAGTGTATCTGCCCAGATTATTCAGATTCAGACTGCCAAATAGTTCAATTACCTCCCACACCCCCAATCAGGCAATGGCTTATGCTATTGCCTGATTGCTTTAGCCGAGTTCAAGGATTTAATGCAACATTTTTGAGTTTTGTTTGTATTCTATCAAT
>CAZIOI010000022.1:0-9276 GCA_964540855.1 uncultured Candidatus Saccharibacteria bacterium
ATTGATAGAATACAAACAAAACTCAAAAATGTTGCATTAAATCCTTGAACTCGGCAAGTCTTGAAATAGGCCATGTTTTCTGGTAATATCACTTAACTGGTTATCAAACCATTTTTAACTTTGGAGGAATTTGATGGCACAAACCATTCCCACACTTGCAGATTTATTCAAGTCAGGCGCACACTTCGGTCACAGGAGAAATCACACCGACGCGCGCAGCCATAAATTTGTACACAGCTACAAAAACAAAGTAGCGGTTATCAATCTCGAGAAAACAATCGAGCAATTAACTGTTGCACTGTCGGAGATTAAAGCACTTTCGGCAAAAGGCGCGACTTTTATTTTTGTCGGCACAAAACTTCAGGCCAAGGATATTGTCAAAAAAACCGCTGAAGAGCTATCCAGCCAATACATAATAGAGCGATGGCCGGGCGGACTTTTGACTAATTTTGATGTTCTTATAAAAGGCATCAAAAAAATGAACAAGACCGAAGATGATCTTGCCAACAATAAGTTAACCCATCTCAAGAAAAAAGAAATTCTCAAAATCCAAAAAGATCTTGCAAAACAGAAAACAATTTTCGGTGGGCTAAAGAATCTTGTCGGAAAGCCTGACATGGTGATTGTCGTTGACGCGAAGCAAGAAGATATTGCCATAAAAGAAGCTATAAAAGGAGGAATTCCGGTTGTGGGTATATGCGATACCAACTCGAATCCGAATATTGTTGATTACCCGATTGTTGCAAATGATGATTCCAGAAAAACGATTGAGCTGATTCTCGGGCTTATCCGCGATGAAATAAAGGCAAATTATAAGCCGAAGGTCACCGAATCAGACGATACTAGTGTCGAAGCGAGAGTAAAAAAAGCCGGTGAGACCGCGGAAGAGATGACAAAAGTCAAAAGCGAATCAAAAGTAGAGGTGGCTGAAGAGAAAGCTGAAGAGAAAAAAGAAGCTAAAAAGCCTAAAACAGTTGCCAAAAGTACCAAAAAACCGGCTGCTGCCAAGAAAACAACAAAAGCGAAAAAGTCTTAAGGAGCTATGATGGAAGATCTCAAAGAGCTAAGGGAAATAACCGGCGCCGGTATTATGGATGTCAAGAGAGCTTTGGAAGAAGCCGGCGGTGATAAAAAGAAAGCCCAGAAAATATTGGAAGCTCGCGGAGTTGCTATGGCCGAAAAGAAATCAGAGAGGGAAACGGCTCAGGGCTTAATAGACTCCTATGTTCATCTTGGAAAAATCGGCGTTTTAGTCGAAGTTAATTGCGAAACAGACTTTGTTTCCAGAAATGATGAGTTCAAAAAATTTGCTCACGAACTGTCTCTTCACATCGCCTCGAGCGATGTCAAAGATGTTGACGAGCTTATGAGTCAAGAATATTTTAGAGATCCGTCAAAAAAGATAAATGGCCTTTTAAGCGACGTTATTGCTCGAACGGGAGAAAACGTCAAAATAAAAAGATTCGTTAAATTTACTCTGGGGGAATAATGGAAAAAAGGAGGTTCTCTAGAGTTCTCCTCAAACTTTCAGGAGAAGTTTTTGGTGGTGCGGATGGTGTTGGAATTGACTATGACGCGATTGCATCGGTTGCCAAAGATATAGCCGAAATTCGCGAGCTTGGGGTCGAGGTTGCCATAGTCAACGGTGCTGGAAATCTTTTTCGCGGACGTATGGGTTCGCAAAAAGGTATGGACGAAGCATCCGCGGATTATGTGGGAATGATTGCAACGATTATGAACTCACTTGTTTTGCAAGATGCTTTGGAAAAATCAGGAGTCCCCACGCGAGTATTAACGGCGATTGACGTTAACAAGGTCGCAGAGCCGTATATTCGCCGCAGGGCAATCCGTCATATGGAGAAGGGACGTGTCGTGATTTGTGCCGGGGGAATCGGCAATCCTTGTTTTACAACCGATACAGCCGGTATTTTGCGGGCGATTGAACTTGGTTGTGAAGTGATGCTCAAGGCTTCAAATATTGCCGGTGTGTTCGACAGTGATCCTAAGCAAAATGAAAATGCCATAAAGTATGACGAACTATCATATAACGAAGTTTTACAAAAACATCTTAAGGCACTTGACGCGACAGCGGTGTCTCTGGCAAGGGAAAAAAATATGCCGATTATTGTTTTTGACTATACTGACGATGAAAACCTAAAAAAGATTATCGAAGGCGAGAAGGTTGGCACATTGATCTCGGACGCAAAAAGTTGAATTTTTTTCTCTTATCGATAGAATAAAGTTGAATAATAAATGGAGGAAAATGTATTCTTCTATAATAAAAGAATTGACCGGGGATTACCAAAAAATTATTGAACGTTTGCAAGAGGATTTTGCTAATATCAGGACGGGCAGAGCGTCAACTTCGTTAGTCGAAAATATAAAAGTAAATTACTATGGCAGCGTATCCGTTTTGAAGCAAATGGCGACTTTATCTACTCCTGACGCGTCGCAAATTGTCATCCAGCCATGGGACAAAAATGCTCTTGGTGATATCGAGCTCGCAGTTAAAAATTCTGAGTTAAATTTGAGCGGTGTAAATGACGGGGTTGTTGTTAGGATCGTTTTGCCACCAATGACCGAGGAAAGACGCAATGAGCTGATCCGCAATATCTCAAAAAAGGGAGAAGAGGCGAGAATTGCCCTCAGAAATGTTCGCCAGCAAGCTTGGGACAGGATTAAGAAGATGGAAAAAGACGGCGATGTTACGGAAGATGATAGATACTCGGCGGAAAAAGAACTCAACGAAATAATTGAGAATTATAATAAAAAAATTGAAGAAATCGTGAAGACAAAAGAACTAGCGCTGAGGACGGTTTAATGGTCGTCTGGACCATATTAGCGTTTATTGTAATCCTCGGGCTTCTGATATTTGTACACGAACTCGGGCATTTTATCTGCGCAAAATTGTCGGGTATAAAAGTCGAGGAATTTGCTTTCGGTTTTCCGCCAAAAGTTTTTTGTGTCAAGCGGGGTGAAACAAAATATTGTATTAACGCAATACCTTTGGGCGGCTATGTAAAGATGCTTGGCGAGGATGACATAAATAATTCGCCTAGATCGTTTTCAAAAAAAAGGCCGGCAATAAGACTCGTTGTTGTGGTAGCCGGCGTCGTGATGAACTTTTTGTTGGCGGGAATATTGTTTTCTATCGGCTACGGTTATGGTATGACGCCGTCGAGTCTTGATCCCGAAAAACTAACCGGACAAAAAAGCGGTCAAGTCGTAATCGCCGAGGTTTTCCAAAACAGCCCCGCTGCACTCTCTGATTTGAAAAGGGGTGATTTGATATTGGGTTACGATTCATTGGAGACTTTTTCGACATTTACCAGGGCGCATTTAGGGGAGAGTATTCAGTTATCAATAAGTAGGCAAGGTGAAAAGATCGAAAAGACCGTAACAATTTCCACGGACGACAGTGCTCCTCTGGGTGTGGGCATTATGGACGTCCCGATAGTTAAATTGCCGTTTTTTAGCGCAATTGTAAACGGGTTTAAAGAAATGGCTCTGACAACGGCCAATATCTTCTCTCTGCTCGTAAATATGGTTGTTAATTTGTTTACAACCGGTCAGGCGGGGGGAGAAATATCCGGTCCGGTTGGGATATACAAGGTTACCGGTCAAGCGGTCAAAATGGGTTTTGGCTATCTCATACAGCTCGCAGCGCTACTAAGTATAAATCTGGGCTTGGTAAATATTTTGCCGATGCCTGCCTTAGATGGCGGGCGGGCGGTACTCATATTGGCAGAGGGAATATTTAGAAAAAAAGTTATAAAAGCAGAAGTAGAAAATTTTTTGCATATGGCTGGCTTTGTGATTTTGATAATATTAATTTTAGCGGTGACTGCTAAAGAAGTGATAGGACTTTTTTAAGTTTTTGATTGAATAAGGAGGGGAATGAATCCGCTTGTAGTGGGAAACTGGAAGATGAACCTCGATCTAACCGAGGCATATGTTCTTTCTGGTCGAATCGCGACCGGTGTGGGTTCTGTCGGTGGGACCGATGTTGTTCTGTGCCCGCCAAATTCGTTTATTTTTGCAATAAATGAGTATCTTAAAGCAAAGCCGACAAATTTATATTTAGGTTGCCAAAACACAATGTATGAAGACGAGGGAGCTTATACTGGTGAGACTTCACTAAAAATGCTTAAGCCGATTGTCAAATTTGCGATTATTGGGCATTCGGAAAGACGAAGAATTTTTAGCGAGGATGATGCTCTGATTAATAAAAAACTTAAATATATTCTCGATAATTTGGTAACTCCCATCTTATGTGTAGGGGAAAAGGATCGCTATCAGCTGGAAGAGTACTATGAACACGAGGTCAAAAAAATGTCTGCCGAGGGAGGAATGCTCCGGCAAATAGAGCTGGCGGTTAAAGGTATCGATAAACAAAAACTAAGGGGTTTGGTTATCGCGTACGAACCGATCTGGGCTATAGGTACTAATAACGCGGCGACCGGTGCCTACGCGGCAGCGATTTGTTATATTATCAGGAATTTTTTGGTTGAAAAATTCGGAAGTGAAATTGCCGATGAAATCAGAATTCTCTACGGTGGCTCGGTGAGCTCCGGCCAGACCAGAGAATTTATGTTGCAACCCTCGATTGATGGCCTGTTGGTTGGCGGCGCGAGTCTGAAGGCAAAAGAATTTATCGAAATCGTTAAAATTTCCGCCGAGGTAAAAAGTGGAAGAAAGTTTTAAAAGAATAATCAGAGTTCCCTCTTTTCGCCAATTGTCGCGTGGGGATTTTCGTTCAAAAAGGGTTTTGGCGAGATTTGATTTTAACGTTCCTGTAGAAAAAGGTGTGATTGAGGACGAAAAAAGAATTGATGTCGCAATCCCGACAATTAAAAAAATCTTAGAGCGTGGGGCAACGGAGATTAATATTGTTTGCCATCTCGGACGACCTAAAAATTCTATCGATCAAAGTTTTTCAGTCAAATTGATTGCTCAATATTTGTCAAAAAAACTTTTGTCGGGAAGTGTGCCTAAGGCTTTTCGAACCGACATAGACAGCCCGTCGCTGTCTAAGTTTTATCAAATCACAGGTAGGGTGAGGCTTTTTGAGAATATCAGATATGACGAAAGGGAAGAAAAAAATTCTGTCGTTTTTGCTAAACAACTTGCGCGACTTGGCGACGTTTTTGTTCTGGATGCTTTTGCCAATATCCATCGCCAACATGCTTCAATGGATGCGATTCAAGATATATTGCCGACATACACGGGACTAATAATGGAAAGAGAGATTAATGTACTGCATAGGATATTACATGCTCCCGAAAGACCGTTTGTGGCAATAATAGGTGGTGCAAAAGTAGAAGATAAATTGCCGATTATTAAAGCACTCGCAAAAAAATCCGATGCTGTCATTGTGGGTGGAAAAACCGCTAACGAATGGGTGGAGCGAGGCATACCGACGGGCAAAAATATTTTTTTGCCAACCGATGGGATCAATAAATCGGGTTCGATTGTGCCGATGAACGACGAAGATATAAAAAAGGGAATTTTTGATATCGGGCCGCAAACAATTATGTTATACAAAAGTGTTTTAGCTAGCGCAAAAACTATTTTTTGGAACGGCAATTTGGGAATGACCGAAGACAAGAAATTTGTTCATGGAACGTATGAAATTGCCAGATATATCCAAAAACTAAAATGCGACAAAGTTGCATCCGGCGGCAATACGGCGGAGGTTATAGATGAGATGGGTATTGAAGATGGCTTTGATTTTATTTCCACCGGCGGTGGTGCGACAAGCGACCTGATTGCCGGAAAGAATTTGCCGGTGTTAAATAAACTGCTAAAGTAAGATAAATAATCTAGGGAAACTATGAAATTAAAATCCGTGATTCAAGAAGCCTATAAAAATCGTTTTGCGATTGGCGCGTTTAATGTTTATAATCTTGAAACTGTCCAGGCGGTGGTCGAGGCGGCCAACAAAGCCAAGCAACCGGTGATTTTACAGTTGAGCGAAAAAGCTTTAGATTATGCCGGCTTTGATCAAATCACTGCCATTATAAAAAGAGCGCAGCTTGATAATGAAACTCCGATTTTTTTGCACCTGGATCATGGCAGGGATATTGCTTTGGTCAAAAAGTGTATTGCTGATCGATTTGATTCAGTGATGTATGATGGCAGCCACTTGCCAATGGAAGAAAATATTGAGATTTCGAAATCTTTGAGAAAAATAGCGGATCAAAGAGATGTTGTATTTGAGGCGGAAATAGGCAAAGTTGGCGGACAAGAAGACAAAGTCAGTGCCAAGGAATTTAAGACCTCACCCGATCAAGCCATGGAGTATTATGAAGCTGTAGGGCCGGATATGCTGGCGGTGGCTATCGGAAATATTCACGGAGAATTGACAGCCGAGGAGCAATTAGATTTCACGCTGTTAGCTAAAATATCGGGGATGGTTAAGTGTCCGCTTGTCTTGCACGGCTGTTCAAACAGAGAAGATAGAGAATACAGTGTTGCAATTAGCGAAGGGGTGGTGAAAATTAACATCGATACGGAGCTTCGCCAAGCTTTTGTAAAAGGTTTGCAAGATGCCCTAAAGAGGAAAGAGAAGGATCCTCGCAAGATTTTGTCTGTTGCCAAAGAAGAAGTAATGAAGCAGACTGAAGATCGAATCGCAATATTTTCAAGCGGGTGTTGCCACGTTTAAGAAAAGTATTTTTTTTGGTACTATTAATTTGTAGTTTTACTAGTTTTTAAGGTAGGGAGTGTTAAAAGACACTGATCAAAAAACAGAACAGGATCGTCTTTTTGGTCGGACTTTAGTGCCGGTCTTTTATGGGTTGCATAGTATACTTAGCAAAAAATATTTATGGTATGCCAAGTGGCATCGCAACAAATACCATAAACATATTCATTATGGGTCTTTGGGAATATATTCCGCTATGACAATTGCTCTCGCGCTTTGGGTTGGTATATTTTCGCCTCTCTCGGTTAGTGCTTCGACTAATACAAAAGTTTGGGACTCAAAAGCGGATTTTGATTCCGGGACAGTTTCTAATTTAAGCACAAGTGTGAGTTCGGGCCATGTGGTCTTGGACCAAACAAATGCAACTTATAGCGAAAATTTTTCCGAAGATACAAAGTATGATGTAGATAATTCAGATAGTGTTGATTGGAATACAACTGATAACAAGCTGACGCTTGCAAGTGGAAATTTATCGCTGAATTCAAAATTGGTAGATGCGTGGGGTATAAACGAGACAGTTGTTTCTAGTTGCTATGACTCAATTAATAATCGAGTATATTATGGGGGAACTAGGGGCTCGTTTGGATACTATAACGGGACGAGATTTATCGATTTGACAAATAAAATTGCTGGATTTTGGGGCGGAAAATCTGTTAGCGGAATGACTTTTCATACGACCCAGCAGACTGTTTATCTGGTCGGAGCGTCGGGTAACTTCGCTAAATGGGACGGCACAACAGCGACAAATTTAAAGGCCACAATTTCTTCTTTTTGGTCAACCACCTATGTGTACTCTGTGGCAGTGGGTGCGGGAAACGATGTGTATATTGGAGGTGCTTCCGGCAAATTTGCCAAATATAATGGCTCTACATCTTCAGATTTAAGGAGTGCTATCTCCGGTTTTTGGAGTACTAGCTACTATCTTTATTCAATGATTTATGACTCAACGAATAATCTTCTTTATATAGCGGGAAGTGGTGGCAAATTTGCCAAATATGATGGGTCAACGGCAACTGACTTGGCGTCAACTATATCGGGGGTATGGGGCACAAGTGATATCGGAACAATTTGCTTTGGTAGTAGCGTAAGCGAAATATATTTTGGAGGAATTTTAGGTAAGTTTGCTGTATTGAATGGTGTGACTATGACTAGTCTTACCTCGCAGCTTTCTAGTTTCTGGAGTTCCAATTATATAAATTCTTTCTCATATAATTCTTCTACGGGTGTTTTATATATCGGAGGAGCATCGAGGAGGCTTGCAAGTTGGGACGGCACCTCTGCGACGAATTTAATTGGTCAAATATCCGATTTTTGGGCAGTAGGTGAAGATGTGCGCACGGTAATTTTCAATCAGTCTGATAGCAACTTATACGTAGGGGGCGTTAGGTTTTCGAGGACCGATGGGACGACGCCATTAGATTTAACGGATAGTGTGAAAGGTAAGCTTAAAGCTTATGGTGCCACCGAATCCATTGTTGCCGGAAATTATGTTTATCTTGGTAATGATAGTGGCAAATTCGCCAGATACAATATAACCACTGGGGCTGTCGAAGACTTAACAAGCAAAATTAGTAGTTTTTGGGGGATGCATGCGATTGTTTGTTTTGCATACGATGCAACTAATAGTGTTCTTTACATCGGCGGCAACACAAGCCATTTCGCAAAGTTTGATGGTACGAATGCTACTAATTTATATTCCAATGTGAGCAGTATCTTTGGGTCTAGTGCGATATACGCTATGTATTATGACAGTCAAGCCAGCCTTCTTTATGCCGGAGGTCCATCCGGTAAATTTGCTAAATGGGATGGATCGACAGCGACAAGCCTTGTAAGCGAAATATCGTCTTTTTGGGATAGCAATCATAATATTTATGCAATGACAAAAAACACTGACACGGGGGATATATATATAGCTGGGAGTTTTGGTAAGTTTGCGAAATATGACGAAGATGGAACTGCGGGGAGTAAGGCGACAAATCTTACTTCGCTGGTCTCGGGTATTACCACGACTTATATATTTACGATAGCTTATAATGCTGATACAGATCTTATGTATATCGGGGGGATTAGTGGAAAGTTTGGGAAGTTTGACGGATCAACGGGGACAAGTTTAACCTCAAGTATCTCATCGGCGTGGGGTTCGTACACCATCAGCTCGATGGCGGTCAAGGATGGGGTCTTATATTTGGGTGGTGGCGATAGCGATACTAATAATCCTAGATTTGGGTCGTGGAATGGAACTAGTTTCACTGATCTTGCAGATGATATCAAACCAGTTTACTCGTATTGTGAATCAATATCTTGGATGGACGTATCCAGCGACGGTCTTTACCTTTCGGGCTCAACTGATTATGGCGTTTTGGCAAAATATACTGGAGCTACCATTACGTCCGGCACTGCTTACACAACCACATTGGATTCTACTTCCACCAACATAATGAGCGCAACATTGTCTGCCACAGAAACTAAACCAGCCGATACAACTATTACTTATCAACTCTCCGGTGATGGAGGGTCTCATTGGGAAGATGCGTCATTAGATACATTGCACGCTTTTACCAATGCGGGGT
>CAZIOI010000023.1:0-8973 GCA_964540855.1 uncultured Candidatus Saccharibacteria bacterium
CTGCAAAAAGCAGAAGCTACCGGCCTATTGTCCAAGAGGTCCTCATCAAGTACAATGTATTGACATTTTCTATATTTTATGGTATTATTACATGTTTCACCGTAGTTAGTTCTAGCGCGAAGGCGCGAAAGGAGGTGAAACATGAGACTCTTCAGCCGCAGCCCCCGTGCGGGGTTGACGACAGTTGAGTACGCGCTGCTTCTTGTGCTGATCGTGATCGTCGGCGTGACTGCGTGGACGACGCTTGGCGACGACGTCGTTGCTACGCAGAGTCCCGTCGTCCAGGCCACCGAGGCCTGGCCGACGGAGGAGCCGACCCAAAGGGTCGAGCTCCCCGCCGAGGAGCAGCAGGTCGTGCCGACGCCCGAGAAATAGGCGCCGGCACAACAGATTGGGGGACGCGCTGTTGCCAGCCGCCCCCCATTTTTTTACAAAAATTTAGATCGCGGTTTCTTTTAGGCGCTCGCAAATTTTTAGACCAAACTCTTCGCTGGCGGCGGGACCGATTGCTGTGATGATATTGCCGTCCATCTCCACTTCTGCGCCGGTATAAATAGCTCCCTTGGAGACGAGCAGGTCTTTGACTCCGCTCCACGAAGTCGCTTTTTTGCCATTCAGTATTCCGGCATTTGCCAAAACTGCCGGTGCGATGCAAATTGCCGTAGTTAATTTTCCGAGTTCGAAAAATCTTTTCGCCTGATGAGTAAATTCCTCGTCAGCGAGATATTCGTTCATACCCTGTCCTCCGATAAAGACTATTGCATTGAATCCTTCTGGCTCCACATCAACAATTTTATGATCCGGGTTTAGGATGTGACCTTCGAAACCTATGATTTCGCCAGTTACTTTTGAGGCGGTTTCTACAAAGTGGTTTGCCTCTTCTAGTACCCTCCGCGTCACAAGATATTCTTTCTCGCGATAATTTTTCGGTGCGACTACCATTAATATCGTTGCCATATTCCTCCTTAAAAAAGAGACTGTTTTGTTAATTTCTCATCTTTTTGTTCAATTTTTTTTTCTACCGGTTGGCTGATCTGCTCCACGACTTCCGTGGGTTTTTCTCCGTCTTTTGACTCGAACTCTAGTTTTTGGGCAACGCGTCTATATTTGCAGTGGTCGCAATCTTTTGTGTAATCGGGGATCGTGTCGCTGTCGAGACAGGCGCGAATTTTTTCGATTGTTGGCTCAACCCAGCTGTCCTTACCCTCATGGGCGATTATATTAACCGCAAATTCCAATTTCCCGTCAAATTTATCATTGGATTTTTGAGCGTTAGCAAAGACAAAATATGCCGTATCCGAAACCTTAAAACCTTTTTGCCTGAAAATCCACTGGTAAATTTCGACTTGGCGTTTATAGGCTTGCTTGTATTCATCATCGAGAGAAATTTCTTTTGTCGTACTGGTTGATTTGTAATCAACCATAAAAAGTGTTCCGTCCGGTGCGACCCATACATCGTCAATAATGCCGCTTATGATGAGGTTGGTTTTTTTATGCAGAGTCGTAGCGCCCAAAAATTTACGATTATCATCTCGCCAGTCTGCTAAATCGTTATGCACCAGAGGCACAGCGTCAATATTGTATTTTTCCATGAGCGCGTGGCGCTCGGACTTGGCGCGCAAGATGTCAAATTCTTTTTTCATAAGTGCGTCAACAGCCTCATTGAGAGTAAAAGAGGGCATTGGCGGTTCGCCGAGGCCGAGACGGCGATCGAGATAGAAACATCGCGGACATTTTATAAAAGAATCAATTTTGGATCGGCTGACGACAAATGGCTCTTTGGATTTCGGGTCAAAAAGATTTCGGTATCGTGGAGGGTTGTAATAACTCATAGATTTAAAATAACACAAATGACCGGATAAAAAAGCTCTCTAAAAAGCGTCGGGGGCGGAAATCTGTTAAGACGTCCGCCCCCTGTATGTAAGGTGTTGGTTTGGTGGTTGCCGATCTGGGCTGTTTGACCTAAATCGTGTGCTCGAAGGGAGGGTTATCGCGCACTGACTAATGGTCGACAGCCAAGCGATCAGCAGATGCCAACACCGCAGCGGTGAAATAGTACATCATTTGCATTTTGCCGTCAATGATTTAGTATGGGTTGTATGGGAAGAGTAAAAAGAATTATTATTTTTTTAATTTTGTTCTCTTTTTTGGCAAGCTCTTTGGTTTTGTTTTTGAGCTAGTATTTTTTTTGGTTTTGAGCACTTTTTTATTCTGGCGCTTTGATTTGGAAACTCTCATCTTGAGGTCGCCAAGCGCGTTCATATAGTTTATAAATGCTTCATATGGCGATTCATAGGGGCTGAAATATTTATGAACATCACCGTCAGCCCAAAACTTGGTGCACATATAATAAAAGTGGTCGGAAGTTTGCAGTTTGCGCCAGTCGTCAATAATTTTTTCGTCGCCTGACGTGATAACATCTTTTTCCATAGAATAAATTTTGCTTATGGCGTCATGCTGCATGGGGTTTGACAGCCACGCTGACAAGTCTCGTTCTATATCTGCCCAGGAAACGAAATCTTTGACATCAAGTTCTCCCGCGTGGTCGTAACGTTCAATTGCCTCGGACGGAGTAATAAAATCGTTATCAGGATGTTTTAGCAATTCCCCTGGCAAGTGACGCAGAAATTCAAAAATTCCTGTCGAATCCCATTGATGCTCGCCAAATGTTTCGTAGTCCATAAACAAATTGACAACATGACCATTGCCGTTTATGGCGTTGACCCATTTGGAAAACTTTGGCGCCGTCAGGGGATGTTCATCCCAGCCGTGAGTAGAAAATCTAAAAGCGATATCATCTGAAAGTTTATAGTTTCTAAGCAGTAATTTGAAGTTTTTCGTTCCCTTCGCTTTGTGTAAAAAGTTTGGATTTCGCCAAGCGATCACGTGATCCGCACCTTCTAAGAGCACACCTTTAAAACCAAGTGATTCCAGCTCTACCGCCAGATCGTTATTGTAGATAAGCTCCGTATTTCTAAAAACAGTCGGTTCGACCGAAAAAAGTTCCATTATTTTATCTTTGTGTAATTTGGCTTGTCTTCGGAACTCTTCCGGTGAATACAAAAAAGACAGTGAGTGATGATAGGTTTCGTTTAAAAGCTCGACTCGACCGGTCTCAACAAGGCGTCTAAATGAATCTATGACTTCAGGTTTATATTTTTCCAGTTGCTCCAAGAGCGAACCCGAAATGGAATAGCTTATTTTGAATTCAGGATGACGATTTAGTAAATCCAAAAACGCCGCGTTTGCCGGCAAATAGCATTTATTTGCGACCTTTTCGAGAATTTTACGGTTATCAAGCGAGTCCGAGGTCGAGTCTTCAAAATAGTTATGATCGTTACCAACATCGAAAACAGTGTACTTTTTTATCCTAAACGGTTGGTGTACCTGAAAATAAAAACATATTGAAGCCATAGCCGTAGCTTACCCGACTTTGCGGTAAGTTTGAAGGCATTTGGCGGCGGCGGCGTCCCAATTGTTGTTTGTTACCTCTGCTGCGCCCATGTCTGACAGACATTGCCCTAAACTTTTGTGATCCAAGACTGATAGAACTTTATTTGCGATCTCGTCAACATCCCAAAAATCAACCTTTAAAACATTTTCAACAGTTTCAGACACTCCTGATTGTTTTGAAATAATAGTCGGAGTTTTGTTTGCAAGCGCCTCCAAAGCGACAATGCCGAACGGCTCGGAAACGGAAGGCATAATATAAACATCCGCAGAAGAATATATGCTGTTTAGCTTTTCGCTGTTTAGGAAACCTGTGAACACGACTTTATCAGAAATCCCCAAATAAGCCGTCTCCTGAATCATTTGTTTTTCCATATCACCGGAGCCGGCCATAATAAAAATTGTGTTTGGTTTAAACTTAATAACTTTCTTGGCGGCTTTCAAGAAATAATCCGGCCCTTTTTGGATCGTTATACGGCCAAGAAACAACACAATTCTTTTGCCGTTTGCTTTGAGTTTTTTGAAGCAATCTTCGGTCTGTACGACTTTGGCGGCATTTATCCCGTTGTGGACCACGTCAATCTTATTGGGATCAACCCCATATTCTTTAGTGATTTTATTTTTCGTAAATTGGCTGACCGTTATGACTCTGTCGGCGTTCTCCAGCCCCGCTCGTTCAATCTCGAATATTCTTTTGTCAATAGGGCCGTTTCCGGAGCGATCAAATTCGGTAGCGTGCACGTGCACAACGAGCGGTTTGTGAGAGATTTTTTTTGCTTCTATACCTGCCGGAAATGATAGCCAGTCGTGCGCGTGGATTACGTCAAATTTTTTCTTTTTGGCAACCTTTGCAGCTTGTTTGCCATAGCGAAGGACTTCGCCAATAAGATTAGGGTCATACATGGAGTTTTCTTCCAGAACAACTTCTTTGCTGTACGATTTTGATGTTTGATAGGGTCGAAGCGGCGAGTCAATTCCTGTGATTTCTATCTTATCTGATGCAAAAACAAGATCCGCAAAAGGCAACTTAATATTTTGCTTTTTTGGCAACACAAAAGTTATCCTAGATCCCCTCCTAGAAAGCGATTCGGCTAGTTCATAGCAGGCAACGCCTAACCCGCCCGAGTTAAACGGAGGTAGTTCCCAGCCGAACATCAAAATTTTTTGCTCCTTGTGAGATCTCGACCCACCGGAGGCAAAAGACTTTGCTCTTTCATAAAGGGCAGTTAAGGAAGATTTGTATTTTTTAGTTACATATCTCTTAACTTGCATAAAAAATGCCCTTCGCAAAGTGTTTCAAAATGTGCTTACAAATTAAGAATATCATTTGGATATCAATATAACAATGCTCTTATTTTTTACTTTGTAGCTAGGCCCATTGACGGGTTTTTCTTGCCCGATTTCGCAAATGTCATTTGGATAATCTTGACTCGTATCTGCAAATAAAAACCATTTTTTCGCCTCGATATTTGGCAGCTCAAAATCAAGTTCTTGCTCGTCCATATTCATCATGACGTGAATATCTGTTTCTTGGCTTTTTGCACCAAATGTTAACGACAAGACGCGCGAAGCGTTGTTATCCCAGCCGGGTTTATTTATTTCGCAGCCATGAAAGCTTATATCGGGAGTACCTTTTTTATTAGTTTCGCCGCAAAAAAAGTTTTTGCAGTGTAGGCTGTAGTTTCGTTTTTTTAGCTGAATCATCAATTTAAAAAAGCGAAGCAAATCCTTGTTTTTTTCTACCAAATTCCAATCAAACCAGCTAATTTCACTGTCTTGGCAATAAGCGTTATTATTGCCCTTTTGCGTTCTGCCGACTTCGTCGCCGGAAAGGATCATCGGCATTCCTCTTGATAAAAGTAAAATCGCAGCCATATTTTTGATCTGGCGTTTTCTAAAGTTGTTAATACCCTCGTCTTGTGTTTCTCCCTCTGCGCCATAATTGCAACTGCAATTTTCATTTATACCGTCGTTATTGTTCTCTCCGTTTGCTTCATTATGTTTTTGATCATACGAAACCAAATCCATCATTGTGAAACCGTCGTGGCTTGTTACAAAATTGACGCTGTTTATGGGTAGCTGTCCCTTGGTTTGGTATATGTCAGCACTACCTGAAATTCTTGAAGCAATTGCGCCCGATAAACCCATGTCCCCCCTGACGAATTTTCTGACTTCATCGCGAAATCGGCCGTTCCATTCGGCCCATCGGTAACCGGGGAAATAACCGACTTGATACAACCCTGCCGCATCCCACGCTTCGGCAATTATCTTTGTTTCTGAAAGTTCTTGCGACAATTCTATCGCCCATGGTAGGGGAGGTCTGGCGAGTGGAGTCCCGTCCTCGCCGCGCGATAAAATAGAGGCTTCATCAAATCTAAAGCCATCAACGTGAAATTCTTTTACCCAATATTCCAGACAATCGGTTATAAATTTAACAACTATGGGATGATTGCAATTTAAGGTATTACCACATCCCGAAAAATCCATATAATAATTTTTATCAGGCGGCAACATATAGTAAATATTATTTGCAAGCCCTTTCATACTGATTGTCGGTCCGCTCTGATTGCCTTCGCCCGTATAACCGAAAACAATATCTAGAATTACTTCTATGTCGGCCTTATGAAGTTCTTTGATCAGATCTTTCAATTCATTAAGACAATCAGGGCTTGTTGGCTCGACAAAATATGAATTTTCAGGTGAAAAAAACGCGATTGTCCCGTATCCCCAGTAGTTCTTTAGTCCATTGTGCGGTAATGGGTCTTTGGAATCAAATTTGAAAATCGGCAAAAGTTCTACGGCCGTAATCCCCAAGTCTTTAAGATAGGGAATTTTGTCAATCAAGCCCTTAAACTTACCCGGGTATTTCACATTGGCACTTGGCGATTTTGTAAATGTCCCTATGTGCATCTCATATATTATTGATTCATTTGCCGGATTTTTCAGGGGATGGTCGCCTTCCCAATCATAGTTCTTGTTATTTAGAATCATCGACCTCAAGGAGGTTTCAATATTGTCAGAATTGTCCATTGCGCTCTGTTTTGACCACAATCCATCGCCTATCGCCTTTGAGTATGGATCAATCAAGACCTTGTTTTTGTTGAATTTTAGTCCTTCCTGTGAGTTTGAGGGGCCATCAACTCTGTATGCGTAGAACCATCCCGGCTTGAGATCCTCAACGAAAATATGCCAAAAATTAAATGTGTTATTGTTGAGTTTGTCGAGACTAAAAACTTGTGCCGGTTGTTTACTATCGGAGTTTTCAAATATAAGTAATTCTACACCAGTTGCTTGTTCGCTAAAAACCGAAAAATTAATGCCGTCCTCGTATACCGTTGCTCCCAGCGGTTGAGACCAGCCCCTCCTTGATTTAAACATCATATCCTCGATTTGCTTTATTCGTATCTTAATGCGTTGAGCGGATCAATTTTTGCGGCTCTGCCCGCAGGATAAAATCCGGTCATAAAACCAATAACCAAAGATGACACTATTATGGCACCAATAAAGAACATCGGGGTGTAGAATAATTCTACAGGATCACCACCCAATCTTTTAGCTAGGTTTGTTAATATCGTGTTTGTTATTACACCTATAAGCCAACCGGAAAGAACCCCGACAATTCCGCCGGCGGCACCCATAAAAATTGCTTCTAAAAGAAATATTTTTTTGATGTCACTGGCGGTTGCGCCCAACACGCGCATAATTCCTATTTCTCTTGTCCTTTCTAATAATGAAATTGTTAAGGTGTTGAACATGCCGAGACTCGCGACTAAGAGCGCTATTAAACCGAATCCGAACAAAACGTAGCGCAGAATTTCAAAAACTTGATTCATCTTTTGGATAGTCTCAGCAACCGAATAAATGCTTAATCCCATAGATTCAAATTCACTTCTGGCCGATGAAGCAAACGATGTGTCTTTAATCTTTGCCTTTATCGTTGAAAACGACATTGATTGCGGAACAGTCAGTTTTTTAATCGGAATGTATATGATATTGCTCGCCGTTTCTTCTGTTACTGCGGCAATCTTGAGAGTCATCGTTTGCTTATCTTCAACATTGTCAGGATCATAATAAATTGCAACCTTAACTTCTTTGTCTATTGCATCCTCAACTTGTGAGAATCCTAGAGCTTCTGATGCCGATTTGGAGATTATCAACGATTTAATGTCGTCGTCGTTAGAATATTCTTTGCCAGCTAAATATCTTAATGATTCTAAAGATAAATAATTTTGATCCACACTATAAGCTGTTGAGTCGGTCTCTGTATCTCCTATTGCCAAATGTCCGGAAAATGCGTAGCTCAATCCTACGCTATCTATCTGCGGCAATGCTTTGATTTTGTCTGCAACTTGCGAATTCATTTTCAATATATTTGAATTTCCGGAGGTAAGCGAATATGTTAGCAGGGCATCGGAAGATGATATTTTACTTAAAGTTAGCTTTTGCAATCCGAAACCGAAGGAAACCAAAACTATAATCGCTGCCATACCAATTGATATAGCTATTATGGTCAAGAGAGTCCTCAATTTATTGTTAAAAAAAGTCGAAAATACTACCTCTAAGGCGTCTGTCATTTTCATTTCAATTCCACCTTTATCTGCTCGTGTTCTTTTTCGTTAAAATTTTCCACATGACCACGCCTCTCAACCTTGGCGATTTGTCCGTCTTTCAGATAGTAAATAGTGTCGGCATATTTAAGATATTCACTATTGTGAGTGACCAATATTAACGTACGCTTCGATTTCTTGTTAAGCTGATCCAGTAGATCCATTACTTCTTGAGCAGCCTTTGAATCTAGCGAACCTGTTGGCTCGTCAACAATAAATATCCATGGGTTATTAATAAGCGCCCTAGCGATGGCGATTCTCTGTTGTTGCCCTCCAGAAATTTCAGTCGGTATTCGATATGCTAATTTTTTAAGACCGAACATTTCAATCAGTTCCATTGCACGACGCATTCTCCTTTTTCTAGGGATACCGTCAATTAATTGTGGTAGGGCGACGTTCTTTATGACATTAAAAGACTTTATAATGTTGAACTGCTGAAAAATCATACCAATTTTTTTGTTTCTTATCTCTGCAAGCTCGCGCTGCGTCATTCTTGACAAGTCCTCGCCACGCAAAATAACCTGTCCGGACGTTGGCTTTTCTAGACCCGCTAAACAGTTTAAGAGTGTTGATTTACCGCAACCGGAGGGTCCAAAAAGCATTACGTACTCACCAGCGTATATATCAAGACTGACGTCATTAAGCGCCCTAAACCTACCGTCACCTTTCCCGAATTCCTTAATGACGTTTTTAACCTTTATGATTGGTTGTTTTTCTGTCATCTCCTACAAATTTATTCTACATACTTTTGTTTTAAAATTATATATTGACTTTTCCAAGTTTTGTCTTTTTCGTTTTTAATTTTGCGTTATTCTGTTGTGTTTTTACGCTATAAATTTTACGTTTTACATTATCTTACAATATCTTCAACTTCTTCAACCAGCTGAAGTTTTCTTCTAGGATTTGAACAATGATT
>CAZIOI010000024.1:0-8015 GCA_964540855.1 uncultured Candidatus Saccharibacteria bacterium
AAAGCGTAGTCAGAATAGATATAATATCGGTTGATTTATCCTCCGACCCGCCGCAAATAAAGCACTTTGAAAATGCGGTAGAAGAAAAATAGACAACCGACAAGAAAGCAACAACCAAACAAATTTCAAAGTTAAAAAAATAGTTGAAATTTGCTCTTTGAGATTTGCTTGGAGCTTGTTTCTTGTTTTTTGACTATTTGTATATATGGTTTTTCGTTTTACGTTTTTAATCAAATTATGGTTATTACCCGCTTTGCACCATCACCGACAGGAGATCCGCACATAGGCAATATTAGAACTGCCCTTTTTAACTATCTGTTTGCCCGCCACGAAGGCGGCAATTTTTATCTCAGAATTGAAGATACCGACCAGAGCCGTCACAACAGCGAATCCGTGCATGTCATCAAAGAAGCTCTAAACTGGATTGGCATCGCTCCTGACAATATCGACAATCCGGTGGTCCAATCGGAAAGACTCGAGATATACAAAAAAGCCGCGCTACAGCTGGTTGATGAGGGCAAGGCCTATGTCTGTAATTGTTCAAAAGAGCGGCTCAACGAAGTACGTAGCACGCAGACCGCAAACAAACAAATCCCGCGATATGATGGTCATTGTCGAGATCTGAATCTGCCATTAGAAGAAGGATGTGTTGTCAGGATGAAAATTCCTCGAGACGAAAAAATTGTTTTCGAGGATTTAATCAGGGGAAAAATCGAAATTAACTCCAGCGTTCTCGACGATCAAGTTTTGCTGAAATCAGACGGCTTTCCGACCTACCACCTCGCCCACGTCATAGACGACCACGAGATGCAAACTTCGCACGTTTTTAGAGGCGAGGAATGGCTAAGCTCCGCACCAAAACACATAGTACTATTTGGAATGTTCGGCTTTGTTCCGCCGATTTACGCTCATTTGCCCGTTATTCTTTCACCAACCAAAGGCAAACTGTCCAAGCGCGATGGCGCTACAACAATTCTCGCCTATAAACAGATGGGCTATTTGCCGGAAGCGATCATTAACTTTATGGCACTTTTGGGATGGAACTCCAAGACAAATGACGAAATTTTCTCCCTACAACAATTAGTCGAGAAATTCACATGCGAAAATATTAACAAGTCTCCTGCGGTTTTTGACATAAATAAGCTAAACAATGTAAACCGACACTATCTTGTCGAACTTTTATCAACCGACAAACCAAGACTCTTGTCTCTACTGGATGAGAAATCCGGGGAATATCTTAAATCTGTTGATCGGCCGTTGGATGATAATGAATCGCTAAAAAATGTTCTTTTGAATTTGATAATCCCGCGCATCAACAAGCTGGATGAGTTTTACGATCACCTGAAGGTTTTTATCGAAAAACCCAATATATCCAAAGAACTTTTGATATTCAGGAAATCATCAGAATCAAACACTAGACTTGCCCTTGTGGAATTTATAAAAAAGGCAGAGGGTATAGACGATGACAAATGGTTGTGGAACAAAATTGAGGAAACTTTGACGATGGTAGTAACCGAGAATAATCTTTCAAACGGCGACGTGTTCTGGCCGGTGCGATATACCCTGTCGGGCGAAGAAAAATCTGCGCCACCGCAGGAATTGGCAACTATTTTAGGTAAAAAAGAATCTCTGGATCGCATCAAAAAAGCCATTGAGTTATTATGACAAAAATCGTTCAAATATCCGGAGATTCGTCCTCGACCGGTGCTCCTTCGCACGTTTTTAGACTATCGAGAGGTCTAAAAGAAAACGGATTTGAAATTGTACTAATTGCCCCCAAAGGACCCTTGCTCAAAAGGGCACGTAGTGAAAATATCAAAACCTATGAGGTTAGAATGCGGGGGGTTTTTGACCGCGATGCGGATCACAAGATTCGCGAAATTATCCGCACTGAATCCCCCGATATAGTTCACTGCCACGGCACGCGCGGTGGATGGCTTGGTCGGTTGGCTGCCAGGAAAGTAGAGGGGGTAAAAATTGTTTACACCGAGCACCTGTGGACAGAATATTTTCATCTACCAAACTATGCCGTGGAGAGCTTTCAGCTCAACGGTCTCAAGTTTATGGAGCGCTGGACAGATAAAACAATTGCTGTTTCAAAATCAGTTAGTGATTTTCTAATCTCAAAGGGGTTTGATAAAAATAAAATCGCAATTATCCCCAACGGAATCGATCCACAATTTTTAGATCATCAAATCATCGATAAACCGGAGGGAGCACCGCTCATTATCGGTTCTGTTGGGTCATTAAACCCCATTAAAAATTATCGCAATGCAATTTTAGCCATATCCAAACTCAAAAAAAAATATCCGGAGGAAAATTTTCATTACCAAGTTATCGGCGAGGGCCCTCTCCTTCAAGGATTAAAAAATCTGGCTAAGGTGCGCAAAGTTGATAAGCGCACCCATTTTACGGGTCGAGTTGAATCGGTCACAGAAAGGTTGCAGCATTTTTCAATATTTCTCAACGTCTCTCTTTCAGAGTCGTCAGGGCTGGCTGTCGGTGAAGCGATGGCAATGGGTCTTCCCATAGTCGCTTCTGACATTAAGCCGCTTAAGTGGCTGGTTAGCAAAGACTGCGGTCTATTTGTGAACCCCAGGAACTCGGATCAAATAGCTCAGGCGGTGGAGAAGCTCTTGTTTGATAAAAAGTTGCGCAAACAAATGGGAGATTGCGCGAGAGTCAGAATCGCTAATAAATTTTCCGAACAAGCTATGATCAAAAATACTATCGATCTGTATCGAGATATACTCAAAACCAAGAAGCATCCGACCGGACAATTGATTAAATCGGTCTAAAATGCTAACGTTTTATGAGCAATTGCCAGGTCGTCTAGTGGCAGGACGGCGGGTTCTGGCCCCGCTAACGTAGGTTCGAATCCTACCCTGGCAACCATTTTATTTTAATCGGAGGGAAAATGGATATATCGAGTATTCAGAAGAGGATCAAAATGATTGAGGATTTGGAGGGTGAAAATCGCACATTAAAAGATATGATCGATTCGCAGCTCGAAGCAGATGGAGTCTATCAAGAGGCAGCAAAAGAAGCGAAACAAAAAGGATTGGAAAAGAAATCTGCTCGAGATCGAGTTTTATCCGATCCCGGCAACCAAAAAACCATATCCGATATGAAAGCCAATCAAGAAGAAATTGCCACACTCAAAGAAATTCTTTCGACCGAACTGGTGGATTTTTACAATAAGAGTAAGCAAGACGAAATCGATGACGGATCAGGCGTAGCCAGAAAATTCAAATTTTCCGTTAAACTGATGCCTAAAAGAGATTTTCAAGCTTAGATGACAAAACAGATTAGAGTTTTTGCATTTTGTGCGCTAGTAGGTGTCTTGTTGAGCGGGTGTTCCGGCGTTAAGATGAAATCAATGAGAGAAGATGAGGCAGGTTTGACGGTTGAGGAGGTGGCGGTCGCCGCTGATACAATCACGATTGCAGACGGCAAATTCAGCCCGGAAATTATATCGGTAAATATTTCGACAAAAATCACATTTGTAAACAAAGACAGCAAACCTCATCAGATCGCCAGCGACCCGCACCCGACGCATACCGATTTGCCGGCGCTCAATTCCACAATACTCTATAAAGGCGAATCATTCAGCCTTGTAGCCGACACTGCCGGCGAGTATAAAATGCACCTTGAGGATAATCCATCGGTTGGTGGTAAAATAATCGTAAATTAATCCCCTGTTGTCATCGCCATAATCCAGCTTTGGCAAAATAATAATAATTAATAAACGGAGGAAAATGAAAATAAATCATTTCCAGAGGGTCGGAGTTTTTGTCGATGTACAAAATATGTATTATTCAGCAAAAAATCTGTATTCCAAAAAAGTAAATTTTGAGCAAATTATGGCGCTTGGCGTCAACGAACGTCAGTTGATTAGAGCCATCGCGTATGTCATAAAAGCAGACATAGAGCCGGAAAGTAATTTTTTTGAAGCACTAATAAAACAGGGTTGGGAAATAAAAGCTAAAGATTTACAGGTGTTTTTTGGCGGAGCCAAAAAGGGAGATTGGGACGTGGGAATCGCTATGGATATTATGAGAACCGCTTCTAAATTAGACGTAATTGTTTTAGTGTCAGGCGACGGTGATTTCAAAGATTTGGTAGAACACGTTAAATCGCTCGGCTGTCGCGCAGAGATAATTGCTTTTAGAAAAACGGCTTCAAGTAAATTGATTGACGAAGCAGATCGTTTCGTGGATTTAGACACCATGAAAGACAAGGTTTTGATATGAAGTTGGAAATAGATCCAAAAAAACCCAGAATTTTGGTTGCCTTGGGAGGTCGTTCAACCGAACGGGAAGTTTCTATCGGTTCGGGCAAGAACGTAGCAATGGCCTTGGAATCATTGGGTTACCAGATAGGTATTCTCGACACCGGAACAGGCAAACTTTTGCAGCTACCGGAATTGGAATCAATCCAAAAAGATCCAAAAAAACTTCCGCCAGTCGTCAATCTTCCGTTAGTCGATATTGCCAGACATTTTTCGCTGGTGTTCATTTGCCTGCACGGTAAATTCGGTGAGGACGGAGCCTTCCAGGGACTTTTGGAGGAAATTTCTATGCCGTACATTGGTTCCGGATTGTCCTCCAGCGCCATTGCTATGAACAAACGTCTAGCTAAGATGGTGTTTAATGCTAACTCGATAAATTCACCTGAATTTAAGACTATTCGTTCTGTCGACGATGGCAACAGTCTTGATTTTCCAGTCGTTGTCAAACCTAATAACCAAGGTTCCTCTGTAGCAGTGGCGGTTTGCGAGAACCAAGCTGACTTCGCCCTCGCCGCTAAAAACGTCATTGGACAATTCGGCGAAGCATTAGTCGAAAAATATATTGCCGGTCGCGAATTTACCGTTGCAATTTTGGAGCGTGACGGAAAACCGGAAGCACTTCCTGTAATTGAGATTGTACCTAAAACAAGGTTTTTTGATTTTCGAGCAAAATACGACGGTACAACCGACGAGATTGTGCCGGCAAAAATTTCCGAGGAATTAACCGCAAAGATTAAAGAGATTGCTCTCAAGGCATTTGAAACCCTCGGATGCAGACATTTGTCGAGAGTCGATATGATAGTAGATCAAAATGAGAATATTTTTGTGCTCGAGGTAAACACAATTCCGGGCATGACCACCGAAAGTCTTTTCCCTAAAGCTGCAAAGGCCGCCGGGTTGAGCTTTGAACAGCTCATAGAACATTTGGTTAAAATAGCAAGCAAGAATAACGTATAACGAAAAAGGCAAAACGTATAACCACAACAGATTAACGTATAATCCAAAACGTATAACGTAAAACTATAATTTTTAAATTCTAAGTTCTAAATTTTAAAATAATTTTTAATTTTAAATTAAGATTTGTCATTGCGAGCCCGAAGGGCGCGGCAATCTTATCCAAGCTTCGCTTTAGTTAAACAAGAAACAACCAACAAGAAAGCAACCACCCTGCCCGAAGTTGCACTTCGTTGCAGACGGGCGAAGCTCGCCCCTATCCTTAACAATCCAACCCCGGCACGCTTCGTACCATGGTGTCACTTCGTGACGATAATCGTTAATGTATAGCGTAAAACGTATAGCGTATAACTGTTGTGTCGCTACGCGACGATATTTGTTTTAAACTTAGTGTCCTAGTACTTACAATTCTTACTTAGTAATTATTAATTTTGAATTGTGGTTATACGTTAAACAGTGGAACGCCAAGCTATACCTTGGTCGAGTAAAATTAATTGGTGACCCCTAGGCGCTTTTTGGGTGGAACAAAAAGCTACCCCCATTTTTTTAAATTCAATTGGTGACCTCACGGGGGCTTTTTGAGCGGAGCAAAAAGCTAACCCCGGTTGCCAGGATGCGCTTGGCGGGCGGAACGCCAAGCTATACCTTGGTCGAGTAAAATTAATTGGTGACCCCTAGGAGAGTCGGACTCCTGTTGCCAGGATGAGAACCTGACGTCCTAACCACTAGACGAAGGGGCCAACAATTAACTTTACTCGACTTATTAAATAACCTGGCGTCCTAACCATCCTCCTTCGCTAAAGCTACGGAAGGACAGGCTAGACCCGCCGGCAAGCGCTTGAGCGCTAGCAACTGTGGGCAGACCCGCCTGCGCAAGCTGTGGCTTGAGCAACTGCCTGCCCGAAGTTGCACATCGTTGCAGACGGGCGGGCAGGCGATGAGGCCTCCAATTAAATTTAAACTATCTGCCTTGCGTCCAATTCTTTATGCCAAACCTACTCAATTATAGCAATACAATCTCAAAATACTTTTAAAAAACGGTGGGTGCGGCGGGGTCAAAATGCGAAATTCGTGACCCCACCGCACCCGGTCTGCTACTCTTCTTCCTCCTCGGACTCAGGCGCGCGTTCCAGCAACGTCACGCCCGGCACAATCCACGGACGCCCTTCGGCGTCCTTCTTGGTCGCTACGCGACCCTCTCCCCGAGCCGCTTTGGCTCGGTTTTCCTCTGCAACCCTCCTCTCGGCCGCCGTTATACTTTCCGTCGTGCGTGGACTCATTCGTTCCTCCCAGAACGAAAATTCCGCCACACCGCAAAAACAGTATCCCCCACAGGGATTTGGGTAATTGTACGAAAATAAGAAGACAAAGTCAACCATAATTACGTATAACGTAAAACGAATAACGTAAAACCACAATTCAAAATTAATAAGTACTAAGTAAAAATTGTAATCATTAACTACTAAATAACAAATCAAAAATACAAAGATCCTTTAAATCAAAGTAAGGCTTCAAAAACCTTCTTATCCGCACTTTTACCGAGAAAATTTTTCAACTCGCCAATCGATTGCGACAAATTGATAGAACTCAGACCAACAACAACGCCATCCTTTGCATAGACCTGCAAATATTTATCATCTTTTTGTGTTTCAAAAAATATATATCGTTCGTCTATAAAACCGACGAAGCCCAAATTCACTCCGGCTACTTTTTTTGCCACCATGGGCATTTGGTCGTTTTTCTCGTTGGCTCCCGCCATATTGGCTCCGGCGATTTTTCCCGAAACCATTGCAAAAAACCAGTTACCCGGGATCATTTGTTCGTGAGTAACCGGCTCTTCTATTTGGCAAAGATCACCGGCGGCAAAAATATTATCGTCGGATGTTTTATGAAACCGATCCACAACAATCGCTCTATCCGTTTTGATACCCGCTTGTTTGGCAATATCAACATTTGCCACTATTCCGACCGCAACAATTACCAAACCCGCGCGCAAAGTTTTACCCGTGTCCAAACCAACTTCAATGCCACGATCGCCCTGAGAAAATTTGGTCACATTGGAAGAATACTCAAATTTAATCCCCTTTTCTCTCAATGTAAGATCCAAAATTTGCGAACCTACGGGACCGATTTTTTCTTTCAGCAATCTCTCGGTTCTAATCACGACAGTAGTCTTTTTACCCATTCGCACCAGACTCTCCAAAATATCAATCGTCAGAAAACCTCCGCCCACCACAACGACTTCTTCAACATTTTTGAGAGTGTCCGAGATTTTCTGAGCATCGGACAGAGAATAAAAATTACAAATTCCCTCGAGATTTTCACCTTCAACTCCCAATTTCCTGGGTGATCCGCCGGCCGACAGCAAGAGTTTTTCGTAGGATATTTGCTCGCCGGACTCAAGCTTGGCTTCTCTTTTATCGGGATTTATAGAGGTCACCGCATCCGAAACAAGATCTATCCGCTTTTCAGCATAAAAACCGGTATCTTTGAGATAAAGATTTTCTTTTTTTATTTCTCCCTCAACAAACTTGTGCAACACAATTTTAGAGTAAAGCGGTTCACCCTGCCGATCCACAATCAAAATCGATCCTGACGCATCACGCGACCTTATTTCTTCGGCTGCCGATGTCCCCGCCGGCCCTCCGCCAACGATTAAATATTTCACGCTTTTCATAGATCAACAATAAACCATAAATAAATGACTGGCAAACTATTGCACCCGCTACTAACATATTGGACTTTTGAGAGCCGATAAAGTTATTCACAT
>CAZIOI010000025.1:0-7834 GCA_964540855.1 uncultured Candidatus Saccharibacteria bacterium
GATGCTACTACTTTTCATCTATGTATCTGTGCTGCAAGTATCTTATCAGCGCGCCGGCCAAAAAAGCCAAAATTAGCACAATAATGATCCAGCGCCAATCGAATTGAAATTTGTTTGATTCTTGACCCGATTTCTCATTTTTTTGTATCGGCTGCGAATTATCCGCGTTGTTTGTCGGGGCTAGTTCATCCTCGTTTTTGCTGCTTGATAGCGTAATTTTTTTTGGGATCGTGTCACTGCTGTTTGAGGAAGTGCCGGTATTGTTGGGTGATCCCGCAGCGGTTGATGGTGAAACTACTGGCGAAGAAGATACTGTCGAAGTCGCCGATGGGGAGGGTGTGGGTGTTGGCGTTTTTACAATATAAGGGTTGAGTGCTCCGGAGCTGATAGGTAAGAACCCGTGGTTTAGAGCGATTTGGACGATACTGGTTGTCCAGACCGGTGTCATTTTGCCAACACTTTTGTTAAAGCTATACGAGCCATCTGAATTGGCTAAGAAAAACCTCAAGTCATCTGTGAGCGGTGCATCATCATTGAGCCAACTGGTCTGTGTCGGTGATTCGCCGACCGCATAAATTGCCATCAAAGCAAAGGCATCGGAAAATGCATCTGACTCGGTTGACCACTCATTTGCGTCGTATTTTATACCACTACTATCGGCGTAAACACTTTTGAGATAGGTTTTTGCTCTTGCAATTGCGTCGCCCGAATAGCCGCCAGCTTTCAAGGCCATCATCGCCTGAGCCGTTATATTACTTTCGATGCCCCAACCAGAATCCCAGCCGCCGTCGGCTTGTTGGGTAGCTACTATATAACTGATTGAACTGGCAGGGATGGATTGGCCTTGGGCTGACAGGGCTAGAGCGCCGAATATTGTGCTTGTAACGCCACTGCCGATTTGTCCGGTTGACCCGTTTATATTGGCGGCGAGTTTTTCATAGAGATTGCAGCCGCTTATATTTTGCGTATTAATATTGGCGGCTTCCAATGCAATAATTTTTCTTTCGATATCGGTCACGGACGAAAGGGCGCAGATGCCCTCAGAAGCAAAATCAACAATCGATTTGTCGGCTTTCGCAACAGTATTGGGATCGTAACCGGCTGAAGCAAAAGCCATTATCGCCCAATCAGTTTGCAGTTGGGACGGATTGGAATCCATTTCTTCTTTTATTCCGCCAGTCGCTTCGTCTTGAAAGCTATAAATATAGTCCAGGGAAGCATTTGCGGAAGCTGAAGCATCTTGTGCCAAAAGTGCAAATGATGCAAAGACGAGAACGGTACATACTAATAACACCTTTTTCACGATCCTCCTCGGGATTATGCTGCGCTGGTTTTCTGACTTGTTCCCTCGAATTTATCTCGGGACTTTACAGTAGCGGGACTGTGGCGGAATCTACCGCACTTCACGTCCGCCAATGGCGGATTTGCGCGCAACTATCTTAAATTTTGCTGTGAATCCAGCAAAGCAAATAGGGTTAAAAATGTCAACCCGAATAAGCGTTAAAAGCATTTGGTATTGATTTGTGTTCAGAATAAATATATTATCAACTGTCGCACTTTGACGGGGAAAGGATGACGTAGATGCAAAATACGTCCCACATAAGAAACCTTTTGGTTTCTCTGGCCGACGGCGAGGACGTTGAGTACCTTGCGGTGGCTATAGAGCGACTGGGTCCTGAGGCGTTACTGGATCTTAGGGTCGCGGGGCTCAATCTCGAAGAGGCGAGAGGTCTTGCTACGCTTCTATTGTACACGAGAGAAGCGCAACCATCTGATGGTGAGGACGTGTTATTGTACAAAACATCGGATGGTGTGGTCGCCCCGTTTTTCGCCGTGTTGAGTGAGTCGGGAAATGCGGACGTGTGGTTGCCATGTGCAATACCCGCAATAATGACGATGTTCTTGTCATTGGCAGAGCGCGATCAGCGCGCACTGCAAGTGGCTGCGTTGAGGTGTTTGGTAAAAGTCAGACGCAGCCGTATCCCGATTCTGTTTGGGGAGCAGAATATCTGGGATCAGCTAGGTTTGTTGTAGGTTGTCCTTGCCTTGTCTGCGCACACTGGGTCGGTCGCGGGATACCCCGCGACCGACCCCAAATCACCAACAAATGGTGATTTTTTATTTGTAAACCAATCTTCCCTCAATTGTTTTTGACAAATTTTGATTATTTCGCAAAAATTCTTCCAGTACTTCTTGTGTCGAGGTCGAAATTACTTTTGGCGGTGCTAATTTTATAAGCTCATTGCCTGTCAGATCAAGGTAATCTTCTGAATTGTTGGCGTGATAGCCTTGCAGACAAACGGTATATTTTTGTTCCGGTTCAACCGGCATGCCATCAATTGTTAGTGACTCCAGATCTTTAAATTTTTCGTTATAGGAAGCGCGAACCTTAGAAGAGATTTGATAGCATTCGCCTTCGCCGTCACGATTTTGAGCGCGCATTATGTGGCGAAATATTTTTGCCAAATCACCTCCTGAAACAGTATATCTGGTGAGACTGTCGTCATACGGAAAACATTGCATCAAATCCATAAGCGTGATCATCGGTCCTAGCTTCTTAACTCTGATAGAGCCCGAGCCAACGAGCGCGACATCGCATTGAGCGGTAGATTCAAAAGCATCAGCTACAAGATTTCCTAAACTCGTCTCGATTTCGCGGATGGGATGTGTTAACTCGTGAGCTAGTTTGCTAATGATAATGGCATATTTGTCGTCAACTTTCTTTTTAAATGAATTGATATATTTAGTTAATTTTGTATCCGGTTTGGCAATTCGACCATCTATCGCCACTAACTTCCATTTGTAATCAACTATCGAATTTGTTTCATCGTCAACCGTAATATCAAACCTGCCGATTTGATTGGTGCCAACACCGGCCTGCGCTATCAAGACGCCGTTTGTCTCGGTTGGTTTTTCTAACACGGTATGCGAATGTCCGCCGATTATCATATCTACACCCCACTGAGGTTTGAGCATCTTGGCAAGCTTAATATCCGATTCGTAACCTATGTGGGTCAATAGAACAGTGAGATCTATGTCGTCGTTTTTATACGCGTTTGTTATCTTGCCGACTTCTCGACTGGCCTCGGATAGAGTGACAAAACTACCTACTAATTTATCCTGTTTGAGCGCGTCCAGTATTTTATCTGTAATAATACCGGTAAATAATAGGTCAAAACCATCTTTTTTAACAATGTGGTATGGACTCATCAAACGTTTATAATATTTTTTGATGTAAAGATTTGCGCTGACAATCGGAAAATTTGCCATTTTTTCCAAAAATAAAAGATGGGGAAGCCCGTAATCAAATTCGTGGTTTCCCAGCGCTACGACATCCGGAGCTAAATAATTCATAATTTCGATAGTCGAAATTCCTTTGTATTCACTGTCGATAATTGAGCCTTGCACCATATCGCCCGATATTACATAGAGAACGTTTTTTTCTTCTTGGCGAACTTTGTTAATGTATCCTGACAAAAGAGCGAGGCCGCCGATTAGCTCGCCATGACCCTTTTCAGCCTCCGCAAAAAAATCGCCGTGCATATCGTTTGAGTGCAAAATTGTGAATTTTTTTAGTCTTCTTTCCATTGTTTGTTCTAAAATCCAATCCGTTCTGCGTTAGCTGAATTCAGTTTGTAATTATTTAATCGACATTCTTATTTTTTGCGCTAATTTTTTTAGTTGGTTGTCGTCGGCTACTTTGCCGGAATGCGAAGAGATATATCCTTCGTATTTATCAAAATATTTATTTACCTCGTCGCCTGACAAGATTGGTTCCCATCTGTCGGAATTTGTTCCGTGCATGGGGAAAAGTTTCGCGTGAGCGTGATCGACTCCGAATCCTTCAAAAACGAGTGCTGTACGACCAACATCTTCAAAGTAATCATCCAAAATTTTTGCTACTTTTTTGACAACAACTATAAACTTTTTAAGTTCAGTGTCTGGCATATCGAAAACATAAGAAGAATAATGTTTTTTGGGAATCACAACCGCAACACCCTCGGTATTTGGATGAATGCTCAAAAACGCCAGATAGTCGCTGTCTTCATAGAGTTTATGACAGCTCATCTTGCCGCTTGCCATTTTGCAAAATATACAATCTTTCACTTTTTTATAATTACAGTTTGGGCTATATGCTGCAATAGTCTGGCATTGAATAAAAAGTATTAAAGTGATAAAAGAAATGCGTAAACATTATAAGGGGGGTACCATGAAGGCCAACGTTTCAATGCTTGTGAAGTTGGTCGTTGGCGGCGTCAAGGAGGGGTTTTACATCTCTCTGTCTGGCGATCGACTCCTCGTTCAGCTGCGATCAGCGACGTATCTCAATGAGGTGACGTTGACGCGCAACCGTGTTGCACGGACTGTCCGAAAGGACAGAGCGACATGTGTGGCGACTGTCAAGGATAGCGAGCGTTTCGCCCAGCTATCCGCCGAGCAAGTCGCCGAGCAGCTGCAGAAAGCATTTACCTTTGAGGCTGTAGGCAGCGTCTCAGGGGCAAATGTTGAGGCCGACGATCGCAATCGCGATAGCGATTATGGTGGTGGCTTTGGTCGCGACGACGATGATCGCTATCGCTACAGCAGCTACTACGACTCTCCGCGGCTGTAAGCAGCGGCATGTCCGGTGTTCGGGTCTCAGCAAGCAGACGCTTGCCGAGACCCATCATTTTATAAATTAGATCTTGACAACCTTTTTAAAGATTATCTAAATAAAAACTCCCGTACACTGTTCAAAGACTAGGATTCGAACCTAGATTAACGGCTTCAAAGGCCGCTGTCCTGCCATTAGACGATCTTTGAACATTGTACGGGAGACTATACTTGAAGATTCTATCTTATTCGGGCATTTTTCTCAATACTTGGTTATCTGCAGACGGTTCTTATCGCTTTGTCTTTTTGAGCGGCTAGCTTTACGGCTTTTGTAATTGTCTTGACCACGGACTTTTCAAGCGGACTTGGCAATATTTTGTTTACATTTGGCTTGGCTACAGAATTAGCCAACGCCATAGCGGCTGCAAGCTTCATGTTTTTAGTAATTTTTGTCGCGTGCGCGTCGAGGGCGCCCCTAAAAATTCCGGGGAAAGCAAGAACATTATTTACCTGATTTGGGTAATCCGACCTCCCTGTGGCGACAATTCTCGCTCCTGCAACTTTGGCAACATCGGGGTCAATCTCGGGCACTGGATTTGCCATGGCAAAAATTATGGGATTGCTAGTCATGGTTTTAACCATATTAGCCGATAGAACATTTGGAGCCGAAAGACCTATGAAAATGTCCGCGCCAACAATTGCTTCTTTTAGCGCACCGGTCATTTTACTGGAATTTACACGAGTACAAACACTTTTCTTATGTTCATTTAGATCATTTCTGGAACAGATAAGACCGTCTAAATCAATTAGGCGCATTTTGGCTTTTGAATTTGTATAATCATTGATCATAAGTGTCACGGCTGTACCGGCGGCGCCTAATCCATTTACGACAATCGTGCAATCTTCAAGTCTTTTTCCGATTACTTTGGTGGCATTGATAAGCCCGGCCAAAACTACTACCGATGTTCCATGCTGATCATCATGCATCACGGGAATTTGGAGGTTTTGTAATCTTTTTTCAATCTCAAAACATCTCGGCGCGGAAATATCCTCTAGATTAATACCGCCAAAGCTTGGCGCGAGGGCTTTGCAAACACTTACAATTTCATCGGTGTCTTGGGTATCTAGACAAATCGGAAATGCATCAATACCGGCGAACTCCTTAAATAAAATGGCTTTGCCGGCCATGACGGGATGGGCAGCCTCTGGTCCGATATTTCCCAGTCCCAATACTGCCGATCCGTCAGAAATTACGGCAACTGAGTTGCCGCGAGATGTATAATCCCACGCTTTACATTTTTTCTTAGCTATCTCTTTAGATACAGCGGCGACCCCGGGTGTGTAAAAGGTCGCCAAATCTTCTATCGAATTAATCTTTACTTTTGATACGATTGAAATTTTTCCGCGAAATTCTTTATGCTTGTCTAATGATATTTGATCGTATGACATTATTTTTCTCCTTGTCTTTTTATAGATGCTTGTACAAATGCGCTAAAAAGCGGTTGGGGTGATAAGAATCTGGTCTTGAACTCGGGATGAAATTGAACACCGACGAAAAAAGGATGATTTTTCAGTTCGATAATTTCGACTAGATTCCTCTTGGGGTTTATTCCCGCAATCACAAGTCCGAGTTTCTCGAACTGATCGCGATATTTGTTATTAAATTCATATCGATGGCGGTGTCGCTCGGAGATTTGTTTTTTGCCATACGCCCTGTAGGATATGGTCTCGCTCAAAAGTGTGCAGTCATAGGCTCCCAGCCTCATTGTCCCGCCATATTTTTTGTCTTTAAGCTTTTCTTTTTGATCGTCCATCAAATGAATCACAGGATGCGGAGTTTTTGGATTAATCTCTTGGGTATTTGCATCTTTGAGTTTCGCTACATTTCGGGCAAATTCGATAACCGCAATTTGCATACCGTAGCAAAGCCCGAAATAAGGGACATTATTTTCGCGGCAATATCTTGCGGTTTCAACGATACCTTCGATTCCGCGCGAGCCAAATCCGCCCGGCACAATTACTCCGTCATAATCGTTGAGTTTTTCGATTGATTTTGGCTTTTTCTCAAACTGTTCGCTGTCAACCCAATCAAGACTGATTTTGACGTCTTTATGCCACCCCGCAATTTTGACTGATTCTATAACGGAAATGTAAGAATCGGCTAGAACGAAATTGCCAGTCCCGAAATATTTACCCACTATCGCAATTTTTATTTCATTTTTACTTTTGTCTATTGCTTCAACGGTCTTTTTCCACAAATCCAAATCGCTTTTTTTATCCTTAAGCTTTAACTTCTTTAAAATTTTTTCGGCGAATTTTTGTTTTTCAAAAATCAACGGAACTTTGTATATTGAATCTGAATCAGGCGCAGAAATTGCATTCTGCGGCTCAACTGCGCAAAATGTTGCTAGTTTTTCTCTTCGTGGCGCGTCAATTTCTCTCTCTGACCTGCAAACAATGAAATCCGCTTGAATACCTGCGCCGTTTAATGTTCGGGCGGCGTATTGTGTCGGCTTGGTTTTCATCTCTCCGACCGAGGAGGGGATTGGTAAATAACTAACCAAGACAAACACCACATCGTCTGGTGACTTCATTTTCATCATTCTGGCGGCTTCCAAAAAAAGTATGTTCTGATATTCGCCTACGGTGCCGCCAATCTCGACAATTGCGATATCATATTTATTTTTTTTCGCTGCGTGTTTGATGCGGTTTATTATTTCTTCGGGAATATGCGGGACTACTTCTACGCACTTGCCGTTATATTCTAAATTTCGTTCGCGCGCTATAACGGATTGATAAACTCGACCGGTAGTCATGTAGTTCTCGCTGGTGATATTCTGATTTAAAAATCTCTCATAATTTCCGATATCCTGATCGCACTCATCGGCATCTTCCGTCACGAAGACTTCCCCATGTTCAATAGGGTTCATGGTTCCTGCATCTACATTGATATATGGGTCGGCTTTGATCGCGCCGACAGAGTACCCCTTGGATTTTAAAAGTGTAGCGATAGAAGCGCTGGCAATCCCTTTGCCTACCGATGACATTACTCCACCCACTACAAATATGTATTTTGTCACTGCGCCTCCTTTGTTTTTTTTAAAATTCTAAAACATAGTATATTGTAATGGTTGATTAATATTTTGCAACATGCTAGAATCTCGTGTCATATAATTATGAAAAATTTACCCATAGTTTCAATAATAGGAAGGCCAAATGTTGGCAAATCAACACTGTTTAA
>CAZIOI010000026.1:0-7724 GCA_964540855.1 uncultured Candidatus Saccharibacteria bacterium
TGACCCCGCTTATTTATGCTCTGCGGAGTCCAATATGTTAACTAACTTTTGCACCTTTTCTTCTCATATTAAAAACTCGTGCGGCCGTTTCCTCCCCGCACCCCTCCACGGCTGCACAGAAACTCGCCAAGGGAGCAGAGCGAGCGAAGGCGGAAAGTATTTAGCATATACTCTGGAAATTTAAGGAGAAATGAGCTATAGTGTATTTGTTGTTTCGGAGTTTTCTTTTTCAAAATAAGTTCGAACTTCGTTCAGCAAATTCGACCAACACTTGATCAACCCATATGGGTTGATTTTAGTTTACGATCGGACATTGACTTATGTTATATATAATGTTATATTATATATACTATTCTACGATCGTGAGATAAGTTATGGTGAAAAGCAAATATATAAAACAACTAAGAATTATTGTGGCTCTTTTTTTGCTTTTTGCCGGCATATTGTTTATTTTAACCAAAAAAAACGTTCCGGTATCGGCAAACAATCTCTCCTTGGAGCAATCAAACGCCTTGCAAGAGGTCAATGAGTATAGAAAAGAAAATAGACTTAGTGAGTTAAAATGGAACAGCAAACTGTCCGAGGCGGCGGTGTTGAAACTTCAAGACGAGGACGCCGGGGATTATTTTGATCACGTCTCTCCGAATGGTCAGAAGGCATGGGATTTTATCGCACAATGCGGGTACGAATACAGATATGCCGGAGAAAATTTGGCGATGGGCTACGAGAATGAAAAAGCTGCTTTTGACGCGTGGTTGAAAAGCGAATCTCATTTGGAAAATATTGTTTTTGAAGAATATAATGACTTTGGTTTCGCGAGTTTGAAGGCAGACATAGGCGGAGAGGAAGCATTATTGATGGTACAAATATTTGGTTCGCAAATCACAATTCTTGATCGTATATTAAGTACTATATAAGGTTTAGCCTGTCTTATTTTGGAATATGTTCGACGATTAGCATTATGGACTAAATGGTACATTTGAGTACCCTTGACATTTGTTGCGTCACTGTTAAATTGCTACTAAAGCTATGGCAAAAGCTATGGCCTCGCGTAAGCGAGGTTTTTTGTTTGAAAAATATGATAAAAAAATTCCAAAAATTAATTATAATATTTGTTTTATTAGCAGCCTCCTTAGTGTTGGTCGATAGGGCTATGGCTGATAGCGAAGTCGCAAATGGCGAAATTGCTTTTCGACCAATTGGTGGAACAGTGGTCGAAGGGTACACAAATGCCTCAAATACGGGCTTTGCAATAAAAGCAAATTTGACAGAAACTGAGCTGGATCACGCGAATATCAATTTGAATGGTTCGACGGTAGCCACGATCAACACGAAGGGGTGGTTGGAATATGGTATGGATGGTATTACTAACGTCCAACTACAAACATATTTTGCTACTGGAATTAACACCGTTGAACTTGAGCTTTGCACTGCTCCTCTGATCTGCAGCGTGATTGATACAGTTAGCGTGACGGGCGACTATATCGCGCCTGCTGTCGATTGGAGTTTTACGACGACAATGGGCAAGAAGGTATTGTCGATCGGTGATGTTTGTGATTTTGCGATAAATTCAAGTGAGGATGTCAATCTGGTTTCAGCTACTTACAACAGCCGCGATTTGACTCTGCAAAGTAGTATGATCACGCCTGGGAGCTATACTATGAACTATACGGTAGCGGAGACCGACACCGATCAACCTATTCCCCTGCAGTTTAGCGGCTGGCAGTTTACCGATACAGCAGGAAATGTCACGCAGATCGATTCTATGGGAGCAATAGATTTTTCCATAGATGCTAAGCGTCCGATCGTGAGTTTAGTCAGTCCGCTAAACGGCAAAATCTATAACACCTCTGGTCTGCCATTCGCATATTCGTCCAATGAAACGGTTTTGATTGTGAATGTGGTTCTGGATGGTTCGCCGATAATAATTGCAAATGGTGAAAAAATATCCGGCTTAACAGAGGGAGACCATTACACAAAACTAACAGTTATAGACTTGGCTGGTAACACGAGCGTTGTCGAATCATATTTTAAGGTCGATATCACTGCTCCGTTTGTCTCTTACAGTTTATCCAAGAACGACTTCACACCAAATGAAAAAATAATTTTATCCGGTTTTACCGAACCCGGCTCCAGCGTTATTTTGAATATCGGCACGCGTATTTATACGGCTGTCGCAGGTGTCGGCGGTGGATGGTCGATCGAAATGAACTGCAGTGAAATCGGCGAAGGGAATTTTGTACCATATCTAACCTTGACTGACCCGGCTGGAAATATAACGAAAGAAACCTTGAGTCAAATTGAGGTTAAAGCCGTTTTAGCGGCCGTAACACAAGAATCGGCCAGTGTCGCTCTGGCATCCAACACATCTACTACACAAGACGTTAAACCAAGCATTGTTTATGCCCACAGCGATAATGCTTCTACTTTAAAACAAACTTTTGCTCCGGCAGAGAAAGATACTGAAGAAGTTGGTAAAATTGGCGATCTTATTCCTGCCGCTAGCGACAAAAATACGAATGGGTTTAACTGGAGTGTTATGCTGGTTGCTCTTTCGATAATCGCACTTGTTAGCGCGGCGATTGCCGCTGGGTATTACGGGTACGAATTTATAATATTGTCTAACACCGCAGCAGGTAAAAAACATGCCAAATTGACCGAGTCTAGTCTTTCGGATAGCTTATCTACAAATCTACAAGACAAAACAAAAACTAATGAAAATGAGCCGCAGCCACGCGAACAAAATATTGAAAGCGGACACGACAAGACCACTAGATGGTAGTTTATTTATACAAATGATTAATTTTGCCGTTGGTATGATGCTATAATGCATGTATGGCGAATGTTGAACAAAACAGCAACACATTGGGAAAACGCGCACTATCCAATATCATCATTGCGACTGTATCCGTGTATATCGGTTTTTTGCTTTATCAGTCAGTTTATTTTAACTTTCAGTTGAATAGTAGGGTTGAAAAGCTTAAGGCGCAGATCGCTAAACAGGAAACAGAAAGGCTTGGTTTTGAAGCCATTATTAGCTATTACCAAACAAGTACGTTTCAAGAACTCGAGGCGAGAAGGAAGCTTGGGATGAGATTCCCCGGCGAAAAAGTTGTCGCTGTTGAAGTCAAGCCGCAACAGTCTGATCTTAGTTTGGGTGAAACATGGTCGGATGACTCTAAAGAAGCGCTCTCAACAAATAATTTAAAATTGTGGCTAGAGTTTTTTACCGGGAAATTAAAAAAAGTATGATCTTGACAAATATTACTCAAGTGATACGATCGTCGCGTAACAAGGTATTAATTTTTTGGGGGAAATTAATATGATAAAACGCCGTTTTCAGCAGTTCAGGACAGGCGTTTTTTTAGTTTGTTGGGCGCGGTCGACGCCTCTTATTTCGTGTTAAAAATGATTAGGAGGGAATTATGTTAAGAATAGCAAAAAGTTTGCTTACGATAATTGCCGTGGCAGCTATTGCCACGGGTGCGACAGGTGCATATTTCACCGATCAGGTGACAGTCGCAAACAACCAGTTTACAGCAGGCACAAAAGTCGATATTGATATCAGGGGAGCGGGCGCTACGGCTCAGACATTTGCCAACATGGCTCCCGGTGTGTGGACCGCTCCAGTCGAGTATCAAATATACAATCTGGCCGATTCGCTGCCGGTGAAGTATAAATTCCAAGACGGTAAAGTGAGCGAGAGTGTACCCGGCTTCTATAACAAGATCAATGTGCGGGTAAGGCACACTCATGCCGGAACTCCGAATCCAGAGTCTTGGCCGATAATTTATACCGGCCTGCTCACGAATCTGAATATTACTTCAACCGGAACGCCCGGTATAATCAGTTCTACTTTGGGTTCGAATATTACTCATGTGTTTTATCTTGAGTATCAGCTTGATGGCTCAACGGGCAATACATTTCAGGGAGCCACCGCGGTTGCGAACTTGGTCTTTGATGCAACTCAAGCAATCAATCCGGGATGGTAAAGTAATTCTTGAATCCTGTAAGTCCCGACAAGAATGTTTGTCGGGACGACGGAGGACCCAAGGGTGAATCAAGACAAAAAAGTCGTTACCAAAAAAATTGCTGCTGTTATAGGCAATGTCGTTTTAGTCATTTTGTTTGTGGTTGGAGTCGCCCTAACTGTTTCTATTCTTCCGATAAGGGGCAACTACAGAATTCTTTCGGTTGTTTCAGGGTCGATGGAGCCCACTATCGACACCGGTAGTCTGATCGTTGTTAAACCAATCGATGAATATAAACAAAATGACATTATTACTTTTCGATCGACCGACTCTGTGAAAGAGAAAGACAACACGACTCACAGAATCGTCGGGATAGAAGAAAAAGATGGCTTTGTTGAATACAAAACGAAAGGTGACGCCAACGAGACGGAGGATTCGGACACCGTCAAACCGAGCCAAATTATCGGGAAGCATTTTTTCTCAATCAAATATCTCGGCTATGTACTGATGTATATTAAGACCCTCCCAGGTCTTTTGGTTTTGATTATTGTACCCGCAACCGTAATTATTTATGAGGAATCAAAGAAAATACGGCAGGAAGCCAAAAGGATAATCGTCGAGAGAAATCAAAAGCTGCAACCCCCGCCGCAAAAAAAGAAAACAAAAAAGAAGACTTCAAAAAATAAAAATGTTAAAAAAAGCTAAATTTATTTTTATCTTTGGCGCGGTGGTTTTTGCGGGTTGTTTGAGTAGCAAAGCATATTTTTCGGATCAGTTTGTCGCGCAAAACGTAAATTTCGGGGCGGATCACTGGGTACAGCAGACCGAAGTGTCACCTGCTCCAGTGGATAGTTCGTCGCCAACGCCGTCTCCAACCTCATCGCCAAGTGTAACTGTGACTCCGACACCTCCGCCGGAATGTCGAATTGCATCGGGTAGTATTCTTATTAATGAAGTCATGGCAAATCCGGCAGGGGATGACAATGCGGCTAAGCCCGATGGCGAATGGGTTGAACTTTATAATACGACAGACTGTGAAATAGATTTAAATAATTGGTATTTAAAGGAAGCTTCCGGCAAGAATTTAGCAATTGTTGCCGCGAATACGGGAAATGGTGTCACGAAGATAGCTCCAAAAGGGCTGATAGTGGTGTATCGAAATGGAATTAATTTTCCGCTAAACAATGATATGGACACGGTGACGCTTTACTGGCCGCAATCTCAAGATAGCGACGGAGTAATGGACAATTTTTCTTATAGCAGTACTACGGAAAATAAGACTTGGTCTCGAGTACCGGACGGTGGTAATTGGGTGGCTGACAAATCTTCCACCGCGGGGAATAGTAACGGAAATATCTAGTTTACAAATTATATAGTACTTGGATGGTGCGCGCGCATTGACTGATAATGTGATATCTGTTAGGCTTTTAACTGTTATCGCAGGGTGGAGCAGCCTGGTAGCTCGCGAGGCTCATAACCTCGAGGTCGTGGGTTCAAATCCCACCCCTGCAACCAAAAACAGGATTTGAACCCACGAGTGATAAGTAACTAGGTCACTCGTTTGTTGTTTTGTGTGATAATGTCAAGAAAAGTTGTAAACATCAGTATTCGAATAGGGAAGGGGCTTCCGCCCCTTCAAATCCCACCCCTGCAACCAAAAATAGGATTTGAACCCACGAGTGATAAGTAACTGGGTCACTCGTTTGTTTTTTTGCGTGATAGCGTCAAGAAAAGTTGTAAACATCATTATTCGAATAGGGAAGGGGCTTTAAAAACACCGTGAAGCGGTGATTTTTTGTGTAAAACAAGAGATTTTAATCTTTAATTTGCATCGACAATAGTAAGCTATGCTTTACATTACCGGTTTGAAATAGTAAAATCTTGTAGTAATTGGTAGTGTAGCTCAGTTGGTTAGAGCGAGGGAATCATAACCCCTAGGTCGCAGGTTCGATCCCTGCCACTACCACCACCCTTCGCCCCCTAGGGGCTACGGGTGGCAGGCCACCTTGCACCAAGGCTACGGGTGGCAGGCCACCTTGCACCAAGGCTACGGGTGGCAGGCCACCTTGCACCAAGGCTACGGGCGGCAAGCCAAATAGTCGGTTAGTAAGTTAGCATTTAAAATTTAGTAAAATAGGAAAAATATGAAACCAGAACAGATAAAAACACTCTCGACAATCGTTATAGTGCTTCTCCTAGCCGGAGCTTTATATAATTTATTTGGACCATCTTTTACCAAGCAACCCGAAGAGGTGACGTTGACGCAAATCTCCGATGAGGCATCAGCGGGGACTATTGAAAAGGTTACGGTTGACGGCAATAAAATAACAGCTGACTTAAAAGACGGTCGTAAACTTTCTACATATAAGGAATCCGGAGTTTCACTGGTTGACTATGGAATCACGCCGGAAAAGGTCAATATTGATGTTAAAAACCCCGACAGCGGTTCTTTCTGGCCGACATTTTTGACAGTCTTTCTGCCTTTCATTCTTTTGGGCGGATTCATATTCTTTTTAATGAGGCAAGCTCAAGGAGCGAATATGCGAGCGATGAGTTTTGGAAAAAGCTCTGCAAAACTGGCAAATTTGAAAAACAAAACAACATTCGAGGACGTAGCTGGCCTTAAAGAAGCCAAAGAAGAACTTGTCGAAGTCGTCGATTTTCTGCGTCATCCGGCAAAATTCAAGGCACTGGGCGCGGAAATCCCAAAGGGTGTTTTGTTGGTTGGCGCTCCCGGTGTTGGTAAGACGCTTTTAGCTAAAGCCGTCTCCGGCGAGGCAGGCGTACCGTTCTTTTCGATCTCGGCTAGTGAGTTTGTCGAGATGTTTGTCGGTGTTGGTGCATCACGTGTTAGGGATATGTTTGCCAAAGCGAAGAGAAATGCACCATGCGTGATTTTTATAGACGAACTTGATGCTATTGGCCGCCAGAGGGGAGCGGGATTGGGAGGTAGTCATGACGAGCGTGAACAGACACTTAATCAGATTTTGGTTGAGATGGATGGATTCGATACGGACACAAGAGTTATAGTGTTGGCGGCGACAAACAGACCGGACGTTTTAGATCCCGCGCTTCTAAGGCCTGGGAGGTTTGATCGCAGAGTTACATTGAGTTTGCCAGACAAAATCGAAAGAGAAGAAATCCTAGCAATTCACGGTAAAAACAAGCCTCTTGAAAAAACAGTTGACCTTGGACGTATTGCTTCAAATACGATCGGAATGAGCGGGGCTGATCTAAAAAATCTCATGAACGAAGCGGCGATTTTGGCTGCCAGAGAGAGCAAGAAAACAGTCTCCGAAACGGACATATTCAGAGCAATCGAAAAAGTAACTCTCGGGCCAGAGAAAAAGGCGAGGGTGATGAGCAGTAAAGAAAAGGAAATCACTGCCTATCACGAGGCCGGACATACTATTATCAATAAGCTTCTTAAGCCGGAAGATATACTGCAAAAAGTCTCTATAGTATCGCGTGGAATGGCTCTAGGCTATACGTGGAGTGTTCCGACCGAAGATAAATACTTGAGATCAAAAGATGAATTTTTGTCAGATATTTCGGTTTTACTAGCTGGTCGGGTCGCGGAAAAAATGATTTTTAACCATTTTACGACCGGTGCGGCCAATGACCTCGAACGAGCCACCAAGATAGCTCGCGATATGGTTCAGGTTTATGGTATGAGCGAGGTTTTGGGGCCGGTAGTAACCAAGCAGCGTGATGAGATGGTCTTTTTAGGACGCGAGCTCGGCGAGCACAAAG
>CAZIOI010000027.1:0-7298 GCA_964540855.1 uncultured Candidatus Saccharibacteria bacterium
GGAAATTCTTTGACTTTTTCTAATAAATTTTTCATTTGGGTGGAGGGTCGCGGCGCACGGGTGCCAAATCATCCCGTGTCACCGCGACCCCGTTATCAGGCCAGATGCAAATCCTCTGCCACCAGACCTTCTGCCTGGCGGACAAGCTGCTGCGCCTCGTATTCGCTACACCCCCTCTCTATCATGGCGGTGGCGACAAGAGTCACCCTAGTAATCTCGGCTCTAGGGCTTGTATCCCCCACTATAGGGGTGACCATTGCCACTAAAACCTCAAATTCGGCCGGGATCAGCATGACTTATCTTCCTTTCCATCATATTGACCGAAATTGAGGAAATTATAGTACCTTCTTGAGATATTGTCCAGTATATGAATCCTTGACGCCGGCGATTATTTCGGGCGAGCCAGCCGCTACCAGCCGGCCGCCGCCATCACCGCCTTCCGGACCAAGATCAATTACATAATCAGCTGTTTTAATGACATCCAGATTATGTTCTATAACTACAACCGTATTTTTAGCATCAACCAGTCTGTTTAGAACCTCCAGGAGCTTCGCCACGTCTTCAAAGTGAAGCCCCGTCGTTGGTTCGTCCAAGATATAAATAGTTTTACCGGTAGATCGCTTGGACAGCTCCGACGAGAGTTTGACCCTTTGCGCCTCTCCGCCGGATAATGTTGTCGCGCTTTGCCCCAGACGTACATACCCCAAACCGACATCCTGCAATAGTTTGAATTTACTGGATAGTACGGGAATGTTTTCAAAAAAGATTGCTGCCTCGTCAATACTCATCGCCAAAACGTCTGCGATGGATTTGTCTTTGTATTTCACCTCCAACGTCTCTTTGTTGTACCTCGCGCCATGGCAAACATCACAGGGAATATAAACATCGGGCAAAAAATGCATTTCAATTTTCAAAAATCCATCGCCACGGCACTTTTCGCACCTTCCACCGCCGGAAGTTGCGGCGACGTTGAACGAAAACCTGCTTGCTCTGTATCCCCTGACTTTCGCCTCTTTTGTCGAAGCAAACAGCTCCCTTATAAAATCAAACGACTTCGTGTATGTAGCGGGATTGCTTCTGGGAGTTCTACCGATTGGCGACTGATCAATACAAATTATTTTGTCAAAATTTTCTTTACCCTCTATGAGTTTAAATCTCCCCGGTTTTTCCCAACCCCTCCCAAGCTCCCTCTGTAAACCCTTATAGATAACCTCGTTCACGAGCGTGGATTTACCACTGCCGGAAACACCGGTCACTACAACAAGATTCTCCGTCGGTACTCTGATACTGAGATTCTTCAGGTTATTTTCGCCGGCGCCTACAATTGATAAATACTTGCCGGTTAATTTCCTGCGCTTTTCGGGTACAACAATTTTCTTCGATCCACTTAAATATTGCCCCGTCAAGGAATTTTTATTCTGCACAATATCCCCCACTCGTCCTTCGGCCACAACCTCGCCGCCTTTTTCACCTGCTGCCGGACCCATATCGATTATCCAATCCGACTCTTTCATCGTCTCCTCATCATGCTCGATCACTATCACGGTATTGCCGATATCTCGTAAATGTTTGAGAGTGTTTAGAAGCTGGAGATTATCTTTTTGATGCAAGCCAATAGATGGTTCGTCCAAGACATACAAAACCCCCATAAGTCCGGAACCTATTTGCGAAGCGAGTCTGATTCGTTGTGTCTCTCCGCCGGAGAGGGTGCTTGCAAAGCGACTCAATGTTAAATATCCCAAACCAACATTTCTGAGAAACTCAAGCCTGCTCTTGATTTCAGTCAATAAACGATCGGATATTAACTTTTCGCTTTCGGACAAATCCATATTTTCAAAGAATTTTATGGCGTCAAAAACAGACATAGCGGAAATATCGTGAATATTAAGCCCCGATACTTTTACCGCAAGCGCGTCTTGCTTGAGTCTCATACCCATACACTCGTGACAGGTCATTTTTGACATATATTTGCCGATTTCCTCACGAACCGCATCTGAATCGGTCTTTTCGTAGCGATCCTCTAAGAGCTTGATCAAGCCATTGAACTTGATCTTGAAATTGATCGGCCTGCCCTTTGCATAATAGGTCACAGGGAGATAGCCGCGATCACCTGAACCATTTAAAAAAAAGTCAAAATCATCCGGCGAAAAATTTTTAACCGGAACGCTGGTTTTTAATCCTAGCTCTTTGGCAACAGATCGGATAATCGACCCGTAGTAGTTAAATGCGCTATAGCTCCACGGCAAAAAAGCTCCTTCATCAATGGTCTTTGATTTGTCAGCAACGATGAGGTTCGGGTCAATTTCCTGATTATAACCCAATCCTGAACAGGCGGGACAGGCGCCAAAGGGACTGTTAAACGAAAAAAGCCTTGGCTCAAGCTCTTCAAACACATGTCCCCGAGGACACGAAAACTTTGTTGAAAAATTGACTTCGCTGTCATCTGACACCACCGACAAGAAACCACCCGAAAGCGTCACCGCCTCATCGACCGCTTGGCTGACCGCGAGCCTCCCCGTTTCTTTTTCTTCTTGCGGAATCGTCAGGCTGTCAATTAAAATATCGATATTGTGCACCTTATATCTGTCGAGCTTAACAACGTGCGAAATTTTGGTTTCTTTTGAGTCAACGCGACAAACTTCGTATCCCTTTTTGTTAAGGTCTCCAAGCAGAGATATATATTCGCCTTTCCTGCCTCTAACGACTGATGAAAAGACCCTTACCTTTTTGCCCCGAAAATTATCGATTATAAACTCGACTATTTCATCTATACTGTATTGCTGAATTCTTTCGCCATCCAACGGACAGTAGGCCTTGCCAACTCTCGCAAAAAAAACTCTCAGATAATCATAAATCTCCGTCACTGTTCCGACGGTCGAACGAGGATTTTTACTCACCGCTTTTTGGTCGATCGATATCGCCGGTGAAAGTCCGGTTATATAATCGACATTCGGCTTCTCCATCTGACCGAGAAATTGTCGCGCATAGCTCGAAAGAGATTCAATGTATCTTCGGCGCCCCTCTGCATAAATAGTGTCAAACGCCAAAGAGGATTTTCCGCTGCCCGAAAGACCCGTTATGACAACGAGTTTATTTCGCGGTATTGAAACATCAACATTTTTTAGGTTGTGTTCGCGCGCACCTTTAACAAAAATATTTTTTTGATCTTCCATAACAAATAATTTAGCATAAAGATTATACCAAACAAATCCCGAACTTCCAGACCACGTTTTATCTTTTAGATCTCTGCTTGATTTTATTAATGGCTGCAAGCCAAACCCAAAAACCAATCGAACTGACAATAATCAAAATAAAAATAAGCGGACGCAAAAAGTCGTATGTTTGCCAAAGCGTAAAAAGCGAGCTAAAAAAAAGCATCGTTATAGCTATTATGACGGCGGAACCAAGGATATTATAAAAAATAAATGGGGCAAAACGGATTCCTCCAATTCCGGCCAAATAACTGGACCATGGTCTGACATATCCGATCACTCTGGAGAGAAAAACTGCAAACGAACCATACTTATCCATCCATTTTGCAAAAACTTGTTGTGATTTCTTGAGTCCGCTGTGATTATCCAAATGTTTAATTTTGCCGGAGAAAAATCTACCAAGATAATATGTGATAATACTTCCTAGTGTTTTACCCACAAGTATTACAACAAATAAATCAATCTGTGTAATAGCGCCTGATAATATTATCGGTTGGCCAACAATATAACAAACCTCAGTCGGCAATGGTATGCCAAGGTTCTCTACAATCATCATTACAAAAATTGCCCCAAGTCCATAGTGATCAATAAGCGCTAAAAAATAGTTATAAATTACGTCCATATCAGCTCTCCTTTATCATAAACAGTTCATTTTTGCGGACAAAATCAAACAAAATCCTATACAAAACCGGATTAGTTGTTCTCAGTTGTGATTTATATTCAGTAATCGCGTTTTCCTTTTTGTCTTCCTGTTCTTGCGTTAAGGTAAGTTTATACCAAATATCAGTAAAGTTAATCAAAACCGCCGGCGGTAAAAGGTAGCTTGACGGTCTCAGCCCTGACGGGCTTGGATAGCGCAAAAAATTATAATGAATCAGATAATAAAGGATTTTTACATTTTCAACATCCCCAATCGCTTCATCGGCAATTTTACCGATTGTCGAATGATCTATATGCGTGTCGGCCGGATGCGGCAAGACTATTATATTCGGCTTATAGTTATCGACAGCAGATTTAATCGCCTCGCGAATTTTAGCTCTCTCGTCGGAATCAACCGTCATATTTTCATCGCGTTCCTGGAAATTCAAAAATTCTATATCCGATCCCTTTAGACCCAACATACTTGTCGCCTTTATTGTCTCTTGTCGCCTAACCTCCCCATTTTTGTGATAGTTACAGTCCGTCACAACCACAACCTTGACAGATCCTCCGACGGACAAGGTCTGCTGAATCAGTCCGCCTGCTCCCAAAGTCTCATCGTCACAGTGTGGAGCAAAAATTAAAATACGCGAGTCGCCGTCAACCGCCGACATTTCTTGCAAAATATTGATTGACGATTGTGGGAGCACCATATAGCGGCGAAAATAACTCGCGTAGCCCAAACACGCCGTTACCACCAGAGCGACAAACAAAGCAATGTGCCGCTTGTAAACTTTCAAAACAAAAAGCGGCTTTTTGTCGAGTTTAGATCTCATCTCACCCTTTGAAAAAATTTGCCCGCTTTTTTAAGAGCCGCTAACTGATCCCTTATGATTGCCGCTTCTTCAAAACGCAGCTCTTGCGCCGCCTGTTTCATTTCTTTTTCTTTATCTGAAATTAACGTTTTTAGGTCTTTCTCAGACATTTTTTGTTCGACATCATCAAGCGCTACAACGTCTAAATCGCTAGCGATAGAGGATATCTGCTTATCAATGGTTTTTGGCGTAATATTGTGGTCTTCGTTGTATTTAATCTGAATTTCTCGCCTTCTCTTTGTCTCGCCAATCGCCCGCTTCATAGAATTAGTTTCGTTATCGGCGTACAAAATAACACGACCGTTGACGTTTCTGGCTGCGCGACCGATAGTCTGAACCAGAGACGTTTCGCTTCGCAGAAAACCTTCTTTGTCCGCATCCAAAATAACAACCAGCGAAACCTCCGGCATATCTAAGCCCTCACGCAATAGATTGACGCCAATTAAAACGTCAAATTCTCCGGAGCGCAACGCGCTAATCAGTCTAATCCTCTCAATAGTTTCAACACCGCTATGCAGATATTTAACTTTGACGTTTTTTTCCTTGAGATAAACTGTTAAATCCTCCGCCATTTTTTTGGTAAGAGTCGTCACTAAAACCCTCTCGCCCGCCTGCACGGTTTTTTCAACTTCACCTATCAGGTTTTCAATCTGACCTTGAGTAGGTCTTATTTCAACTTCCGGATCGACTAAACCGGTTGGGCGGACAATTTGCTCTATAATCCTACCTTGTGACTTTTGCAATTCATATTGTGCCGGTGTAGCCGAAACGTAAATAACATTTTGGGCATTTTTTTCAAACTCTTCAAACTTGAGCGGTCTATTGTCGCGAGCGCTCGGCAATCTAAATCCATAGTCTATAAGATTGTTTTTTCGGCTACGGTCACCAGCATACATTCCGCCTATTTGCGGCACAGTCACATGAGACTCGTCGATAACAATCAAAAAATCATTTCCCCAACGCTCGCGAAAATAGTCAATCAGCGTAAATGGCGGACTTCCCTCTGGCAAATCGTAAAAATATCGCGAATAGTTTTCTATTCCATTACAATAACCAACCGACCTAATCATTTCCAAATCATATCTCGTCTTGCGCGACAGCCTTTCGGCCTCGATAATTTTCCCTTGCGCGCGAAATTCCGCCAACCGCTTCTCAAGATCAGATTCTATCTGAGACAAAGCCTTTTGCATTAGATTTTCTGGTACCAAATAATGCTTGGCGGGGAAAATAACATAGCGTTGCTTTTTCTCGATAATTGATCTGTTTAGCTTGTCTATTATTTGAATATCGCCGATTTCATCATCGGCAAAAATAATCTTAATGACTTTATCCTCGCCTGCCGGAACAACCTCCAGCGACGACGCCCTTGCCCTAAATGAACCCTTGGCAGGTTCGGAGTCATTTCGGACAAATTGAATATTTATCAACTCCCGCATCAGTTCCAGCCTGTCTCTTTTTTGTCCGACAGATATATCTATAGTCGATTTTTTATAAAATTCCGGCGACCCAAGACCGTAGATACAAGAGACGGACGAAACAACGATAACGTCATCGCGGCTCAAGATCGCCTCGGTCGCAAAATTCCTCAACCGATCAATTTCTTCGTTAATCGTTGCTTCTTTCTCGATATATGTATCGGAATTTGGCAAATATGCCTCCGGTTGATAGTAATCGTAATAGCTCACAAAATATCCAACCGCTGATTCGGGAAAAAAATCTCTAAACTCTTGAGTAAGCTGAGCTGCGAGAGTCTTGTTGTGGGCAATTACCAATGTGGGGATTTTAAGACGGGAAACAACATTAGCAATAGAAAAAGTCTTACCGCTACCGGTCACACCCAAAAGAACTTGTTTTTGATGGTTATTTTTTAAACCGTCAACAAGTTTATCTATAGCCTGCGGCTGTGAGCCGGCAGGTTGATATTTGCTGTGAAGATTAAATAACTTTTTCATATCGAAATAATATCTTCGCTTTTTCGAGATAAAAAGTCAATCGAGGTCAATATCACTCTGCGGCAGGTAGGCTTGTCAAGGCCGGTCTTAGTTCAACGTCCTTGCCATTAACTTTGGCCTTCAGTGAATAATTTTTGCCGTCTTCTAGTTTGGAATACTGGATGTCATAACCGGTCGGAATATCAAGAATATATTTTGGCTTGACCTGGTCAATTTTATCAGGATAAGTGCCATTAACAATGCCGTACATATCAAGCGCTTGTTGAACCGACAAAAGAGGCGAAAAAGACTTTTGATAGTTAAAATAGTTATATGCGTTGATACTGTACTTGCCGAAAATACCAAGATTAATTATAACTATTGCTGTTACAATCCACTTGGTGGCGTAAGACCAGCTGGATATAAACCACATAATAATAACGCCAACAACTTGAAATGGCGAAGATAAAAGAAGAAGCGCTAATATGGTTACCGTATCACGCCAAGTATGCGACCTTTCACTATCTGGCATTTTTCCTCCGTTTGTTTTTCTAATTTTACCACATAAAAACAATTGATAGAACTTGCTGCACCCGCTACTAACATATTGGACTTTTGAGAGCCGATAAAGTTATTCACAT
>CAZIOI010000028.1:0-7226 GCA_964540855.1 uncultured Candidatus Saccharibacteria bacterium
CCGGAGAGGGTGAGACCGGTAAAGGTTGGGGATGAGGTGGTGGCGATGTTTTGAGGCAAAGACAACACCATCGTACTATTCGCACCATTGTCTGTAACTGCAATTTGATTATTGGTCCCTGTTAATACTCTTTCAGCCGTCAACGTACTGCTAGCAGTCGAAACTACAAATCCAGAGTCAATCGGCGCAAAAGTGGCAGCACCCGGTATTGATTGCCAGTGCAACGTTCCACTCCCGTCCGTAGACAATATTTGATCCTCTGCGCCATCACCACTTGGTAATGTCCAGACTAGATTTGACGCGACTTCCTGAGGTGCTTTAAATCCGACATAGTTTGTACCGCCAACAGTTTTTTCAAACAGTTGCAGCTGACCTGTCAACGTTAATGAGGACATGGTCGGCGAAGCAGTTGTCGTTAAGTCTTGGTTCACAGTAGTATCACCTGTTACATACAAATGGTTATTGCCACCTGTCAAGGTAATACCGGGACCCGAAATATTAAGCGTCCTGGGAGTCGATCCTCCTACTATTGAAAATCCATCATCAAGGGCGGTCATCGAAATAGAATTAACAGAAGTAAATTCCGGAGTATTGGTTGTCCCAATCGTTATAGATCCCGCTTCATTTGTAATTACTGTATTTAAGCCAGCCGTAAGCGTCGATAAACTGTAACCTACGCCATTACCTATTAAAAGTTGTCCAGCGCTTGGGAGCGATGATAAACCCGTGCCGCCAGACGAAACCGCAAGAGCCGTGCTGAGTTCAAGGCTTCCTGTCTTTAATTTTGCGTAGGCTCCACTAGCTATATCAGAGAAAAGATCGAATCTATCGTCTGCTGCGTTCCATTTTAAACCAGCAAGGATGTCACCTCGATCAAATTTTAAGAATGAATTTTCGTCAACTTGCGCATCATCATTTATCGTAAAGGAGTCTGATGATGTTCCAGTTACAACTAATCCACTGACATTTTCAACATAAAGAGTTCTCCATGGATTTGTATCCGATCCCAGATCAAGACCGCTGGCTGTCGGAACGATCGAAGAACCAGAAGCAACACTCAGCCCCTCACTCGGCGCCAACAATCCAGCTGCATTTTTTGCCACAAATGCCTGAGCTACGGCACCTATTCTGTTTCTCGGAAACATTTCTGTGTCATTGCCGACTTTTACGGTAAAATACAAAACCTGATTAAAATCAACATCCGACATACTGCTACTTGCACCCAGCATCGTACTGAAATTTCCAGACACAGTCGTCACACTTGTCGTCTCTTCCCAGATAGGCGACCCTCCACTTTCGGATTGATAAATCCTCAAAGTGATAGTGTAATTGCCGTCAGGAACAGCCACGCCATCGTTAGTTAAAAGTGTCGCCGAAAAAGGTATTTCTTCAGGAAATAGTGCCTGAACCGTATCGTTTGGCGCAGCAAGAATAACCAACGCCGCAAGCGCTACAATCAGACCTAAAATTTTTTTATTTATTCCCCTCACTTGCCTACCTTTATTCAAATAACTTTGAAAATGGCTCAAAAATTTGTTGGATGTTTTCTAGAATTATCTGTAAAAATGTCCTTTTTTGTTTTGGTGTTAAAATTACAAACTCCTCGCTTTGGGCAATATTTTCAGATTTATCTTTTGAGACAGCAATCATCTTGTATGTTGTCTGGGGTTTAAGATCGGGCAGTGTAATGAAATGATTTTTTACCACGTCAATTAATTCGGTGCTATCGATATATGTATCCGAATTGCTCTCTTTGTATTTTATTTGCGAGGTTGAATCCTCGTCGGTTTTCCACGCAATTGTTGCTCTAACCTTATTTTTTCCCGAGATAACATTCAGATCAAACTTAACACTGTCTATTTTTGGAGCTCGAGAATCCCTTAGAGTTGTAAAATTGATCGATGCAGACTGCGACTGTTGGCCCTCATCGTCACGGGCAATTACAATACATGAATACGACTTATTATCCTTTAGATTTTGCAACGCAATTGAGTGGTCCTTGGAGAAACCAGTCTCACCTACTGTCGCTTTCTCCAAGCTCTCAACGTTGATATATTCGACAATTGATGTCGCATAATAACTCGTATTAAAAGTAACCATCGCCGAATTTTCGGTTATATCTTTAATTTGCAAATTCTGCACCTCGGGAACCGGTAAGGGTGTTGTGAATTGTTTTTCTTCCGATTGGGCAACACTTCCGTTCGTATCCCTAGATTTCGCTACAAAAAAGTATGTTGTCTTTGGCTGCAAACCCGTCAACTCAACCTCGTGAGTAGTGACACTGTCGTAAGCTTTCGAAACCTCTTCGGTATAAGCGCCACTTTCGGTGCCGTAAAAAATTGATGATGATGTATCCTTGTCGGTAAACCACTTTATTATAGCTGTATACGGAGTAAGTTCGATAACCTCAGGACCAGCCCCCAAAATCGTTGGCGCCGAATAATCAATAGTTGTCAAAAACATTTGCTGTCCGAAATTCACATTTCCCAACTCGTAATTTTCAGACTTTGGAAGCTCTGCAAACGAACTCTCGGCAGGGAAAATAGACAACAGCAAACACACCAGAAGCAAAGCTGGCGCAGTCCTGATATTTCGTAAACCTAAAAAATCAGAACCAACTCTTCTCATATAAAAACCCTCTTTTTTCCATCCAAAACAGATACATTATCCCACAGTCATCCTGTGAGATCAAACGAAATCACTCGTATCTTATAGCTTCGAGTGCAGATATCCCCGCCGCCCGCCGCGCGGGATATAGTCCGGTGATCATTCCGAGGATCACGGAAAAAACAATAATTATAGCAACCATCCACCAATCAAAAATAAACAGGCTAAATCCATCACTTTCAACTTTTTTTGCCAACAATTGGAGCAGTTCGTTAACTATGCTTGCGACAATCATTCCAATCAAGGTCCCAAAAAAACCTCCGCCAAACCCGATCATCGCCGACTCGGTCAGAAAGATATTTTTGATACTTCTTTTGGTAGCGCCAAAGGCTCTCATAAAGCCAATGTCGCGCGTTCGCTCCAACAAAGATATGGTCATCGTGTTGAACATACCGATTGTCGCAACAAATAATCCGATGACACCAAACAAAGAGAAAACTATCTCTAGGTAAGTAAACAACTTAGAAGTTTCCTCCACCATGTCATAAACCGCCTCAGCCTCAAAGCCAAGTTCCGAAATCTTTCCTTTTACCGCGTCCATATTATTCACATCACTGAGACTGATTTTGATACCTGAATAACTTAATGTCGGTGCCAGACTTTTCACCTTGTTAAGATCGACGTATAGCGCTGGCGTTTCATCGTCGTTAATAATACCAACGATTTTTACATTCTCGGTAAATTCAGAAATTTCGGAATCGCCAAAATTACTATTAGTCAGCACGAGTTTTCTAAGATACACTTCAGTCCCAATGATGTTGTCAGGCTTTGAAAAAAGCTTGCTCCCTGCGGTTGTAATAATCGCTTCGTTCGTTTTTTCGGAAAAATTTTTCCCATTTTCGATTTGAATCCCATCATACATCATAAATCTTGGTAATGTCGCATTAACCGTAATGTCGGCAAAAGTTTTTTTGTCATCGATAGAACCCTGAGCATTCAGATTTATGATCGGGACAGCATCAGAAACACTGTCGATTTTTTTAATGTTTACAAAAGAGGCGTCATTAATATACGAAAGATTACCCGGTGCGACGTCGGCGGTTGATAAAGTCTCTACCGGCGCAATCCTGTTCATGACTAAGTCTTGCAAGCCAAAGGCAAATGACACCAGCAGAAACATCGCCGCGACACCGATTCCAATCGCCAGCATAGTCAAGAACGTTCGCAATTTTCTCGCACTAAACTGTTTTAAAACTAGAAAAAAATAATCTATAAAACGCATGTCAGCCTTTCTCCGGCGGAACTAAAAACATCAATTTGTGATTAGTCTTTTCATCCTTGACCAAACCATCCTGCATAAATATCACCCTATGCGCATAGTCCAAATAATCCGGATTATGAGAAACCATCACAACAGTTTTATGGCTATGTCGATTCAAGTCTTTGATCATATTCATCACCCTGTCACCGGTTTTTTTGTCCAAATTTCCGGTCGGCTCGTCAAAAAACATAATCCAAGGATTATTCATCAATCCCCTAGCCAAAGCAATACGTTGTTGCTGACCTCCGGAAAGCTCTTGGGGGTATCGCTTGGCATATTGATCCAAATCCAACATCCCCAAGAGTTCGAGAGCTCTTTTTCGGCGGACCTTAAAAGATTCGCCAACAAACATTTTTGGCAAACAAACGTTGTCCAAAACACTCAAATTTCTCAAAAAAGAAAATTGTTGAAACACATAGCCGATCTTTTGCTGATGAACAAGGTCGAGTTCACGCTCTGACATTTTAAACAAATTCTTCCCACGCAAAAAAACCTCGCCATTAGTCGGAGTTTCGAGTCCATATAAAGTATTAAGAAGTGTGGACTTGCCACAGCCCGAAGGACCAAAAAGCATCACGAACTCACCCGAGCGCACCTTTAACGACACACCCTTGAGAGCCTGGGACTCGGAAACTGAAGTGTACTGCTTGACTATATTGCGTGCCTCGAGAACAATGCCATGTTCCCTTTCACTCAAAATCCCTCCAAATCTATTAGTTTGTCCTAATTTTATCCTCTTCAACTCTCTCGATCAATGCTGAACAACCCGCCGTGTTAGTTTCAAAGCTAACAAAAATGGTAAAATTAGTACGAAGTAGGAGGGAAATATGGGACCCAGACCAGAAACTGGCGGTTTTTCCGGAGAAGACAGTAAAGAGACTGCCGATTCTTTGAGAGCCCCTAAATCTACTGACAGTGCTCACGAAAAATCATCCGAGGATGATATTACCGCCCGCCTAGACGAGCTAAAACAGCAAATCGAAGATCTTTCAGAAGAAGAAAGAAAAGAATTTGAGGGCGCAATAGAGAAAATTGGGCGGATACTTAAAAAAGCCATAAATGGGAGTCTGAGCGTTGATCATCTACTCACATCGCCAGAAAGAGAATTATTAGGTAGATACGCACAAGATTATCGTGAAACAAGAGCGTCCGACTCTACAGCAAAAGTAAGTCTGAGGTTTGATCAGCCGACAGACGAGGCTGTTTATACGGCCATGGTCTATCGTCTAGCTTTTTCTTTGATGGCGGCAAGAAGTGCGCCAGACACACACAAAAGAAGACCTGTGGTCTATCAACCGCAACCACTAGTGCAAGATAGACCGGCTGAGACAGCAGCAGCATACAGCCAGCAGGATCGTGAGCGTTTGGCAAGATCATTGGCAGTGTTTTTACAAGATAAATCGCGTCTTTCGGAAGTACCAGATAATTTACGGCCAGAGATAACAAGATTAATAGAAGAATATATAGCCTGCGGAAAAGAACATCGTCGCTTTCAAATACACATTGGTGGTCTCTCTTCAGATTTGCTTGCCTTTCTCGACCGAGAAAGCCGATCCGCAGCAGCCAAGCCAGAAACCCAAGCCTCGGTAGACCAAGAAGCTGGGGAGAAACCAGCATACAGCGAACAGGACCAGAAACGTATAATGCAAAAACTGAGGGCATATCTTGATGGATTATATATTTTAGGCACATTGCCCCAAGAACTGAAATACGAGCTGTCTAACTTGAAGGAGCGTATACGAGATCATCTTCTTGAGGCAGGTACCATTTCTCTAGAAGACCTATCTGGTGATTTAATCGCCTCTCTCGAGCGACTAAGCCGGCCGGCCGCAGCCGAACAAGCCCCAGTAGAACAAAAGCCTGCAACGGATATTGAAAATGAAACAGAAGAAGAACTAATTTTTGATGCACACACAAAAGCTGAAAGGCAAAAACATGTTCAATCTTTATTGATACTTTTTTTACAAGATCAGCACAATTTTGAACAAATACCAGACAACGTTGCAGCAGAATTAGAAGGTCTCAAAAAGGACTTTAAGCGCTGTAAAAAAGAGAATGCCGAATTCACTGTTATTATTCAAAATCTCTCTAAAGACTTAATGGAATTTTTGGAAGCCGAGAGTTTGAAAATTCCCGTTAATCAACTAGAAACCAGAACTGTTAGGAAAGTCGAATGGAGAAATGTTAAAAGACATACGAACGTAGTAGCTGTGGGGGATCTCTTTGGAAGCGAAGAAGCCTTACACGGCAATCTTGAATCCTTGGAAGTCGCGAGGGTAAATCAAGACGGAGAATTTGTATGGGCAGGTTCTGACAGTCAGGCTGTTTTCTTGGGCGATATTGCCGGAGATCGGCAAACTCATGGACTTGATTGTTTGTTAAAAATTTCTAAATTAAGAGAACAAGCAAAAGCTGCTGGGGGCGAAATAACGACCATAGTTGGAAATCATGATGATTTCTTGGTTTCATTTTTAATGGGTATCCGAGCAGGTGGCGGCGCAGATCCGTGGGTTAATTGTATAATGGGCAGGTATAACGGTTTGACAGAATTACATAGATTTGGATCCGAAAAATTGAAAGTTATTGATTTTGCTACCCTAGGGGGTGGGGGGAGGAGCAACGCTTGGTTACTTCTTCAGCAGGAACAACCAGAAATCGTGAAAAATATGAGGGCCAGCGCTGAAGGGCGAGAGGTTTTAGAATCGCTGTGCAGCATGAAAATCGTCGAGATTATTGATGACACCCTGTTTCTGCACACTGACCCAACTATGGGAATAATCTCTACATTACTAAAAAATGGCCCCGAAAATGTTAGGCACAATATTGATGTAATAAATAATATTTACCAAAAATCGCTAAAAGAAAGCCTACTTAGAGGTGAAGTCATTAGCGAACAAGAGCTTTTTATTGAAATAAAAAACGTGTTTCTTAACACAGAGAATCGCTATTCCTATGACGCTGACCTGCCTGAAGATAAAAAAGCTGATATAACGAATCAATTAAGATTAGCAGGGATAAATATGATTGTACACGGACATAGTCAGTACGACTCTTACAGTAAGTTTGACGTTGGTGACTTAATTATCACATCGGTTGACATGGGGGCATTCAAATCTAAACCTGACGATACTGATAGATCGATTTTACGTATAGAACGAGATGGAGTCGTTACAAAAGGTAGAGAAGCTAAAAAGATCAGAGAGTAATCCCACCCTACGGACTCGTAAATAAAAAAGTGATCAAACTTGAGGTCATTCGATTCGACGGTACTTTCGACCCAGCCGAGCAAGTATTTGCT
>CAZIOI010000029.1:0-6981 GCA_964540855.1 uncultured Candidatus Saccharibacteria bacterium
GCAAGCTCACTTTTGAGCATTGCGTTAAACAGCGTGCTTTTTCCGACATTTGGCAGACCAACGATTCCTATTGATAACATAGGCTAATTTTTAATTCTTAATTTTTAAATTTTGATTGAATTTTTAATATCTAATTGCAAAAAAATCTTAACAGGTTCGATAAGAATTTTCCATAAAAACCCTTTTGCCAGCAATCAGTCCGGGAACAGGTCCAGTCCATCAGTCTGCGTTTTTGTGGCTTAACCTAATTAGGTTGGTATTTGATCAACTTGATACTTCCGAATGTTTTGTCTAGTAGAACCGTTTTTTCGTCTAAAACGTTCTCGAGCGGTTTCTTTGCAGGATCGACTATCAAATACACGATGTCACTCTCATCCAATTCTTTTATGCCTTTAAGACTGATTAAATAACGATATGTATCCTGATTCGCCGAACCAACATTTGCAAAGCGAAGCCAGAAAGCAAACTTTGCGCCTCTATCCGCACTATCCTGTTTTACAAAATCCAGCAGATCCAGTTGATCTTTTAAAAGCATATCCGGATTGGATATTTCATCAGCCGAAGCAAGCGCCCTATTTTGGCGCGCTACGATGTAACAATAAAAACTATTCAGATTAACATATAAAAACAATGCGACTAACACACCTACAGCTACCTTACCTATAATGTTTTTAGAAATTTTAGCTAGAGCATAGGCAATAATTACATACGCAAGAGGAAGGACTGCTACAAAATAGTAAAGAAAAATATTATAGCCGAAGAAATTAGCCCCGGGGATAAACAGTAGAATCGCTATCAGTGGTATGAGAATCGGGTCAGGTTTTTTACTGCGAAGGGCTTTTGCCACGACGGCAACTAATAAAAACAGACAAAACACCAAGAAAACAACCCCGGCGTAGTGAAGTGTCTTTCCGAAATGCTGGTTGAACCAAAGCGCTTGTCCCCAAGCCGATTCATAAACCCGACCATCCAGACTGAGTAAAAACGATTCATTAAATTGCCTCGTCGTCGTCAACAGTCGCACAAAATAGCCTATCTTAGCTTCTCCAAAGTTTGATGGATACACCAATATTTGATAAAGGTTGCGTAAATTTTCAAAATTATTAGTTAGCTCGTGAAAGATCATGGTCGAATAAGAAAGCATAGCTAACAAAGCCGAGTACAACCAAAGCAATTTATTTTTTATTTTTACTCTGAAAACAAACCACAATATAATAAAGGCTGGTATAAATACTGCGGTTGAGGCATGCAATTGCGTACTTAGAGACAAAAATAGGATAAAGAGCGGTAAATACTTATCTTTACCACGTATCATATTTACAAACGCAATAAACATTATTAGAACAAAGAACGGCAAAGACCACGGGTTCCATATTGTTCTGCTAATCACTATAAAAGCGGTTGAAAAACCAAACAATATTGCTGATATATAGCCGGCTAATTTATTGCCGGTAATTTGTTTAGCAAGAAGATAAATCGCAGACATTCCTGCAGCATTCAGGATTCCGTTTAGCGCAGTCGGCCAAAAAAAAGAGCCATTAGACAGCTTGGTCGGAATCGCCAGCAAATAGATATAGAACGGGCCGAGATATGATGACACTCCGGCGTCACCGCCACGAAGCCTGGGACCATGCCAAAAGTAGCCATGATTTTCAAATAGTTGCATCGCCCACTGGACGTGATCGCTTTGATCTTTCGATATTGCAATCGTATCGTTTAAATAGATAAACCTTATAGCCAAACCAATGACTGACAATGAAAGAATCGGCCAGTTGTCTGACAAAAAACCTCTAAGACTTTTTCTCATAAATTATTGGTAATTTTTATAATATCTTAGCAAATTCAGATCGCTTTTCAATTTATTGTATGCTCTGCATACAAAAGATTGACAACAGGTAGAAAAATTGATTAAAATCATACTCGTATCTACCAAGGTTGCAGGGAGGGCGAAGTGGCAGAGATTGTAGTCACAAAAGAGAAGTCTGCGGCAGCCAAAGCCGCGAGGTTGCACGAGCACCTCGCGAACGGGGCTACTGTCATCCTTCACGTCGACGGTGACAGGGAGGCAATTGCCGCCCTCGAAGGGCGCGTGCATGGTCTCGCGAAGCACCCGTGCCTCGATCGCCCGGGGTACGTCGAGCTTAGCACCAAACAATAAGTGCAAGCTCACCCCCACCGCGCCCGCCGACGTTTTACGTCTCGGCGGGCATTCTTTTAAAGCAGCAAAACAACCGCAAGGTGAAAATACTAGGCTACTGAAGAAGAATCCCTTTTTCGATCAAAAACGCCCCCGGATCATCGATGCCAGCCTCCATTAAAGCAGTAAAAGCAAACTCTATAGCATCTACAAGATTATCAATATCACCGATTTCCTCACACGTTTCTTCGTCTAGTGTATCGCTGCAAGCCTCCGCCACCCCTTGCGGCGTCGGCTCTTTGAATTCATACTCCGGTATAAACCCGCTTTCAGGATTATCCATTTTCCTCCTCAATTTCTTTAGTTTTATCACAACCGAGCCGCTGACAACAAAACCTTCAAAGAATAAATCTTTGTTTAAACTCCCAACAAACACAACGCCTGTAAACAGAAAAGCGGAGAGTGGTTGCTATTCCTTTGTCGAGATTGTGAAGATCCTATAAACAGCCGCTATACCGACTAATGAATAGACAACTCTGGTGATGGTGCTCATATCGCCGAAGATCGCCTCAACCAAATCCCAGTCGAAGATCCCGACCAGTCCCCAGTTTAGAGCGCCGACGGCAACTAAAACAAACGCCACCCAATCGAGCGATGTCATTTTTTTCATACCCCTCCAAAAAAGTTTCGACCAACTAGATTATATCAATGTCAATCCACGATGCAAAACAATTTAAGCCGGCTCCGCCACCTTTTGCGCGTCCGCTGCAACTTCTTTTTTAGCACTCTTTCTATCATCAAAAGTTAGGATTATTTCCTTGGGTTTAATGTCGTGTATCATAGATCGTTCGAAAATCCTTTCGTCCAGTAAGTTTTTAACATAAAGCCTGATGATATCACCGGAAGTCGTTTCGATCACCGCGTCCGTTATCCGACCAAGATATTTTTTATTTTTTGTTTTAGCGGGTAGACCGATCAACTTGAAACCTTGTCTGAGGATATCCTTTATTCTCAATATTTCATCTATCGCCAACAAATTGTCCGCCGAATTTACTACAAGACCCTTGCCGTCAAGATCGACAACGTCAGCAAAAGAAACAACCTTTTTTCGCGACATAATCCCCTTGAGTCTAATCAAAAAACCGATGACTTTTGCATCGTCTGCCAGCACAACAGGCATCTCGACAGAACCAACCGCCTTCTGCTCGTCCATGACCCCCACAGGAACGCCTCTTATTTTCGAAAGCTCTAAAAGCATAAACTCCCCTATGTGATCATTATAGCACTTCGATAAAATTTAAGACGAGCGGCTGTGTTTTATATGCCGAGCGATCCACCAGACAATACCGACGACAATGAGTCCGCCGATTACATAATCGGCGCCGTGAAAATATGATTTCAAACTATTCCAATTAGCTCCAAGTTTCAGGCCGATCCAACCCAAAAAGTACGACCAAATGACAGAACCGACAAAAGTATAGGCGGAAAACTTAAACAGATTTACTCGAGCAATACCTGCGGGAAATGATATAAAAGTCCTGATCACGGGCAAAAGCCTACCGACAAAAACCGCCGACATTCCCCAACGAACGAACCATCTATCGGCTATATCCAGATCGTGTTTGCTCATCAGAATATATTTGCCATATTTTTCAATAAGCGGCCGACCACCCTTGGCGCCAACCCAATATGACAAGAGCGATCCCCACAAACAGCCAAAACCTCCGGCAATAGCCACCCAAAATAAGCTAAATTGTCCCGAATAAACCAAGTATCCCGAAAACGGCATAATCACCTCGCTTGGAAGAGGAATATTTGCAGACTCTATTCCCATTAGAAGGACAATCCCCATATAACCCAGAGATGAAATCGTATTGATAACAAAGCCGCTTAAGACAGATAAAATATGTTCCATTTATTTAAATTATTTTTATACCAAATGCATAAAAAACAAAAACTGTTGCCGTAACGGACACTGCCGCTCCACCCACGACTTGCCAAACAGTATGTTTTTTCAAGCAAACCCGCGACCATCCGATCAGCGGAATCAACAAAAATAGCGGCGTGAACTGCAATCCGCCCAATATCGCAATCGCAGTAACAACACTCGCGGTTGCCGCAGTATGAAAACTGATTTTCCAGAAAAGAGTAATAATGGAAGTGACAAGTGTCATTACCAATCCCGAGAATGTATAGGCGAATAACGGTAATGGCACTTTTATTGCATATAAAATGATCGATGAGACCAGAAGCATCGCAATAAAAACAAACAAAAACGTCGGTCGTTCATCGCGTTTCGACATATCCATATCAGATATCCAACCCAGTTTATAAGCGACAGCAAAAAAGGCTATCGGGATAAAGATAAGAAACGGAGAAATACTCACCAGCCAGCTCAAACCCTGCGAAAAATCTCGAGAGTACCAAAAAACTAGAAATACAAAGAAAACCGCCGAAACAAAAGGTGGAAAAAACAGCCATGAAACTATCTCGCCTATAAGTCGCTTCGTTTGATTGTCGCAAGCACCGCGGGTCATGCCAACCTCACTTTTTGCAGTAACTTTACGATAGGATTATACAGAAATTTAATAACCCATTCCCTGATTGTGTACGTTATTAGTACTCCCAGAAGACCGGAGATACAGCCTGCGATTATATCCAACGGAAAATGAACACCCATTGCCACCCGACAAACCGTGATGACAATTGCACCGATCATAAAATAATTGCCGGCTTTTCTCCAGCCGAAAAATCCCAGACCTATCGCAAGAGCGAACAAAACAGTCGCATGATCGGACGGAAACGAATAATCGGGTCTATGAAATAGCAGCTCTTTGATTCCGATTGATGCCAAATCCGGTCTCGGTCTGAACCATATCGCCGGCACAATCGACTTGGTAATGACAAACCACGCCAAGACGGCTGAAAAAAAAGACAAAAATATTTCTCTACGATGCGCAGGAAACCTAAACCACATAAATACAAGCGCCACAGGTAAAAGATAAACCAAATAAACAGCCCCTGTTTTTACAAGAGTATCTCCAAGATCGCTCCTACCCACCAAAAAAGAATTGATGGCCACCAATAAGTTTTGGTCAACTTCAAGTATATTCACAAAGGGATTATAGCAAATTCGCCTGTGATGTGAAATTTTGCTTTGATAGCTCAGATGTCGTACAATTAATTTATTATGGACAAGGAAATCAGGCAGTTTCTCGAATATCTCGAGCTTGAACGTGGTCATAGCCAACTGACGATCAGAAACTACGAAGCTTATCTTTCGAAGTTTGCCGAATTTGCCCAACAAAATTCTGTCACAAATGTTGATGGCATTGACCTCGAGCTCATCAGAAAATGGCGACTTACCTTGCACAGAAAGATTACCAACGGCAACCCGATCTCCAACAAAACGATAAATTACTATATGATCGCGCTTAGAAGTTTTTTAAAATATCTGTCAAAAATAGATATTGGCTCGCTCGCTCCGGAGAAAATTGAACTTGCCGACACGCCGGAGAGACAAATTCAGTTTTTGGAAAAAGAAGAGCTGGTGCGCCTTTTGGACGCTTTTTCCGGTCCGGACGAACTGGAACTAAGAAACAGGGCTATTTTGGAAACATTATTTTCGACGGGTTTGCGCGTAAGCGAGCTGGCAAAGTTAGACAGAGAAAGTGTAAATTTGAAACGCGGGGAATTCTCCATCACCGGCAAGGGCGGCAAGGCGCGAGTTGTTTTTTTGTCGGACAACGCCAAATACTGGATTGAAAAATATATGAAAACGAGACTGGACAGCGACAAGGCGCTTTTTGTCAAAAGCGCCGATCACCCATCGGCAAACAAGCTTGACGCGAAAAAATATGATGTAACGGGCGGCAAATTAGCCGACACGGGGCTCGGCTTGACTTCAAGGCAAATCGAGCGTGTAGTGAAAGAAGCCGCCAAGCGTGCCGGCATCGTTAAAAAAGTTACACCGCACGTCTTGCGACACAGTTTTGCGACCGATATCCTGCGCGCCGGTGCCGACCTGCGATCGGTACAAGCGTTACTCGGTCATACTTCGGTTACAACAACACAGGTTTACACCCATGTAACCGACAAACATTTGCGCGAAATTCATAAAAAATTTCACGGTAATAAAAGTGGAGATTAAGGAGGGATATGGTTATGGATAATGAAACAAGATCTCTTCCGCAAACGGATCGTGGGAAAGAACTTCAAGATAGACAGGACGCTAAACTCACCGAGCACGAGAGGGCGGTGGAAGAATTGCGCGACCTAGACAATGATCTCCGCGAGATGGATCAGACCAAACTTGAAGGACAAAAAAAGGCGTTAGAGGCTGCGCGCACCGATATTGAAACAAGAAGGCAAATATTAGACGAACTCACAACCCAGACCACAGAAATCGAGCAGTATATCAGCCGTGCTTGGGAAAACCAAGCTGGATCCGCACCAAACGAATTGAAAGAGATCCAGGCAGCTCTGGGCGACTGTAGGGAAAAAGTAGCACACCAAACTGAGGCTTTAGCAGCTTCCAAAGAGAAAGAAGCGCAGCTAGACGATGAACAAATGCACGCCTATCAGTCCCTCGTAGAGGAGGTTGATACACTGACAAAAAAAGCTACAAGTCTTATGAGCGATAAAGACGTTCAGGAAAAACTTCTCGGTAGCAAAAATCCAGATAATGAAGGCTATGCAAGAATCGAAAACAGTATAAGGGATTCTGTGGTCTTAGCCCTCGAAAATGAATTAGGCAAGGGCCAAGCCAGTTCGCAGAGAAAAGAATATGTTCGCCAACTCACTCAAAAATTTCTGACAGAAGAATTTACAGCTAAAGGAGTTTA
>CAZIOI010000030.1:0-6970 GCA_964540855.1 uncultured Candidatus Saccharibacteria bacterium
ATGTCAGCAAAAACATTACTCACCGTTTTGGGGGTGGTGATTATTGTTATGGGGGTGGCTGGTTTGTTCTGGACTATGTTCGGAGTCGAAGATCCGACTTGGCACGCGATTTTGAAGATCGTTGTCGGTTTGATCGCTGTCTATGTCGGCTCGACCGACAAGACAAGATAACGTATAACGTAAAACGAAAAACGTATAACCACAACATATCAGCGTATAACTAAAAACGTATAACGTATAATCACAGTGTATAATTCAAAACTTCATATAATCGTTGCGAAGCAACACAATAGTTATACGCTATACGTTTTGCGTTATACATTAACAACGATTGTCGCTTTGCGAAACCATGGTATGAAGCGTGCCGGCGGCTGAAGGGTGGAACTTCAGCCTAATTACTCCACTACAAGGATAGGGGGCGGGCTTCGCCCGCCTGCGAACGCTTGAGCGTTAGCGATTGCGGGCAGGCAACTCTGCGGTTTGTGAGTGGAGCACAAACCTATACCCCAAAAAAATAAACCACCCATCCTTAACAAAAATCTACGAGCTTTAGCTCGTAATAAACAGAGCTAGATTTAGACAAAATCTTATTAAGCAATTAAAAAATATTTGATTGTTTTGTTTGACAATTTTTTTCTCTAGTGTTCAATGAGATTAGATATGGATCAAGTTGACGAAGTCAAAAAGAGAATAGATATTGTTGAGCTGATCAGCCAGTATCTGGAGGTTAAGCGATCCGGCATCAACTATTCTTCGCGGTGTCCTTTTCACCAAGAAAAAACGCCGTCTTTTATGATTTCGCCGGAGAGACAGGTATTTCGTTGCTTTGGCTGCGGCGAATCCGGAGACGTGATTAGCTTTTTGCAAAAAATGGAGGGTCTTAGTTTTCCGGAGGCGCTAAAAATCCTTGCCGACAGAGCCGGAGTTCAGCTGGAATTTAGCTCAAACAAAGATTTTCAAAAACAAAAAAGTGAAAAGGAAAAACTTTTTAGGATCAACCTACTATCGGCAAAGTTTTTCAAGGCAATGCTTGCGACAAAAGAGGGCAAGCCGGCGATGGATTATTTGCTTGAAAGGGGTTTGACCAAAGAAGTAATAGAAAAGTTTAAAATAGGTTTTGCCAATTCGCCGGAGCGATTAGAAAAAATACTGCTCAAGGATGGTTTTTCTTACAAAGATTTGTCTAATGCCGGTAACCCGCAAAGATTTCGCCACAGGATAATGTTTCCGATATTTAGTGTTTTTGGCGAAGTTGTGGGTTTTTCGGGACGAATATTGGAGTCTGTTTTGCCCCAGGGCGTTAGTCCGCATCCAAAATATTTAAATACTCCGGAAACACCGATTTTTCACAAATCAAAAATTTTATACGGGCTGAATCTTGCCAAAGACCAGATCAGAAAATCTAAACGCGCGATAGTTGTCGAGGGTCAAATGGACGTGGCGATGAGCCACGTTGCCGGTGTTGAAAATGTTGTAGCCTCGTCCGGTACTGCGCTGACAGAAGACCATTTAAAAATTATCGGTCGATATACGACTGACATCGTTTTTGCCTTTGACGAGGACGAGGCCGGTCAAAAAGCGGCGCACAAAGCGGTTGTCGAAGCCTATAAATTGTCGCTTGAACCAAAATTAACAATTATCGAAGGATTCAAGGACGTAGGCGAGCTAGCTCAAACGAAACCGCATGAGTGGTCCAAAATTGTCTCGTCCGCTCTTCCGGCCGTCGATTGGTTAATCAAAACGCATGGATTTCCCAGAGAAAATCCTTCGGCCGAGCAGAAAAAAAATCTGACCAAAGAAGTGCTTGTTTTTATTTCTAACATGCCCGACGAGATAGAGAAGGCCCATTATATCGACAAAATTTCTCAAGTCATTGGCGTTCCCAGAATATCGGTGGAAAAGGCTCTGGCAAAACTGGAGCAGGCTCCCGGCAGAAAAACCGAGCCCAAACAGGAGCCTGAGGTTCGCGATGAGCCGGCTAGTCTTGAATCTCAACTGGTGTCAGTTGTGTTGCTGTTGCCGAGTCTCGCGTCAAAAACTTCCCTAACTGACATAGAATTCACCAATCCCGACTACAGGAAGATTTACACCGAGGCTAAATCATGTTACAATCAACCGAGTAAGGATACGGCGAGCTGCTTGCATTCGATAAGGGATGGACTCCCTCGAGAGGTGCGGGAATTGTTTGCTGTAAATATAGTTGTCTGGGACAAAAATGTCCGAGAAAACGAATCCATAGCTTTAGCCGAGTTTGAGGCTTTAATAAAAAAGATACTCTCAGGCAAAAGAGAGTCGTTGAAAACAAAATATGCCGCAGCGATTGCTGAAGCGGAAAAATCGGGTGACATCGCAAAGGTAAAGCAGTTGATGCAGTCGCTTCAGCAGAATTTATAAAATATGGAGGAAAATGGCCAAAAGAGCTATTAAGATGCCTGTCGATAATCGCGTTAGGATGTCGCTAGAGATCGAGAAGTTGATCACGAAAGGCGAGCTACATGGCTATGTCACCGAACACGAAATCCTGCAGTTTATACCCGAACCGGAAAACAACATAGCGGTTTTGGACGAATTATATGATGTTTTCGCTACCAAAGGGATTCAGGTTGTCGAGAGAAAAAAACTACTTGATGTGGATGCGATTCTAGCCGAACCTGACGAAAAAGAGCAAAAAGCCGGTGAACTTTCGGAAATTTCCGATGATTCGGTCAGAATGTATCTGCGCGAGATCGGTAAAGTATCATTATTATCCGCCGCAGAAGAAACGCATTTGGCAAAAAGGATCGTTGCCGGTGATAAGGTCGCCAAGAAAAAATTGGCGGAGGCAAACCTGCGCTTGGTTGTTTCGATTGCCAAAAAATATATCGGGCGCGGTCTATCGCTTTTGGACCTGATTCAAGAGGGCAATTCCGGTTTGCTGCGAGCTGTTGAAAAATTTGATCATCGCAAGGGTTATAAATTTTCGACCTATGCGACTTGGTGGATTCGCCAAGCCATTACTCGCGCTATTGCCGACCACGCCAGGACAATCAGAATTCCGGTGCACATGGTTGAAACGATCAATAAAATGATTAGGGTTCAGCGCCAACTTGTTCAGGAGCTTGGTCGCGAACCTTCGGTTGATGAAATTGCCAAGGAAATGGGTACAACCAAGGACAAAGTCGAACACATCATGAAAATTTCCCAAGAAACCGTCTCGCTGGAGGCTCCGGTTGGCGAGGAAGAGGATTCAAAATTGGGCGATTTTATCGAAGATAAAGATTCGCTTTCGCCGGAAGAGGCGACAATTCATTCTCTGATGAAAGGCGACATTGATTCATTCTTGGACACCCTTTCGCCAAGAGAACAAAAAATTCTCAAGATGCGTTTTGGGCTCGAGGACGGTCGCACCCACACACTCGAAGAAGTTGGAAAAGAGTTTGGTGTCACAAGAGAAAGAATCAGGCAAATTGAGGCCAAAGCTTTACAAAAACTCAAAAAGAACGACGAATCTCAACGACTCAAAGATTATCTCAACTAACCGGAGATCGATTTTACGAACTTTCTCTCCAGATCGACGACCATGTGTTTTTCGATGGCGTTGACGCTTTTTTGTTTGAGCTCCTCGATCTTTACGCCTTTAATCATTATTTTTTCCAGAGTATATGATATGAAATCAGATGAAATGGTTGTCGGGACAATCACTAGATCCGCTCCTGATTTGTAGAGCTCCGCTGCCTCATCATCATCTGCTGCCACGAGAATAATGCTGACTTTTTTGTTGATCTTTTTATAGATGTTTAAAAGCAGTTTGCTTTCCTCGAGATTATCAATTGTTGAAATCACCAACCGCGCTTTTTGTAGATTCAGTTCGCCAACAATATCGTGGTCGGTAGCATCGCCATATATACAATTATCTTTGGCTTCTATCATTTGTTCGATCCTTTTAGGGTCAAAATCGACGACTATGGTTGGCAGATTGTTCTCTTTGAGTGTCTCCAAGATACCACCGCCCACCCTATTGCAGCCGATCAGGATTATATGATCTTTGAGTTCGCCGGTAATATTTGAAAGAGTCTTGTGGTGCTTGGTGGACTCTAAAAAGCCCAGACAATTTCTTAGCGCGTGATAAATTTCTCTCGATTTTGATATGAGATAAGTGGAAAAAAACACCGTTACGATTGCGACCATAGAGACGAGAGTGATTGATTCGGTTGGTAAGATTTTTGTTTTAACGCCCATTGCCATTACGATAAATGAAAACTCGCTGATCTGGGCTAGAGTAATGCCGGTCAAAAAGCTGGTTCTTTTGCGATAGCCGAGTGAACCCATTATCAGCATAACGACCAGTGGATTGATTATTAGGATCAAAAGCGAAAAAACGATTGTCGGTAAAATCATCTTGCCGATATTTTCAAAAACCAAGTTTGTGCCCAAATAGATGAAAAATATCATTATAAAAAAGTCTCTAAGCGGGCTGGTTTTGGCTCCGATGTGCGCCGCATATGGGAGCGGCGCAATTGTAACACCCGCCAAAAACGCGCCTATTTCGGGAGAAAATCCCAAACTTGAGGCGATAATGACCAATATAAAACACCACGCCAAACTCGAGATAAACAAGAGTTCGTGACTTTTGGCGATTCTTGCAAATATGTGAGGAAGTATATATTTGCTCACTAAACCGGAGAATATAAAGAGCGTAATGGCTTTTATCAGAGTTTTGGCTACCAATATAATGGCGGAGACTTGACCGGCGTCTGTCTGCGAGCTGCCAATCAATGTTAGCGCCAAGATCGCAACAAAATCTTGTACCAAAAGTACGCCAACAATCATCTTGCCATGCAAGCTGTCCAGCTCTCCTCTGTTTGATAAAAGAGTGATAATAATGGCGGTGGAACAAAATGATAATCCAAGCGCAAGATAAACTGCGCCGATACCGCTAAATCCAAAAGCGGAAGCGATTATCCAATAAATGATGCCGCTTAACGCGATTTGACCTAGCCCGACGACGGCCGCCGATGAGCCGACCTCTAATAATTTTTTGGGATTTAGCTCGAGACCGATCAAAAATAACAAAAACACAATGCCGATGGTGGCAAATGTTTCGATAATTTGCGGATTTTGTACGACGCCAAAGGCGAAAGGTCCGATCAAAATGCCGGCGACAAGGTAGGCGAGAATCAGGGGCTGTTTAAAAATTTTGGCAATCACCCCGAGAATCGAGGCGATTATTAAAATAATCCCAAATTCTATTATAAAGCTTTCGTTCAAATCCCTCCCTCTGCTGTTTTAACGTATAGCGTAAAACGAAAAACTTATAACTATGGTGTCGCTTCGCGACAATTATTATAGATTTTTTATTTTACGTTATTTTCATCTTATCAGGGATTCGTAGAAAAGTTCAGGGCCCGCCGGTGTCGGCGGGCCCGTGGCGAGATGGTGGGGGGGCTAAAGATGTCTTCTCGACGGTGCGAAGGGGCACCCCCGGACGACGTTTTCGAGTTGCTCGGTGATGTTCGTCGCCTTGTGTCGTCTTGTTTGGCGGCGGCATCTTGAGAGGTGACGTAGCCTGTCTCGCCTCGCTTGTCTGGCGACATTTCCCCTCAAAGCGTCTAGGAGAATAGTACAGCTTGTTGTCGGGGTGGTTCTGTTCCAACCGCAGACAAACTTGCTGTTGCCGCCGAGCATGGCTGCAACCTTGCAGAGTAGTTCGTAGTGCGGACACAGCAGTGCGTCTTTTACATCTCTGACGGAGGACCATGGCGCTTCGGTGGCCAATCTTATCACCTCCTAGCTTGGAACGGCACCGTCGTGGCCTTCCTGTGGTGCTACAGGGCAATTCTCGACGACCAGGCTGAGTCTGTCGATCACTACCTGGGCTACGGCGAGCGAATCTGCCGTCGAACCGGCCGGGAACATTGCAGCGATGTGATCTAGGAATCGTTGCCCTATCGCGGCGTGCTCATCGCGATTGCTGGGCATCTTAATTCCCATAAGACAGCTAGGCGTTATGGCAACGGGGTCAAATGCTAGCGGAGGTTGTGCTGCGGTTTGTGCTGCTGATGCCATGGCCGTTATGTACATAAGCAATCGCAGCGTGATTTCACACGACTTGTGGGGTCTGTACTGTGTTGGGCCGGACTGCCTGTTTTGGTCCTCAGATGACATAGTCCAGCCGCAGGCAAAAGGAATGGCAAACCGTAAAGCTCCCTGGGCTTGCATGATCTCGCAGAAATGCGGGCACAGGCCGACCAGAATCGGCGCGGTGAGATAGCTTGGTCGCCGTCCCTCAGCGACCAGCTGGCTACCATTTGGCAAATTGTCCCCACATGGGACATTACCCATAAGCAGCTGGTTTGATGGTATTACGACGCAGCTTGCGATATCTATATCGATCACTCTCCCTATACTGTCAAGATACTCATAATCGCGCAAAAGATATTCTTTTTGAACCTCCGAGTCAATAGTCTCAGCTTGCAAAATTTTTAAATTGTGGCAGAAAGATATTGTGCGACTGCGGCTTGACGAATTGCCATCGCGCAATCATTTTTGAGAGGGTGTGATAGGCGTGCCAGAGGTCACTTATCCTGTTGCCGGTTTCCCGTGGGCCAACGCGGCGGCCGATGTGGTGATATGTGTGCCACGCCGTAGGAGGTTTGTACTTGGGGCTGTTGATCTCAACCCCGCGCCTGGGCTGCCGTCGACGGGAAGTAAGCGCGTGCAGGTCTTCCCAATAACTCCCGGTGGGGGTACTAGGAAGGCGGTTGCTGCTCTGAGACTGGGCGAGAAGGTCTGCTGGCAGTGTGGACACCCGGCCTATCCGTACAAGATTGCCGATGGATGCTGCCCCGAGTGCAAGGGGCAGTTTGACCCGTAGACGGCGGGCATTACCCCAGGGCTGCGTTATTGCAGCCTCCAGGCGTTCTCACGAACGCCTTTTTCTTACAAAGAATAAACCACCAGCGTTAGCTGGTGTGTACGTTTTATGGCAACG
>CAZIOI010000031.1:0-3981 GCA_964540855.1 uncultured Candidatus Saccharibacteria bacterium
CTGCAAAAAGCAGAAGCTACCGGCCTATTGTCCAAGAGGTCCTCATCAAGTACACCCTCTTGACTTTTCGTAAAAGATTTTTTATAATTTTTCGATGCTCGAAAGGGTGTTCGTTGTTTTATTTTCGGCCGGTTAGCCAAACACAGCAGGGTGCTGTGTCGATGCGGGGCAGCCGGGCGCCATAACCGAGTCAGGGCAAATATTGATGTAAATCATAGCCCTGATTCAAGCGGTCCAGCGAAAGGTCACGCAGGCGCGTGACACTCGGGTGGACCGGTTTGGTCGCAAGATCTTTTTTCTCTCTCATTGAGTCTAGGGGAAGAGAGGAAAGAGGTTCTGAAGGAAAGCACAGCGGGGGCTCTTTGCCAAAGCCTGATAAACCCAACGTGCTGTCGTAACGCTTTCCGAACCGTATTCCCGCCGGTTCGGTGGCTGCTCACTAGCGGTTCGGGAGTTCTACCGCCGCGCCGCTATACAGGGCCTTGCCTGTGGTCGACCCCACTTGCAAGGCCCTGCTTTTATAAACAATTCAAAAAGAAGCGCTTTCGCGCTTCTTTTTGGGCCCCTCTTGTTTCCTTTAGTACATTCCGTCCATACCGGACATACCACCGGGCATTGCCGGAGCACCGGCTGGAGGATTCTCCGGTAAATCGGTTATAGCCACTTCGGTCGTGAGGACCATAGCCGCCACAGACGAAGCGTTTTGCAAAGCTGACCTTGTCACTTTTAGCGGATCAATAATTCCTGATTTGATCATATCGACATATTCGTCTTTGGCTGCATTATAGCCGACACCCTTATCTCGCTTTCTGACTTCCTCAATGATCACCGAGCCATCCTTGCCGGCATTCGTGGCAATCTGTCTGATCGGAAATTCGAGAGCCTTCTTAATGATGTTGAGTCCGACTTTTTCGTCTTCGTCTTCAACCTTGACATCGCCGACGACCCTTATCACATCAACCAACGCCACGCCGCCGCCGGGGACAATTCCTTCTTCAACAGCCGCTTTGGTCGCGGCCAGAGCATCTTCAATTCTGTGCTTGAGTTCCTTGAGCTCAACTTCCGTAGCGGCTCCAACCTTGATAACGCCTACGCCACCGGACAGTTTCGCCATCCTCTCTTGAAGTTTTTCTCGATCAAACTCACTATCGGATTTTTTAATCTGCGCTTTCACCTGCTCGACACGAGCTTTGATCGCTTTTTGCTCACCCTTACCGTCAACAATAGTAGTTTTGTCTTTGTCAGCAACAATTCTGCGGGCGCGACCAAGTGTATCAAGTTCAACACTGTCAAGTTTGGTTCCGGTCTCGTCAGAAACAACTGTCGCTCCCGTCAAAACCGCTAGATCAGACAACATATCTTTTTTTCTATCTCCATAACCGGGCGCCTTAATGCAAAGAGCACTAAAGACACCGCGAAGTTTGTTTAGAACAATAGTAGCCAAGGCCTCGCCATCAATGTCATCAGCGATGATCACAAGTTCCTTAGAGCCAGATTGGACGACTTTTTCAAGCACGGGCACAATCTCCGCCGCTGCCGAAATTTTTTTGTCGGTTATCAAGATATACGGATCTTCGAGTACTGCTTCCATTCTAGTGCTGTCTGTTGCCATATACGGTGAAACATAGCCCTGATCAAACTGCATACCTTCGACAACTTCTTTTTCAAGTCCGATTGATTGACCCTCTTCGACAGTGATAACACCTTCGCGACCAACCATATCCATGACTTCGGCGATTAGCTCACCGACTTCCACGTTATCGGCTGAAATCGAGGCGACTTGGGCAATCTCTTCTTTACCCGAAACAGGTTTTGCATTCTTTTTTAGTGCATCAATGGCCGACTTTGCGCCCTTTTCCATCCCGCGGCGCAACGCCATCGGGTTTGCGCCGGCTGCAATATTCTTAAGACCTTCATTAACCATAGCTTGAGCCAAAACTGTTGCCGTGGTCGTGCCATCTCCTGCGACATCATTGGTCTTTTCAGCGACCTGCTTGATCAATTGAGCGCCAATATTCTCAAACTTGTCGGCTAGCTCAATTTCTTTGGCAATTGTGACGCCATCGTTCGTGATAGTCGGTCCACCAAAACCCTTATCAAGTACTACGTTGCGACCCTTTGGGCCAAGCGTTACTTTTACCGCATCAGCCAAAACGTCAATCCCCTTGCGCATCTTGGCTCGTGCATCTTCAGAAAATTTTATTTGTTTTGCCATGATGATTTACCTATTTGATTAAATTATTCAACGACTGCCAATATTTTTTCTTCTTCGATAATCGTGTATTCATCACCATCGATTTTGATTTCGTCACCTGAATATCTGGCAAAAATCACCTTATCGCCCACCTTAACATTCATCTCGACCTTTTTCCCATCCTCTATTTTCCCCGGACCGACAGCTACAACTTTTGCTTCCTGTGGCTTCTCTTTCGCCGACTCCGGCAAAATAATTCCGCCCTTAGAAACTTCTTCCGGCTCCAAGGTTTTCACTAAAACCCTATCGCCCAGAGGTTTTACTTTTACCATATATACCTCCATATTACCCTGTGACCTGATAGCAGCCACAAGAGCGTTTAATTAGATTGCTATACAAACCGGCGGATTTCAGAAGGGGGTATCCTCCATCCGCCGGAACTAAAATGTAACAAAACTAAATCAGTATTGTCAAGTCCCCTTTACATTACTTTTTTGGATGCAATTTGATAAAATTCGCCGAAACGTAGATCTCGTCGCAAGGCTTTTTACCGCGCAAAATTCTTGCCGTCTGATAGTTCATTTGCAAGCGCTCAAACAAATCGCCTACACCCGTTTTCTTCCGTTTCACGTTATGCTTTTTGACAACAACGTTGGTCGGTAAACTTTTTTTTGTGTTTTCGGTTGCGTAATGGCTCATCCAAACATTCTTTGCGCAGAATCTGTCATATACACCATACGAATCAAACAAAGGTACGAGGGCAAGATTGGATAGCGCCACTTTTTGCTCGTCATGTTTGCGTTCGGGGCGGATATTGAGATGATCTTCCGATAAGAAACAATTAAGACAAATTTTACCGGCAACACTGCGAGGACGTCGCCGCCAGCGGGTTAGGACCAAGATTGCTGTTGCAAAAAATCTTACCGTATAAAGACGGTTTGGGCGTGCAACTATCAATAGATCGATGTCGCTTTCTTTGGTGGCACATCCACGCGCGAGAGACCCGTTGAGACCGACGAATCGAACAAAGGGTATATACGACAATAGTTTCGCATACCTGACAGCACGCGAAAAATATTTCTTTTTCCAATTCATAAGAACACAATACCACACCAATCAAGCAGGATATTACCCGCCAATCTCCAGATCAAACCCAAACTTTTTGGCTTTTGCTAATTCTTGTTTCGCACCATCAGTGTCTCTCGACTCCTGACACGCCAAGTACAACAGATAATGGCTATTTCCGTAAATGGGATCAATGGCGATCGCGCTTTTGAACGCCTCCTTCGCTTGATCAAACTTATTCAAACTCATATACACTCTACCCAAATTTACAAATGTATCGCGCCAAGCCGGATCTTTTTGGGCCGATAGCTCAGCGGCAATCTGCGCCCTATCGCCGTCACCCTCTTGCAGGTAATTTTGGCTCAATACCAGATAATCTTGGCTCGAAAGATTTTTGTCTGTAACCTCCCGACGAGTTGATTCAAATTTTTGCGCCAGCTCTTGCTGCATCTTTGCAGCTTCCTGTTGCCTGTTATAAGCGATTTTTTGATATGTCTTTTTAATTCCGACATAACCGGTCAAAACAACAGCCACCGCCAATAGGCTGACCAAGATACTCTTGACGGGTATTTGCGACCAATTAATTTTGATCGTAGCTTTCGCAGGCACTGTTTTTCGCGCATAGCCAATCTCAGCCTGAAGTTGCGGTGAGAGTTTATAGGATTTAATGCGATTACTCATAGAGTTTTTTGTCGCGTTATTTAAGAGTTTTTATGAGGCCA
>CAZIOI010000031.1:4081-6950 GCA_964540855.1 uncultured Candidatus Saccharibacteria bacterium
CCGGCTCGCGAAAACTGAAAATTGTCGAGATATTCGGTCGTCTTCTTGGTAATTTCTTCAAGTTTTTTGAGATCTTTCTCATCTTGCTTTGTAAATTTGTAGTTTGAGATTTGTTTGAGATTTGTTTGATGAATTTTGGAGATTTCTAGATTTGTCAAGACAAATCTGGCAATGTTCCAGAGTTTGTTTGAAAAATTGCGATAGCCCTTGATTTTTGACTCCCCAATGCCGATATCACTTCCGGCGGTTGCGCCAACCACGAGGCTCATACGCAAAGCGTCAGTGCCGAATTTGTTCGACATATCGATCGGATCAATGCCATTGCCAAGCGACTTGGAGAACTTGCGATTATGCTCGTCCCGCACCAGTCCGTGCAGATAAACCGTCTTAAACGGCGCTTTGCCGGTCAATTCCAAACCCATCATAATCATACGCGCCACCCAGAAAAATAAAATATCGTAGCCGGTTTCCATAACCGTTGTCGGATAAAAATATTTGTAATCTTCGGCGTTTTCGTCAGGCCAGCCGAGCGTGGAAAAAGGCCACAAACCCGAGGAAAACCATGTGTCTAAAACATCCTCATCCTGTACCCAGCCTTCGCCATCAGGCGCGGTTGTCCCGACATAAATCTCCTCACCATTATTTAGCTCCTCAAGCTCGATTACCCAAATACCATATTTCACGACTCGTTCCTTAAACCGCTTCATCCACCACTCAATCAATTGATTGCTAGATTTTCCAGGATAATCGTCCTTTGGATTGTAGACTGCGAATAAATCTTCGAAATTATTAAAATGGACAACCTTCTTAACAACCTTCTCGACCGATTCTACACCCACAATCACCTGATCATTTGACTCGTCAGCCAGACAAAATTTGATCCGATCGCCCGGCTTAAAATTACCCCAAAATTTTTCATCAGTTTCTGGCCGACCAGCTCTAAGCTCAATTGTCTTCGTCCCGTTTCTAAGACCCTCAAAAATGTCCTCACCAAATATTTTCAAGTCCCAAACCTTTGTTTTTTTCACTTTTGCTTCCGGTTTGCGATAGTAAACCGGAATCCGATGTCCCCACCACAGCTGACGAGAAATACACCAGTCGCGGATATTATCCATCCAATGAAAATACACTTTTTCAAAACGCTTTGGCACAATCTCAATTTCTCCTGATTCCACAGCCTTTTTGGCTTTCTCAGCCAGCGGCTTCATCTTTACGAACCATTGCTTTGACGGGATTGGCTCTATTTGCGCGCCGCAACGATAGCAAACGGCAATATTATGTTCATAATTTTCTTCTATTTTTTCGATGAGCCCCATTTTTTGCATATCCTCGACAATCGCTTCGCGCGCCTCGCGAGTTTTCATGCCGGCATACTTACCGGTGTTGTCCATCATCCGACCATTATCGTCTATAACCTGTTTAATCGGAATATTGTGTCTCTGGGAAATCTCAAAGTCGATCATCGAGTGGGCGGGGGTAACTTTTACAGCTCCCGTTCCGAATTTTGGATCGACAGCATTATCAGCGACAACTTCGACTTCAAATTCGCCCAAGACGCCGGGAATCATATACTTTTTGCCGACCATATCCTTGTACCTCTTGTCCGAGGGATGGACTGCAACAGCCGTATCGCCAAGCTTTGTCTCTGGTCTTGCAGTCGCCAATATAAACGGACCGTACTTTATCCAATAAAACTTTCCAATTTCCTTTTTGTAATCAACCTCGTCGTCAGCGATCGCACTGTGGCAGCGCGGACACCAGTTAACTGTCCGAAGACCCTGATAAATCAAACCTTTGTCATAGAAACGCACGAAAGCCTCGTTTACAGCCCCAGACAGCCCCTCGTCGAGCGTAAAGCGCTCACGCGACCAATCACAGCTCGCGCCAACCGATCGCAATTGTCTGGTGATCTCACCGCCATACTGCTGTTTCCACTGCCAAACTCGCTCAACAAATTTTTCCCGTCCCATCTCGCGGCGGCGGATTCCTTCTTTTGCCAAAGCTTTCTCAACAACTCCCTGCGTGGCAATACCCGCATGGTCGGTTCCGGGAAGCCATAGGGTTGGTTCGCCCTTCATCCTATGGTATCGGGTTAAAATATCTTGAAGCGTGATAAAAAGCGCATGACCAATATGAAGTTTGCCGGTAACGTTCGGCGGCGGCATCGAAATAGAAAATGGTTTTTTATCGGGATCAATCTTGGGCGAAAACGCACCGGAATTCTCCCAGAGTTTGTAAATCTCCTCTTCGTGTTCCGCCGGATTGTAGGCTTTTGGTAATTCTTCCATCGTTAGTTTAAAAATTTCTCAAGATCAGTTTTTGTCAGTAAGCGAGATTGCGAACAAAACGAGACCATAGCAACACTGGGATTATGCGAAAAACCAACGTATTCAACAATTTTCCCTTTCGCCCTAACCTTTGCGATTGCCGGAGCAAGGTCTGTGTCCGAGGAAATCAAGACAAGCCTATCATATAGGTTTTCGTATGCGCCGACAACCATGTCAACAGCCATTTGCACATCAACACCCTTTTCGTGAAATACACCGTTTGTTTTCAAAAGATAACCAAATCGATATTTAACTCCTGATTTTTTTAGAGAACCAAGCAGCTTTTGTTGGGCGTCAAATAATTGTTTTGATTTTTTTGTTTTGTCCTGTCTAATCCGTCCTACATAATAGCAGGCTTCGACAGATCTATTGGTGTCCGATAAAAAATCAACCATCTTGGTAAAATCTAGCTTCAGCGTACGTTCAAGCTTGAGTTCTTTAAGCTTGTAATAAAAATTACTGCCATCAATTATGATCAGTACTCTTTGTTTCATAATCAAATAGCCCCGCAAATACCTTTCGGTCTCACGGGGCGATTTAGT
>CAZIOI010000032.1:0-6814 GCA_964540855.1 uncultured Candidatus Saccharibacteria bacterium
CTTTTATGAAGCCACAGATTATACTCGAGATGTTGCATTGGTTCTAGAATTCAGCCTTGTTCTCGGACTCTTGATTTTCTACTTGATTTGCAGTATATTCTAAAAACATGAAAAAAGAAATTCACCCAAAATATTACGACAACGCCAAGGTTAATTGCTCGTGCGGAGCTTCTTTTGAGCTGGGCTCAACCGTCGAGCAAACCAAAGTTGAGATCTGCTCAAATTGTCATCCCGCCTATACGGGAAACAAAAAGTATATAGATACAGCCGGAAGACTTGATAAGTTCAAAAACAGGATGGAGAAATCCGAACAACTCAAAAAAGAAATCGTAGCCAATAAAGCCAAGGCCTCCGTCAAAAAGAGTACTACCGAAGAAGAACCGCAACAGACCGAAAACTAACAGTCTGGGGGTTTTATGAACGATTTAGTGCTTCAAATCAAGGAAAATCTGCGCCTTTTTAATACCGAAGAAGGTGAATTTCGTGAACTCGCGAGACAAGAAATCGATCAAATTCTTGAGCAAATCGACCTGTCGGAAAAAGAAGATCAGTCAAATAGCATTGTCGAAATTCGTTGCGGAACTGGCGGCGAAGAAGCCGAGCTTTTTGCCGGCGAACTTGCCAGAATGTATATGAAATACTTTGAAAAAAGAGGGTGGAAAACCTCTATTTCGGATAAAAGCGAAAATTCAATCGGCGGACTAAAAGAGATTGTTATGACCGTTAGCGGTCGTGGCGTTTTTGGCGATATTAAATTTGAAGGCGGTGTCCACAGGGTTCAGAGGGTGCCGAAAACCGAAAAATCAGGTCGGTTGCATACCTCGGCGGCGACTGTCGTCGTTTTGCCGGAAGTCGAGCAAGAGCAGATAGAAGTTCGCCCCGAAGATTTAAGAATTGATGTTTACCGTTCTTCCGGTCACGGCGGACAATCGGTCAACACAACTGATTCAGCTGTTCGCATTACGCACTTGCCTTCGGGAATAGTCGTCACCTGCCAAGATGAAAAGAGCCAAATCAAAAACAAAGAAAAAGCGCTAAAAGTCTTGCGCGCAAGACTTTGGCAACGCCAACAAGAGGCTCAAATGGCTCAATCAAGTGCCAAGCGGCTCGAGATGATCGGCTCCGGCGACAGGAGCGAAAAAATCAGAACTTATAATTTTCCCCAAGATAGAATAACCGACCACAGAATATCGGTCTCGTGGAATAACATCGAAAAAATTCTGGATGGTTTTATGGATTCGATCATAGAAAAACTCAAACAAGAAGATAAAAAAATCAAACTTGAAGAAATCCTCGCCAAAGATGGTCTCTCTCTACCAAATGATGATCAAAGATAAACTTTCGAATGTCGAAAAACAGAGAATATTTTCGCTCGTTGGCGGTCAAACCGTCGAGCAAATGTTTCTCGAGAGAAAAAAACTCAACCTGTTACATCGACTAAAATATAGTTTTATCGCCTCGCAAGTCGCTCGCGGAATTCCCGTACAATATTTCGAAAAAAAGGCTGCATTTTATGGCAATGATTTTATAGTAACAAAAAATGTTCTTGTACCGCGTCCGGAGACAGAGACTTTGGTCGCCACGGCAATTGAAGAATTAAATGGTATCTCCGGAAAAAAAGACGAAATAAATGTCATTGATGTCGGCACCGGTTCAGGCTGTATCGCAATTTCGATATTCAAAGAATTTTCAAAAAATAAAAATATCAATTTTTTCGCCACCGATTTATCCAAAAAGGCTTTGGTAATTGCCAAAAATAATGCTCTGTTGCATCAAGCGAAAATATCATTTGTGAGATGTGACCTATTGGACAGTTCGCAATTGCCCGAAAAATTTGACCTCGTGGTGGCAAATCTGCCCTACCTTAAACCCAATTTCGCCGATCAAAACAAGGCGCTTAAATACGAACCGGCCATGGCGCTCGACGGTGGCAAAAACGGTCTTGAAATAATATTTAAGCTTCTGGAATCTCTTAAAGAGAGATTATCCGATTCGGGTGTTGCGTTTCTTGAGATAGACCCAAGTCAAGTCGAAATGATAGAGAAGAAATATTCAAACATATTTAAAATCACGCGTCTAAAAGATCTAAATAATCGTGTTAGATTCGTGAAGATAAATCAAAATTAATAAGCGCTAAGTAAGGATTGTAAGTGTTAAGACTCTAGGTTTAGTCATTGCATGATTACCCTTGCTGCCATTGCGCGGTTTGAGAATGTCATTGCGCGGTTTGAGAGTGGGATTTGTCAGCGGAGGACAAATCTGCATCTTCAAACCTAATTCTTCATTTCGACGAAGCAATCTATCATCCTGCATGGTCTGTCATCCCGCACTTGATGCGGGATCTTTGTTCAGGCTCCGCCTGAAAGATAATTACGAGCTAAAGCTCGTAGATATTTGTGAGGGCCAGGGGGCTTAATTACGAAGCAGCCCCCTAGGCTTATAGTTCTCATAGCGGTGTAGGCTGACGCTCCACTCGTCAGCCGCACACTCCCTAACCCCTTGCACGCTTCATACCAAGGTGTCGCTTCGCGACGATTGTTAATGTATAGTTTTTTAATTATACATTGTGGTTATACGTTGATTTGTTGTGATTTTGCGTTATACGCTTTACGTTATACGTTATTTCGAGCTTGCTTCGCCCAATTTCGCCTTGAGATCGATTTTGTCCGAGCCGCGCAATATTTGGATCGTCACTTCGTCATTAGGTTGATACTGGTTCAAGACACGTTTTAGAGATTTGCCCTCGGCAATTTCGTCGTTGTTTACCTTGAGAATTACATCACCTTCCTTGATACCGGCCTTTTCAGCCGCCGAACCGCTCTGAACAGCAGCAATCCCGCTTGTCGAATCACCGATAACCAGCGCGCCCTTGCTTTCGCTAATCCCCCTCAATGCCGCAATTTTTTGGTCAACAGTGATAGTGCTCACTCCGAGATATGCTCTGACGATTTTGCCGTTTTTCTTTACGGAATCCAAGGCGGTTTTTAGAGAATTGATCGGAATCGCAAATCCGATACCCTCCGCCTCAGATTTGGAAGCAGTCGCCGTATTAATACCGATTACTTGTCCTTTCGTATTTACAAGCGGCCCTCCAGAATTACCCTCGTTTATCGCAGCATCAGTCTGCAAAAGACCCTCCAGCTCTTCCGTCCCTAGACCAGTGGAGTCACTCGCCTCAATATTTCTCTCTTCTCCGGAGAGAACTCCAACTGTTACGGAATTTTGAAACTCTCCGAGAGCATTGCCAATAGCGATAACTCTTTGACCTATATCTAGACTGTCAGAGTCGCCATATTCGACAACCGGTAGGTTTTTAGCGTCAATTTTTAAGATTGCAAAATCATTTGCCGAATCTTTAGCTATCACTTCGGCATCATACTTCTTCCCGTCTTGGGTGATGACAGTGTATTTCGCCCCATCGATGTTAGCAACATGCTTGTTCGTAGCTATCAAACCGTCTGACGTTACAATAAAACCGGTTCCTCCACCCTGTTGTTGTTGAGTCGATTCTTGCTGTTGGCCAAAAGGAAAACCAAAATTAAATGGATTGGTCACCGTCACATCTTTTGTAAAAATAACACTTACAACAGAGGGAGAAACCTTTTTAACCGCGCTTATGACGCTCGAATCCTCTTTGAGCGTGACATTTTCAATCTTAGAAGAACTCAAGTTCAGACCGTCTCCCGTATTTATCCCAAGAGCTTTCTGCAACGATTCCGATCCGGAAACCACGGCGATACCGCCGATCCCGCCGGCAACACCGGTCACAAAACTCAAAATTACTAAAAAGAATATTAAAGGTCGATTTATTTGTCTTGTTTCTTGCATAGTCCTCCTAAGTTGGTAGATCTATTATAGCAAAATTATTTTTTGTCCTCGTCGTCCGTTTTGTATCTTGCGGCAACGACGCCGAGCCAGTACGAAACCAAGACTGCAAGTAATGTTACAAAAACCGCATATATCAGCTTGGATTTAAGTCCGGAACCGGAAGAAATATACCTGTTGATCGCTTCTTTAACCGTCTCATTCCAAGCAAATGCCGCCACAAGACCAAACGCGCTCGTCAATAGCGCCGAGAAAGTTTTGATTGTCTCGTACTTGAGTTTTCTGGCAGCTTCAAGTGTCACTCTGGTCGGCTTTTTTTCTTTTTCTTCTTTCACCATAGTTCTCCTAGGACAATTTTTTTTCGATTATTTGTTTAACATCACCCGGATTGATTTTACCACCCGATTGCTGCATAACTTGGCCAATCAAAAAACCGACCACTTCCTTTTTTCCTGCTTTGTATTTGTTCGCCGCATCAGGATTATTTAAAAGAACATTATCGACAATACTATCGACATCAACTGAGATTTTGCTTAAATTTTCGTACGCTTCCTCGACCGAAACATTGTCTTTGGTAACGTTTTTGATAATCGCTTTTACAACATTCGAGGTGAGATTTTTTTGTTTTTGGAGTTTGATGATCTCAATTATCTGTTTGGCAGATAGCGGGCCAATCAACGCTTTTTGGTTGATAATAAATTTTGCCACGTACCCGCCGGCATCGGGATAAATTTCACAACATTCATCAAACAATTTTTTCGTCGCAGGATCATTTAGGATAGTTTGCGCATCTCGCTCATCCACACCGCCGGCAACCAAAGTTTTCCTTGCTTCTTGCGGCAATTGCGCCATAGCGGCGCGAATTTTTTCTAAATCAATCTCCTCGTCGCGGTCAATCTCAATCGGCGGCAAATCAGGTTCCGGAAAATATCTGTAGTCTTTGGCTTCTTCTTTTGATCTTAGGGCGTATGTTTTGCCCGAACTCGAGTCGAATCCTCTGGTCTGCTTTGATTTCTTGCCGTCAAAACTCTCAAATTCTTCTTCAAGTCTCTTTTGTTCAAATTCCAAAGCTCGCTCAACAAATTTAAACGAATTTAAATTTTTTATCTCAACAATCGGCGAGCTTTTGGAGCCTATAATTACGTTAATATTCGCATCGCATCGCAGATGACCCTTTTCCATATCGGCGTTCGACACGCCGATTGTTTTGGCGATTTTTTGCAGCTCGCGCAAAAAATCGGCCGCTTCGGCGGGGCTGGTCATATCCGGCTCGGTCACAACCTCCATCAAGGGAGTCCCTGCTCTGTTTAGATCGACAATAGAATAATCCGCCCCGCTCGGATGCGTCAGTTTGCCCGCATCTTCTTCAAGATGAATCCTGTTCAACCTCACCTTTTTGTTGCCAAGAACAATCTCGCCGCCCACGCAAAGCGGTTTGTCGTATTGCGAGATTTGATAACCCTTTGGCAAATCGGGGTAAAAATAGTGTTTTCGATCAAATTTGGAAAACTTTGCAATCTGACAATCAAGCGCAATACCCATCGCGATAGTTTTTTTGATCGCTTCTTTGTTGGCAACAGGCAAGGTTCCCGGCATTCCCATGCAAATCGGGCAAGTCAGCTTGTTGGCCGGCTGATTGTGCGCATTATTGTCACAGCCGCAAAACATCTTGCTTTTTGTGTTTAGCTGTATATGAATTTCCAGCCCGACAACAGTTCTAAAATCATCAGTCATTCTTGAATGCTCCCAGTGATACTAAAAATTTCTTTATCTTCCACAAGTATTCGGTATGATTACCAAGCATTTTGCTATCGCCAACCTCGTGAACTATCTGATTTCTAAGTTTGTGCGCCTCCCACATCCCCGAATAAATCGGTCGTTGAACCTGCTTTTGCACTCGGCGTAATCTTTCGGCCATCGTGTTTCCGGCAACTCCGGCTTTTTTTAATATCACGTCAACAACTTTGTCCGCCTCGATAATCGCCATTTTTGGATCCATCACTTCAATTTCTTCCCAGATTTTTGTCAGCTCCCCGGGAGCGAAAACCACAAAATTATTGCGAGGTAGTATCTTTTCGACAAGTTTCGAGACGATTTGCTCGAAGAAATTCATCGCGCCGGAATGATTTTGTTGTTTTTTCATATCCTAAAATTTATTTAGATACTCGCTCACTTCCCAATCGGAAACCCTGCATCTATAATTATTCCACTCTATCTTGTTTGATTCTATAAGCCTCTCGAATACGTGATCACCAAGGGCCTCTCTGGCAATCTGCGATTTTGTGAATTCCTCTAACGCGTTACCCAGTGAATCGGGTAATGTTTTGATCCTTTTTCTGTTTCTTTGCCTGTCATTCATCTTGTAAATATTTTCTTCGACCGGGTCCGTAATATCGAGATTGTTTTTAATCCCGTATAACCCCGCGCCGAGCATTACTGAAAAAGCCAGATAAGGATTGCAGGATGGATCAGGCGAGCGAAGCTCAATTCTGGTCGATTCTTGCGCATCATCGGTGATTTGCGGAACTCTGATCAAGGCCGAGCGATTGATTCTCGCCCAAGACAGATAAACCGGTGCTTCATAACCCGGCACCAACCTTTTGTATGAATTGACCAAGGGCGACAAGACCATGCACATACCGCGCGCTTGATCGAGTTGTCCGGCAATAAATTGCTTGGCAATTTTGGACAATCCATATTCATCTTTTTTGTCGGCGAAAATGTTTTTGCCGTTCTTGGCCAAACTTTGATGAACGTGCATACCGGAACCATTTATTCCAAAAACCGGCTTTGGCATAAATGTTGCATAGAAGCCGAACCTCTCGGCAACGGCCTTAATGATAAATTTGAGCGTTATGACATTGTCGGCAGCCGTTAGAGCATCGGAATACTTGAAATCAATCTCGTGCTGGCTGGTCGAAACTTCGTGGTGAATCGTCTCGATCTCTATCCCCATCTCAAGCGCCGTATTGGCGATCTCTTTTCTCAC
>CAZIOI010000033.1:0-6586 GCA_964540855.1 uncultured Candidatus Saccharibacteria bacterium
TGGTGGACCTGACAGGACTTGAACCTGCGACCCTCTGCATGCCATGCAGATGCTCTACCACTGAGCTACAGGCCCGAATAATACAAGTTAAAAATTAAAATGTAAAAGTTAAAATTGTGGTGTCGCTTTGCGACGATTGTTTTTTTAAGGTGCGGTGCGTTCGAGGCTTTTATAAAATTCTGACACTGTATTTTAACATTTCCAAACCATATAATCAACAACTTATTTGATGATCAAGCTTTCTTCAAAATCATCTGATTTTTCCATTTGTGCAAGATCGAGAATTGTTGAGGAAATGTTTGCTAATTTTCCGCCTTCCTTAAGTTTTATTGATTCATCGGAAGACAGAACGATAAATGGAACGGGATTGTTTGTATGCTCGGTATAAGGCTGTCCGCTCTGCGGATCAACCATTTGCTCGATATTACCATGATCAGCCGTGATTATCAGCGGAACATCCATCTCAAGACAAACATCCGCAACCTCTTTGACTATTTTATCTAATACCTCGACAGCTTGAACGGCGGCCGGAAATACACCGGTGTGTCCGACCATATCACCATTGGCAAAATTACAAATTATCAAGGGGAATTCCTTGCGCCTGATGTGCCTGATTAACTCATTCTTTACTTCTTCCGCCGACATCTGCGGTTTTAGGTCGTATGATTTTACATCGGGAGAGGGGACAAGAATCCTATCCTCCAGCGGATACGGATCTTTTTTGTTGCCATTAACAAAATAAGTCACATGAGCAAACTTTTCCGTTTCCGCCAGATGAAATTGTCTTAGGTTTTTATCGCTATAATGCTGACCTATAGTGTGATTAACCTCGATTGAGCCAAATGCCGATCGTGAGCTAACCTCCAATTCTTGTTCGATGCCGTAGGGAATAAATGAAATAAAATTGATCCCCTCAATTTTTCTTCTGGGAAATTTATCAAAATCCTTATCTAAAAATGCGGTCGTCAATTGTCTTGTTCTATCTGAGCGAAAGTTAAAAAATATTATTGTATCATTATTGTTAACTTTGCATTCTCCGCCCTCTATGATTCTCGGTTTTATAAACTCGTCTGTCTCTCCCTTTTTATATGCATTTGAGATCGCCGAGAGAGCAGATTTTTCTTGAATACCAACACCATCGGCAATCGCATTATAAATCTTCTGTGTCTTTAGCCAGTCACCTTTTCTATCCAAAAACCCTCTTCCGGTAATCGTTGCTATTCTTCCGGTTTTCAATCCCTCGCAAGCTTTCGTAATGGTATTTACAAACTCTATCCCTTTCATCGGGTTTGTGTCTCTGCCATCTGTGAACGCATGTATCAATACATTTTCATGACCGACCTTGCTGCAAAGCTTTAGCAGCGCCAAAAGGTGCACTATATGTGAGTGTATTCCGCCATTAGAGACTATGCCCATCAGATGGACTGCGGTCCCGTTCTTTTTTGATTCTTCTATGGCGTTTAATAGTGCCTCGTTTTTATAAAAACTCCCGTCTATAATTGATTTATTTATTATCGAAATATCCTGCCAAACAATTTGTCCGGCACCTATGTTCATATGTCCGACTTCGGAGTTTCCGACTTCGTGACCCGGGAGTCCGACAGAAATACCCGAGGCGGATATTAATGTATTTGGAAACTTTCTTAATATACGATCGTAATTTGTCGTTTGCGCAATAGTTATGGCGTTACCGCCCCAACTTGGACCGTGACCCCAACCATCAAGAATCACTAAAACTACATTTTTCATTATGACAATGACCCCCTTAGGTCTATTCCTGACATTTCTTCTGTGATCGGCAAACCAAGCTCACACATTATTGTTGGCGCGATATCCGCCAAGATTCCGATCGGGTCAGATTCAAAAAACGCATCTTTTGTGCTGTAACTACCTGTGTTATTTGGTGTGGCAAATATAAAAGGCACAGGATTTAGCGTGTGTTCCTTGTTAATTTTTTTTGTTCTCAGGTCAATCATCTCGTCGCAATTTCCGTGGTCGGCTGTCACAAAAACGCTATATCCGCTTGAGAGCAGGCCTTTGACAGATTCACCAAGTGAGTTGTCCATAAACTCGATAGAATCAACACAGGCTTCGAGATTGCCACTGTGACCTACCATATCACCGTTGGCAAAATTTGCGCATATAAAGTCAAAGTTCTTTTTTGTTGCTGATATTATTTCTTGCGAGATCTCTGCCGCTCTCATCTGGGGATACATATCGTGAGATTTTACTTTCGCCGAGTCTATCAGTTTATTTTCCTGTTTTTCATATGGTTGCTTTTCGCCGCCTGCAAAAAAGTATGTCACATGGGCGAATTTTTCTGTTTCTGCGACATGAAATTGAGTAAGACCGTTTTGCGAGATAATCTTTGGTAGTGGATTATCCATAGAATTAGTCTTAGGGTCATTTAAGTCGATGTTTGAAAATAATACTTTTGCGGGAATATTGTCGTCGTATGTTGTCATAGTGTAAAAATTTGTCGCTTGAGAATCTCTATCAAAATCCTCGAACTTCTGATCTACAAACGCTCTGGTCAGTTGGATTGCCCTATCGGATCTATAATTTAAAAAAACGAACACATCTTTTGATAAATCCGCCTTATAATCCGCGAGCGTGCATGGAGTAATAAACTCATCTGTTTCATTTCTAGAGTACGAATCTTTTATAGCTTCTTCGATTGAGTTTATCCTGTTTGCGCTTTTTCCCAATATAGCATCATACGCCAGCTTTAATCTATCGTAGTTTTTGTCTCGATCCATGGCAAAATACCTGCCGCTTAATGACCCAATTGTTACATTGTCTTTGACATATCCGGAAATTTTTTTAACAAACTTTTCTATCGATTTTTCCGGACAATCTCTGCCGTCTGCGAATAAGTGTAAATAAATGCGGTTTGATCCTGCTGAATGTCTGAATAATTCGGTAAATTCAATCAAATGATCGATATGGCCGTGAACGGCACCATCGGAAAAAATACACATCAAATGAAGGTTTGTTTGATCCTGTGATATGAGCTTTCTGATTTCTTCGATGCTCTGTTTTTTTTCAATCGAGCCGTCCCTGATCGATTTGTCAATTTGCGGTAAATCCTGCAAAACGACTCTTCCAAGCCCGATATTGGTATGTCCGACCTCGGAATTTCCGATTTCACCCCAACCTAAACCCACTTCCTGACCGGAAGCGTTCAAAAGAGCCTTTGGATAACTCGAAATAATGCGGTCGATATTGGGCGTTTTTGCCAATAAAACAGCGTTACCCTCCTCAACCCTAGATATCCCAAAGCCGTCTAGAATTATTAAGGCGACTTTACTCATTTTTTGCGATAATTTCCTCGATTCTTAACAATCTGTTGTACTTGGAAACCCTTTCTCCCCTCGATGGAGCACCCAGTTTTGCATAGTCTGCTCCAACGCCGACCGCAAAGTCTGCGATAAAGCTGTCTTCGGTCTCACCGCTTCTATGTGACGCAACAACTTTATACGCTTTTTCTTTTGCAAGACGAACAAAATCGATGGCTTCCGTTACCGTTCCGACTTGATTTGGCTTAACGATAACAGCGTTTGCAACACCTCTCTCGTGACCCATCTCAAGTCTGCTAACAGTGGATGAAAATATATCATCAGCGACAATCAGAACATCTTTTCCCAATGTTTGAGTTATCTCCGCCCATTGATCGAAATCGTCTTCTTCGGCGGGATCTTCCAGCATTGCGATCTGATATGTCGAAACCAGTTTGTTCAATGTAACACCCCTAGGTATGACGCCAGCCATATCCAGACCTATTTTTACAACTCCTGTTTGCTGCAAAAGTCTCAATGCGTCTTCATCGGAAGGAAGAGTTGGCGCAAATCCGCCCTCGTGACCAACGGCGATCGTCAAACCCCTGTCTTTGAGTAGATCTTTTAGCCTGTGAAAACCCTCCGAAGCCTCCCGATAATTTTCTTTGAATGTTTCTTTTGTGCCGATTGATAAAAATTCCTGAATCTGTAAATTGTTGTCCGCGTGCTTTGCTCCCTCTATGAAATTGAATAGGGGAATAGGTATTTTTACGGCCGTATTTTGACTTAATTTTGCAATGTAAGCAAAAAGCGGCTCATTTTGTTTGACAGCCCCAGCTTTGCAAGCGGCAACCGATATCGCGAGTATGGTGTTAGCGCCCAGGTTGCTCTTGTGCGCCGTTGCGTCCAAATCAATCATTACTTGATCAATGGATTTTAAATCTTCGATATCCAAGCCAACCAGTGCCGGAGCAATGATTTTTTCGACATTTGAGATAGCTTTTAGCAGACCTTGACCATTGTATCGTGCAGGATCGTTGTCGCGAAGCTCGATCGCCTCGTATGCCCCGACAGATGCACCGCTAGGTACTGAAGCGATTGCACTGATGTGATTTTGCGTAGTTAGCTCAACTTCAAGAGAGGGTTCGCCACGGGAATCCAAAATCTCACGTGCCTTGATTGACTCTATCTTGTCCACAGCCCCTCCTAATTGTGGTTATTGCGATTTGGTGATTTCTTCCAATGTTATATCTTTGCTTCTTTCGACAGCGGGTTGATCAAACGGATTGACTCCGCGCATTATCGAGCTGTAAAAGGCTACCAAGTGCCAGAAACTCACAAGCTCGCCGACCGACTCTTCACAAATCCTGTCTATTTCTATTGTAACATTTGGTACGTTTTTTTCATCAGCATCAAGCTTTGTTCCGTGGTATTCCGCCAATAAGCCGGTCTGAAGGCTCAACCCGTCAATAACATCCAGTGTGCCGGATTTATATGGAATATCTTTGATTTTTTCGTCCAGCGATATCTTGCGATCGTTGTTTGCGTTTTTGACGGTTATAAACGTACCTATTACGCTCTTTTTGCCTCCCAAAAATCGCTGATTAGTGTGATGTTGGGCCTCCGGCGAGAGGGCGGCGTAAAATGTTTGACCATTGCCGTCTTTGCAGGCTGACTCGTGCATCAACTGGACTATCAGGTTTTGAAACGATCTTAGCGCTTCGGAATATATAGGGACATAAACTTCGTTATAACCCTGTTTTTCAAGCTCAAAATAGTATTTTGATAGGGAATAGGCTAAATCCTTCATTTTGTAGCCGTCAATCATACCGTTTTGAACCTTTTTAGTGTCTATGCCGACTAATTGGGATGGAACAAACGCCGAAGATGTCCCGCCGGAGAATCTTCCACCGATAGGGGGGTGGGGGATTATTTCCCAACCCATTGTTTTTGCCATTTGCGAAAGTGTCCCTTCCTCTGGGTTCGTGACAGCCAGAATATCATAATCGCTAAATGCCGCTAGCGCCTCGATTAGCCCGAGAGTGTTACCTGATTTCGAAATAGCAATCACGATCGTGTCTTCGGATTTAAATTTCTTTTGAATCTTTTCGATATAATCTGGCTCCATTGTCCAGATGGTCGCCGATTCTTTCTGGGGGTTTAGAGCTCCATAATACGCATCATAAGATGTGATTGATCCGCCATTGCCGATTACGACAAGTTTATTGTATTTGGCGAATTTTTCGAGCTTTGGGATTAGAGCGTACAAATCTTCTCTATAATCAAACACCTCGTTCCAATCATCGGGCGCCTGTTCAATGTTTTTTAGATCAATATTTATCATTTTCACCTCCCCCATATCTTACAGAAGGTAAGAGGGGATGTAAATAATTGCGCGGAACTATAGGACGATCCTAAGCCATCTGATCAGTATCAGAATTAGACCTAATAATAGAATCGATGTAAAAACCGGAAAAGTGTAACGAGTCCATTTTTCGGGGAAGAAGCTATCAAAGACGTAACCTTTTTCGGCGCCGTATTTTTGCGCCAAATTTGTCAGCGGGCATTTCATACCATTACCGAAGAAAACTATTCCTTCCAGTGCAATTAGTCCGAGTGCAATATTGAGTGGCAATCCGGACAAACCTACTACCCCGCAATATACTATAAAGAAAACCGAACCGGCCATTATCAAAAATATTATCGTGTGGACAAATTTGATTAGTTTTAGCATCTGTCAGGCTTTATTTTTAAATAGACTCTAATCAAATTATATCAATTGAATTTTTCACCGCCAAACCCAAATGGTTAGATTCACGCAATAAAAGTCTTTAAGATGCGCCCTAAGCCTGCCGAGGAAATTTCTTTCGCTAAATCTTCTCAAGACAATTTTAAGGTGAAAAATTGTGCCGACATATATGTACAGAGTGAATGAATTCTTTCAAATTTCTTTTCTGTGATAGTGTTACAAAAAAAGAGAGGGGAGCTTACATAGCTCCCCGAGCTTTCTCGCAAACTTGGCGGTAGAATCAGTAGCGCCTGAGAAGCTCGCGGATAATCCTACATAGCTCATCGGCACTGATCCTTGCCGCGCTGTACTCTAGCGCTGCCTCGATATGATTGGGCATCGGCCCTCTCACCGCGACGACCCAGTATGGTCGGTTGGTGTCCCTACCATACTCTGCCGTTCTCTCCACTAGCTTGCCGAAGGACTCGCCGAACGTGCGTTCGATCGGCAGGTGGTTGTGTTGCTCCATGATAGTCATGAAGCGCTGGCGGGGAGTTAGCATATCGAGGCCAGCGGTTTC
>CAZIOI010000034.1:0-6511 GCA_964540855.1 uncultured Candidatus Saccharibacteria bacterium
TGGCGTTGCCATAAAACGTACACACCAGCTAACGCTGGTGGTTTATTCTTTGTAATAAAATAGGTCGGTTTGACCCGACCTATTTTTATTTTTCCGGCTTAATTACTTTTTTTGCTGGTTTGTTTTAATCTGTATCTTCTTTGGCTTTCTCTGGGGCAGTTTTGGAATAGTTATAGTCAAGATGCCATCTTTCATCTGAGCATCTGTTTTATCCGACTCAACATACGCCGGCAGCCCTATAACCCTAGAGAACGAGCCGTAAGAACTCTCAAGATGATAGTAATTTTCCCTTTTTATTTCATCTTGGTGTTTTCTTTCGCCTTTGACAATGAGTTTTTCGTCCTCCACCTCAATAGATAACTCATCTTCTTTGACGCCGGGCAAATCAACCTCGACGACCATTTGGTCGTCCGTTTCCCTGATACCAACGGTAGGATGGAAAAACCCGCCGTCCTTGGAGCCTACTGCGGATGGCTCCTCGAAAAATTTGTCCATGGCCTCTCTAAGAGACATCATTTCCCTTAGAGGAGACCATGGCATAAGATCTCGTACCATATTACCTCCTCTTTTATTTTCATTGTTTATATTTGTAATTCTGTTTTCCAACTGGTCAAAAAATTTATCTATGCCGGAATTCTCTTCTCTGGGAGGGCTGAATATAAATTCAACCGGCGCACCAAAGAACTGGCTGATTCTGATTGCCAACGCTACCGACGGAACACACTTGCCGGATTCCAAGGATATTACCGACTGCCTAGAGACACCAAGCTCATGAGCCAGCTCACCTTGGGTTAAGTCTTTCTTTTCCCTATATTGTTTTAGATAAACAGCTACGTGTTTAAGATTACTCATGAGACAATTGTAAAGCGTACTTTACAATTTGTCAATAATATTTCTAGCTTAGACGTTTTCTTTCCAATTTATCTATGTCGTTGGCAATTTCTATGGGAACTATTTTCTGCCTAACCCTCGGGCTTGAATTCACAAGAGCTAATATTATCCTAGATACATCCTCGGGTTTCAGAAGCTGCTCTATGTCGTCGCTTGGTAAATTAACCTGTTTGTGCAACAGGGTGGTATCAACGGACGAAGGACAGACTGCAGAAATCCTTACATTAGTGCCTTTTAGTTCTTCATAAACCGCCTCCGTCAGCCCCACGAGACCAAATTTGCTCGCGCAATAAGCACTCTGCCCTCTTTTGCCCCTAAGACCAGCCATCGAAGCAACCGATATGACATAGCCGCGTTTTTGCCACTTCATAATCGGAATCGCCGATTTAAAAATCAAAAAAGCGCTTTTTAGATTAACGTCAAGCATTTTTTGAAAACTGTACAATTCTGTTGTTTCGAGAGGCTCGACAATATACATTCCATGGCAATTGACAACAACATCAAGAGAGCCAAATTTCTCCTGAACATAAAGGATTGCTCTTTTAACATCGACTTCGTTTGTAACATCGCAGGTTACAAAAAAATCGCCGGTGTCTCGCTTGGGTTCAACTACGTCTGCAACGACTACGCCATAGCCATCTTTCTTTAGATCCTTTGCAACCCTTGACCCTATGGCACCGGAGCCGCCGAATACGATAGCTGATTTCATTTCCCTCCTAAAACTTATCGATTAAGATTTCTGCTGCCTGCTAATTTTTGATACTTTGATATCGACTTTTGATAAATCACCCGGTTTATGATAGACCAGAAGGCCGGTTCGCGATCTCGAATAGCCAACCCTGGTTGCTTCAAAAATGAATGTCCCCTTTTCGAGCGATACTCTAAAGTGTCCGTCTTCGCCGGCAACGGTAGTCGCGATCACTCTACCGGAAGTATTCATAACCCTGACAATAGCCGAAGCGAGACCTCGACCAAGCTCGTCTGTGACTTGTCCATAAGTTCGTGGCTTGAATCTGCTATATATCTCGTAAAACCAGATCACCGCATAAAGTGCCAATAGGAACAGGTCGTATATATAGTCAAATCTTATAACCAGAAAAATTGTGAATGCCGTGCCAATTATCAATATTGGCATTCTGATAACGTCAAAAAACTTACGAACCTTCATCATCATGTCTGCTCCAACCAGTTCGGCAGCATTATTTTTTGTATGGTCAAGCGGAATACTTAACTTGAATTCATCCGTTTCGTTTTCCTTTTTATGAAGACCGATTTCAAGTTCCTCGCCATAATAAAGATTTTCGTAAAGTCCATCCTTCTTGCTGTGCAAGATGGTACAAGGAAAACTGTAATATTCCTTCAAGGCAGTCAACGAATACAAACCGTTTGGCACGACAAAGCCGAAGGATCCGTCATCTTGAGTATATTGGACTTGGCGAGACCTTCCATCAGGTTCGGAATACAATCTAACTTGAACTCCGGGGATCGGACTTTTGCTAATTGAGTCATAGACATAGCCCCATTTCGTTTTGCGCCTACGCCAAGGAATAAGACGGAAAAATTTACTGAAAAACGCCGATATACTGCCAATAAATCTTGATCCGAACAAAAGACCTGAAAAAGTTTCCATAGTAGCCGCTACCAGAGACGCTGAAGCAAAAATCACCTTTGGATATACCGGATCAATGCCGGCAACTAAATCAACTCCCGGCGTGTATTTACGCCTAAATATGGAGGGAGGCGTTGAACTGCTGCCCCACCTAGGGGTAGAGCTGGTAGAGTAAAGAACAGGCGTTTGCGATTCCCATGGGTATATGGTTGCCGATGGATCAGGATAAAGCGTGATTGTATTGGTAACCGTAATCGTGGCACTTGCGCTCACAGTCGTCGTGACGGTAGTGGTTGTTGTCGCTGTAGCTGTAGATGATGGGGAATCCGTCGCAGAGGTCGCAGCCGTAACAGTGCTCGTAGAAACCGGCGTCGGTGTCGACGTTATCGTCGATGAGGGAGTCGCAGTTGGAGTGGGGGTCGGGGTCGGTGTTGGAGTGGGAGTCGGGGTTGGGGTAGCTCCATCGTCATAGACAAAACTGACTTCGTCCGAATATGCGCTCCAATAAAAATGCTGGTCTCGACAACGCGCCTTCCAGTAATATGTAGTGCCATCAACAAAAAACGTTCCTGCAATCGTTATAGACGTCAAATTGGTGGTATCAGTACCGGAGTCATAGGCGGTTGATCCGCCATCACGCACTACCCATTGTGTAGCGTTGTGGGTATCTTCTGCGTCAGAGTCAGAGAAGGGATTGATAGTCAAAGTTACAGAATTTGCCGCCTGTGCCGAATTTGGCATAACAAAAAGACTACAAACCAGAAAAAGAGCCAGTGAAACCAACAGCTTTCTTGTAACCAAATAACCTCCGAATCAATTGTACCAAATTTTGCATTTTTATAGAAAGTGAGCTAAAACAATTTTATAAGCAAAAAGGAGGGTTGAATGTCATATCAAGAAATTGACGATTTGATTCGTAAAGCGGGCAAAAAACTTAATCTCGACGAGAGAGTTGTTAAGCAGATTAGCGAACCGCAAAGAATCATCGAAGTAAACCTCCCCGTTAAAATGGACTCCGGCGAAACAAGAATATTTAAGGGATTCAGAGTACAGCATAATAATTCCCGAGGACCATACAAGGGCGGTTTGCGTTACCATCATGAAGTAAACCTAGAGGAAGTGAAGGTTTTGGCCGGATTAATGAGTCTCAAGACTGCCGTGATCGACATTCCGTTTGGCGGGGGCAAGGGCGGTATCGAGGTATCACCATCAAACCTTTCTAAACAAGAACTCAAACGATTAACAAAAAAATTCGCCGGAGCGCTCTCTGATGTCATTGGCGAAAAAAAAGACGTCCCCGCACCCGATATGAACACCGATCCAAAAATTATGAAATGGTTTAGAGAGGAATACGAGTCGGTTGTCGGTCATAGCGAACCCGGGGTAATCACGGGCAAGGCATTCTCAGACGGCGGAATAAAGGTTCGGGATGAGGCAACCGGACTGGGCGGCGCAGCAATTGTTGATGAAATACCGAAAATTCTCGGTAAAAAGCCTCGGGAAACTACTGTGGCAATTCAGGGCTTTGGCAATGTTGGCATGCATATTGCCCACCACCTTTATCATATGGGTTTTAAAATTGTCGCAATTGCCGATGTCGATGGCGGCATAAATCACGAAGACGGTCTTGATTATCACAAAACTTACAAACACAGAAGCAAGGGCGGAAAGTTGTCGGATGTGTGTTTTTGCGACGTACACGGCGAGTCAACAGATTGTGTGGGTATAGGTGCCACAGAGGTTCTGGAGCAAGATGTCGATATCCTCATCCCCGCAGCAATCGGTGATCAGATTACAGCAAAGAACGCCGCAAAAATTAAAGCCCGAGTGATCGTGGAGATGGCAAATCACCCAATCAGTCAGGATGCCGAAGGCATTTTGGCAAAAAAGAAAGTGCTAGTCGTTCCGGATATTTTGGCTAACGCTGGAGGAGTTTTGGGAAGTTATCTTGAATGGAGAGAGAATGTCGAGGGCGAAAAATTGGAATATGAAGAGGCAGTCGAACATATAAAATCAAAAATGAAATCCGCACTACGGTTAACCATGAAAGTTGCAAAACAATACAAGTGCAACCTACGACTGGCCGCATACATTATCGCCATAGATCGAATCGCCAAAAAAACCAAAACAAACTAGACAAACAGAGAATAAAGGGTTGCTATACTGGCAACACTCATGAGACCGACCGTTATCCAGCCAAAAGTCTTGCTGAAAAATCCATTTGAGTGCTCACCCATTATTTTTTTATTACCAGCGATCAGAACGATTAGCGCAAGCGCTACGGGCGCACTAATTCCATTAAAAACCGCGCTGTAAACCAGAGCCTTTATTGGATCCAGTCCTATAAAATTCATACCCAGGCCCGCTAGCATAGAAATAATGAGGACACCGTAAAAAGCGTACGCCTGTTTAAGTTTCTTGTTCAGCCCACCACTAAGCCCCAAACCTTCAGAGATAGCATATGAAGCCGAACCAGCCAAAACAGGTACACCCAAGAGACCGACGCCGATTATTCCGACCGCAAATAAAAGATAAGCAAAATCTCCGGCAAAGGGTCGAAGCGCAGTAGCGGCTTCTTCGGCAGTATTGACGTTTGTGATTCCGGACATATGCAACGTGCCGGCGCAAGCAACAATTATGAAAAACATCGCCAGATTAGAGAGAAACATTCCGGACCAAACATCTGTTCGCATGTCTTTTATTTGCTTTTTATCAACTACTTGTCTCGCCTTCAAAGTTGTCTGTCCTGACGTAATCTCCTCTTCCACCTCTTGAGAAGTTTGCCAGAAGAAAAGATATGGGGATATCGTTGTGCCTAGGATCGCACAAATCAGAATGATTTGTTCTTTGTCTAGGGATATGGAAGGCAATATTGTGCTATGTAAAACCGCGCCCCAATCTAAACCTTTGATACTTAGTGTCGAAAAAACATACGAAAAGAGCACTAACGCTAGCCATTTTAAGACTTTTGCGTAGTTTTTATATGTCAAAAATATTTCCAGAAACAAACAGAAAATCGTGTACCCAACGACCAAAACCGCGAAATTAGTTTTTGGCACAAGCAGTTGCGTCGCCTTCGCCATCGCCCCAAGGTCAGCGCCAATGTTAAAAGAATTTGCCGCAAATAAAAGAAATGCGACCAGATAAAGAACTTTTTTAGAAAAATTTTTCCTGATATTTGCCGCTAGTCCCCTACCCGTTACCAAACCAATTCTCGCGCACATTTCCTGAACTACCGACATGAGCGGAAAAGTGAAAGCTGAAAGCCAAAGTAGCTGGAAACCATAGCGTGCGCCTGTTTGAGAATATGTTGCAATACCGGACGGGTCATCGTCAGATGCTCCGGTTGTCAATCCCGGACCCAAAATCTCCCAATATTCCTTTGCCTTTTGTACAGGTTTATTGGAACTAATAACTTTAGTTGCCCTTTGGGTGGCAGAGATTACGCCGTCTAGAGCCTTTGCCGGCGTCTCAGCGATTTTCTCTACAATCTTGTCTTCTTGCACTTTTTCCCCTCCATTTATTATGATAGATTATCTCATAGGGAAACGTAAAAAACAAAAGGAGCTTTATGAAAACGCAAGAGAATTTACTTGCAGCGATTACCGGAGAGTCGTTAGCAAGAAACAAATATTCTTTTTTTGCGATCAGAGCGCGCAAGGATGGCTATGAAGGGATCGCAAGAATTTTTGAAGAAACTGCTGCAAATGAAATGGAGCATGCTGAGAGACTGCTGGAGTTTGTCAACGGAAACGTAAGCGCCAGCATCAGAGTCTCGATTGACCACGTTAAACCAACAAAAGAAAACGTTAAAATTGCCGCCGAGGGTGAAGATCACGAAACCAAAAAAATGTATCCCGAATTTGAAAAAACTGCGATAAACGAAAAACAGTCTCAAATTGCCGAGGTATTTAAGGAAATTGGCGAAGTAGAAGAGAAACATCGCGACAGATATCTCGATATTCTAAAACACCTTGAAAACGAAACTTTATTTTCCAGAGACAAAGAAAT
>CAZIOI010000035.1:0-5890 GCA_964540855.1 uncultured Candidatus Saccharibacteria bacterium
CGAACTTCGTCCAAAAAACACCGCCAATTTTCACTTTTTGTGAAATCGTAAGAATTAGCCTCGGCGCAAAACAATAAAAATACTGTAGCAATAACTTGTTCGCTCCCAGGTTCTGAGCTATCATTTTCATATGAGAACTAAAGAGGAATTTTTTGATCAGCCGAGTGAGACAAACAATGAAGAGTTCAAAACTGGGGCTAACCGTTTGAGTGGAAGGGAAACCGAAGACGCTGTTGCTTTTATAGAACAACTCTTTGAAAACATACTCGAAGATGCAATCGAATCTGACAGCAGCCAGGAAAAACGAGACAATTTGGTCACAAATTTGTCACACATCAGAGAGACTTATTTTTCATATACCCCATGTGTATTTAGCCGAATACCTCTTGCAAAACAGCTAGAACTTGCATCTAAACTGACACGCGTTCCAGAGATCCAGCGGTCTTTTGGGGCTGCTTTAGTTGGTGAAATAACTTATAGTATGTCTTTTTGCTCCAGTGACACTATTTTGGCAGTATCGGAATCCATAAGTCAGCTTCCGATACCTACAAAAATAGACGTTATCGATATGCTAAAAACCGTGTCTGTAAACTCTCTAGCTAATTACAGTTGGGCGTCCGAGGCATTTGAAAACTGCAATAAATTAGTCGAATTAGTCGCGGCTCGGGCAGACCAACCGTTCGTGTCAATCGCCACAGGAGCTTATCACAAAATAGTCGCCAGAGAATCAGATCGACCAACATTTACATTTGTAAAATTTTATGGCGACCCCAAGGATTCGCGAATAGCCGAACAGTTGCCTAAACATACGAAGGAAGAGAGTGAATATCTTCAAAGAAGAATTACTGCGGATGTACCGCTTTCGCTCAGTTGTGAGATGGCCTTTGTGGCCTCGGACACAGTTGCAATTTTCGATCATTCGGCTATGCCAGCTTATTATGCCCACTGCGATAAGGAAGAAATTGAAGGTTTAGACCCGTCTTTGTCGCAAAAAACTCTAAGACGTCTGGAAAATGGAATATTACTTACCAGACAGCAACCACCACGAATAAAAGATGAGAAGTTTATTGATTTTATCGTCGACGAGGTTTTGCCGCAAATGATGGAACTGGCAGGAGTTTTGCCCGAAGATCAAGCAGGATACCTTGCGGAACAGATAGGGATACTCTCGGAAGATGAATATGGGGAGTTTGTCTTGAGCAGAGGATATGTAAAGGAGGCAAATATCGGTCTTGCAAATCTTTACACCGATCTCAAACAACAAATCAAGGAAGGTCGTATAGATGCGAGTGAGGCTGAGGATATTTTTTCCTCAGAACGAGAGCGGATTGAAAATGAAATTGCAGAGTTTGTGGCAATGTATTTTTCATATCTCGATAGATTATCGGCAAATATAAGCCTTTTAATTAGTCGCATTGACGCGCTGGCGAAGGATTCTGCTAAACAAGAAGAAAGCCAATACTGTAAACTCAACTTTCTGAGGGTTCAGCAGTTATCTGGCGATTCCAAAATTAATCCCTTTGGGACAAGGCACGAATTAACTTCGTTAGTTCAAATTCTTTTACGACCGGGAATACGACATGAGATAGAACAGCGGCTCGGCAACATAGACCTATGCGAAATAAGTTTTGCTGCCCAGGTAAATCTCATAAAATTCCTTACAGAGACGGATGCAGAGCATTTTGAAAGGCTGTCTCAGGTATTATCGGCAAATCGATCATTCGCACGCGACATTTTAAACGCTTTTTTGTCTTGCTCGCAAGACATATCGATGGGAGAAAGCGTCATTGCGATTGCAGAGAATTTGGGAAATGAAAGCAGGCCGGTTTTTGAAAAATATTCGTCAATTGTTGACGGGTATCTCTCGATAGAGAATTTGCTTAAAAAATTATCTTCAGGTGTTTCAAAAACCAGTGCTTTCAGCGACGAGCAAACACAGAAAATCGCCAGAAAGATTCTCGACGAAGGGCGGGAAATCCTGCTATCAGTTTTGAGCAGTCCGTCAGCAGAAGAATTGCCGGACAAACAAGCACCGCAGGGCGTAAAATCGCCAATCAATAAAGAAATGCTAGATAGTTTGGCGGCACATGATGCCGTTTTGTCGATCTACAAGGAAGCGATCAGGGTGCAAAGAGAATCGGGGCAAGAAGTTGCGCCGGAATACTTGTACGGCGTAGAACTGACAATCTTGACCGGTCCCCAAATCTCCGCAAATGATAGTGAAATTATGCTGCAAATCGCGCGTAACAATTGGACACAGCCGCCAGACCCAACTGCGCCTGAGGCAGAATTGATAGCAGGCTGTATGAGAAAACTGGAGCCCGTTGCCATACAGGGCATCATAGATGGATTATCTTCCGATAATAACGAATTTTATATTTTGAAAGTTGAAGGTAAGATAGCGGGCTTTATGCGCTTGGAAAATACTCCCCAAGGAGTTTACTTCGGCTCGTTTAACATCCACCCGAGTGCAAGAGGAGGATCTTTTGGTGGCTGGATGGTAGAAAAAATTATTTCGTCCAAGGCAGCTGATAATACCATCGTTGCCAGCTCATCACCTATGCAAGACGTTTCCGGTTTCTATATCAGTCCAAGGGGAGGCTTTGTGGTCAGCGGATTAACCGAGGATGTGGCTGGAACAGGAGAGGCGTTATTTGATCTTTACAGAAATGACCGGGAAAATAATGCATATACTTCTTGGCAAATGGGGCAAGATCAACTGGTAGAAGCTGAAAAAACCGGCGGAAAAGTCGGGCAAATAACCGTATTTAGGCACGATCACCTGTCGCCCGAGGATTATGAAAAATTTGTTGTCAATCTCAAGGACCAGCTTGCTCGAGGTAACGTGATGACTCGATTCTTCAGACACCCCAAAAATAGTATGGTTAAATATTCTGTCTTTGAACCAAAAAATCAAGGTGTATTTCAGGAGTGACCTGAAGGATGATCAACCAACCGTTGGTTTGGCCATATTCCACATAGCCCAAAAGAGTGATCTCATCATATTCGCTATTAACGGATCATCAATAATCACACCTATTTTGACATTTGATTTAAGGGTCATAAATGAGACCGTGTCGTCATAAATATGCAAGCTTACGCCTAACAGGTTTTTTTCAGTTTGAATCAACCTGTTGTCAGTAAACTGATAGGAATGTCTCGCAAAGTATTCCCTGTTAAACTTCGAGTCAAAAACAAGGTTGAGTTTGTTTTTCTGGGTCTTTTTGCGTTCGTTGGCATACCAGGAGTTAAGTTTCGGAATATACCTGATAATTGATTCTGCATCGATAAACGCCAAAATATCGGATTTTGCCTTCAATGTGTCTTCTAGGACGGTTTTAACCGACTCCTCCCCCTCGAACACCTTTACTCCTGGTTTGTGATAAGAAAGGTTGTAAGTAGAAAGAAGTGTGGGCATAACCGCCTGAAGTTCTTTTTGCACCTCCAGAATAACTCTAGCGCAATTTTCAATATAATTCTCGAGATTGGTGGGGGGCTCGAGATAAAATCTCATCCTGCCGTTTACGGTCCTTTTTGAAATAAGCCCCTTTTCTAATAAGGAGTAGATATGGTTATATGCGTCACCGCGCTTTAGGTTTACGCTCCTTATGATGTCTCCTGCGCCCGATTCGCTGTTTTCCAGCAGGTAATTGAAGATCAAGGTCTCTTTTTCGCTTAACCCCGCATTCCTTAGCAGATCCTTATAGCGCCCAAGTTCGCTTGTTTTTTGATCATTTTTCATAGTGGTCAAATTCTAACAATAATTTTAATTATTGTCAATAAACTTTGACAGTAATATATAAACAGCAATGGATTTAAGGTATAATTAGTCGTTGTTTAGATTCAATATTTAAATAAATATTTCTATATAAATTTTGTTACATGAAAATATATGTCATAAACCCTTGACAAACCAGCGAGGATATGTTATTATGCCGTGTTACGCTGAAAAACCTGAAATGACAAACGTAACGAGCACCTTACAAAAGCAGAACTGATGAATACATGCGAACGGCTTGCGGTCCTCTGAAGCTTCTAGCGAAGAGAAACAACAAGCAAAGCTTCTGTAAGTGTAATTTGACAAATAGATACATTACGTAGTACGGCACGATCCCTTCATCTTGTCGACCTGTTTGCATATTCCTAAATTAGGATACTGCGACGGGTCGTAAGGTGAGGGGGCGTGCGCTCACGAACAATCAATTCCTATTATATATAGGCCGTTCGCGAGCTCTTGTAATTTTCCCCAGTGATTGTACAAGGGGAAGTTCCACATAGGAGTTTCCCCGCTTTCTTAACCCCACTAGCGAAGTGGGGCATCCTTTACCGGACTTGAAGTTTGAGTCCGGTAACAGGGTGCAAGCCCTGTTGGGCCTGCTCGGGTCCATCTACCTATAATACGGTGGTAAACCGCTATCACCCCCAAGGTGACAGCGAGACGAGCATAGCGATCATCGCTTTGGCTTTAGCGATGATCGTGAAAAAAGCAGGTGACTTTTCCATGGGAGAAGCATCGGCAAAGGCCTATCCGCTTTCTCCGGAGGAGGAGAGCGGAGAAACCCGATCTTGGTTGTTAAATCAACCGAGACTGGGTCAAGCGGCTTTTGCCGCTATCCTCCTCCTACCAGTGCCCCGCCATCCTCATTGGACAGGCGGGGCACCCTACTACTCGAGCCTAGAATATTTTTGTCTAACTATACAGCTCACAAGGATATGCTGCGTAAAATTGTAATGTTCTTATAACCAACATCTGCTTTGATATTAGATTGTTTCTAACTTAGTGTCTATCCGAGATAGAGACAAAACGAATTAGTATAACAGAAGAAGCGACCGTGCATCAAACCGCGGTCGCCTCCTTCTTTCCTTTCCCAACGACAAATTTGTTGGAGGAGGAAAAAAAACAACTCACTCACCCAAGGAGGTGAGAGATGGAGGCGTTTCAAGCGCCTTGGCTCGGGAAATACGAGAGAAAGCTCCGGCTTAACTGGCCGGTGGAGTATCTCGTCGCCCCCGAGCAACGTACTTGCCGGATCGCCAGCGATCCAGCGGCGAAGACCCACGAGGTCTTTGCCCCGTCGCTGGAGTCCGTCAAGCCTGGCGACGTCCATTTCGTGGACGCCGTCCACGAGCTCTGCCACGCGGCACTGGCTGAGCGAGTGGACGTGTCGTTCGCGACGCTGTACTTCTCGAAGAAGTACAGTGTGCTGACCGGTGAGGCGCAGGAAGAGTTCTGCGCCAAGGCTCGGATGTTGTACTGGGCATGGGCCCATGTTGACATCTGGGTCGACGATCTAATGACGCGCGAGCTGCCGGACGTAGCTCGCGCCGAGCGGGAGAGTTTTGCGGTGTCTGTGTTAACTATCGCTCAATCCAACCCGCGCGCCCTCGGTACGCTCGAGGGCATAGTAGCTCTTGCCATCTCCATGGCCGGAGATAGGCGCAGAGGGCGACAATCTTCTGTGCCGCCTGTAGTTAAGGTGGCGCTGGACTCTCCAGCGACAGAGTTGCTGGGGCTGCTCGGGGGGATGTACGCTGATCTCCCGCGGCTGAAGTTTAGTCGCGACGAGGACTTGGCAATCCTCGAGCAGTCGGTCCAGCAGATGATCGAGGCGCTAGACCTTCCGATCATCGCTCGATTTGTTTGCGAGCAAGATCGGATGGTCTGGGAGTTGGATCTCGATGAATGAGAACCGGCTACCCGAGCGTCCCTCAACTGAGTGTTGCCACTCGGTCGAGCCTGACGGGGATATGGAGTTTGCTGCCACCGTCAACGAGATGGTGGCGGCAAACGACGCGGAGGGTCTACGGCGACTCATCGCCAGCCTCCGCCCCGATACAAATGAACTACCGCCAGCCTGAGGGCAGGCGGTATCTATCTTGCCGGCAGTAA
>CAZIOI010000036.1:0-5807 GCA_964540855.1 uncultured Candidatus Saccharibacteria bacterium
GGCGTTGCCATAAAACGTACACACCAGCTAACGCTGGTGGTTTATTCTTTGTAACCAAAAGCTCGCCGACATGGAGGTCGGCGAGCTGGCTCGGCTAGCCCTTGCTCTTCGCGAGACAGACAAGGACTAACCGAGCTCTAGGTCACGAGGAATCCGCGAGAGCACTTTTGTACTCGGCTCTCACCTCGCGACCGAGGATCGTTCCTCGCAGAGAACACAGGGTGAGTCGGCCCCCAAGCCGATTCGCCCTTATTTCTATCTTACGGCTGGCAATTATTATTTTTTCAGTGCAGCAGCAACTTCTTTGTACATCTTGAATCGTGCCTTGAGAGCTTCTAAAACAACGTCCGTCTTTTCTTCTTTTTTGACCTGTGAAAGACCGCTGAGCTTTACGACCGCCCTGCGCGGTTTGGGGACATTTTTCGTTATTAGCAAGTCTGCGCCGTAGCGACTTGCGGACAATTTTTCAAGTTCGGGCAAACTCTTTTTCCAAATCGCTCTTTGCCCGGTGATCGCGGGAAACATGCGATTGGCAAATTTGGTTGTTGTATTTTTGCCCAGATTTTTGAGTGCAAAAACACCCAAAGATAGGTCTGCTTCGTGGGTAAAAATAATGGGCGAGAGAATTTGCAAAAGATGCAGTTCGGTGAGACCCAGCAAATCTGAATCTACGAATAGTAAGAGACTGTGTCCCGCGTTTCTCACGCCAGTTACCATCGCTGCCCCTTTGCCCATGTTCTTTTCGTGGTGAATTAGCCTGAGGTTACTTAAGCGGTGATTTCTTACAACTTCGCAGGTTTTGTCGATTGAGGCATCATCAACAACAATGATCTCATCTATCCATTTGATCTTTTTTATAACCTTTAGGACGCGTCCGATGTTTGTTTCTTCATTGTAGGCGGGGACTATACAAGATATTTTTTGTTCAAATTTCATAAAAATATTCCTCAAGTAACAATCAACAAGATACAAGGTACAAACAAATCACAAAATCCAAACATATTAAACACTCTTATTTATAATTGCTGACAAAATATTTCTTAACTCTACGGCTTCGTTGTTAATCACCTCTATGTCTGTTTTTGCCGAGGGGTTTGCGGCCAAAAGTATCGTAAGCCAATGGATAGTTTCTTTAGCTTCTTTTCTCGATATTCTTAATCGATGGAGGAAATCTTTTTTTCCCAGTGAATCATTGGCCTCTCGGTAATTTGCACCGATAGATCCTGCTGAACCAACAAGTTGGCTAATCACCCTGAAATTAATAGCATCCATTTTTAAGCTTTTGCACAACTTTATAACAGATATTGCAAACTTTGTAGATCTTTCTTCAAGATCAAAAGGTTTGCGTGTTTGATTATTTGGAGTTTGTTTGATTATTGCTTCCTTGTTGGTTGTTGGTTTCTAGAATTTTCACAATCTTTTCTTGGGCAAAATCTTTGAAAATCATGTCGGGATTTTCGTGTTTGGCTTCGGTCTCGGTCAATGTTGTCAGAGGCGTAGCAACCGCACATCCGGCGGCGAGGGCAGCGCGAATACCGGGGATGGAATCCTCGAAAACCAAGCATTCTTCGCACTGGTGCGATAGCCTGATGGCGGCGAGCTGAAATATTTCCGGCGAAGGTTTGCCTTCTTTGACATCCTCGGCGGATAGTTTAACTTTCGGAAAAAAATCGTTAAGCCCCAGCTCGTTTAAGGTAAAGTCCAAAACCTTGCGAGGCGAAGAGGTTGCGACGGCCATTGGAATATTTTGATCTTTTGCTGCGTGCAAAAATTCAACCAACCCCTCAAGCGGCTTGAGTCTACCGCGTGCCAAGCGCATATAGACTTCTTCTTTTTGATCCGAAAGCTCTTCGATTTGCCCCGAGACCAGATGGCGACCGAAAACCGTATCCATGACCTCTTTATTTCGTCTGCCAAAAATAATTTTTCTTATTTCGTCGGGTTCGGATTTGACGGATATTTTTTTGGCAAAATCAATCCAAGCCGCCTCATGAAGCTCAAAATTATCGGTCAAAACTCCGTCCACATCGAAAATAAGCGCTTTAGGCTTGATCATTCGCTTTTGTGATTATTTCAACCGCTTCGCGGCTGATTTCTTTTAGGCTTTCAAATTTTTGTTCGTCAAAATTTTCTGTTGTAGTATCGGTGATTTCTTTGTTGTATTTTTGCGCAAGGTCATCGACTTTGGCGATATTTTGCTTTTGAATCTCGGTTAGTCCATCTAAATTTGCGTTTTGCGACGCTTGCCGATCGCCCTTTAGCCATTCGTCGTATGTCGGCTTGGCGGCAAGTAATGGCTTGATCCCGTTTTCGTCAAACATCTCAAAGCCGATTCCTTCCATCGTCAGCGGACCCGCCCATTTGTTTTGATAATCAGCTGCAAAACCGCTGGGAAGAACACGAACAGTGCCATCCAGATGCTCGGTCATTAGACGTTTTATCTCGGGATCATCGTAATCAATTTTGTTAGCTTCGCCCATTTTTTATTTTATTTCTATTGATTCGATTTTATCACCAATTGCGATCTTTTTGGCTATGTCCATGTCGGAGGTAACCTGACCGAAAATGGTGTACTGACCGGTCAGGAAACTGCAATCTGTGGTACAGATAAAAAACTGGCTATCATTTGAGACATTTATATCACCTGCGCGGGCAACGCCGACACTGCCTTCCTTAAAATCCTTGTCCGAGAGCTCGGTTGCCTGATCCCCGCCGCCCGTGCCGTTGCCATCGGGATCGCCGCCCTGGATTACCCAATCTTCAACACGGTGGAAAATGAGACCCTTGTAATAATCTTCCCTGGCTTTTTTGACAAAATTTTCTACTGTTTTGGGCGCCACATCGGAATATAGCTCAAATTCGATGTCACCTTTTGCGGTTTTGATGGTGACGGTTTGGTCGGATGTTTGATTTGTAGTATTTGTGTCCACGGTCTTATTCTCCTCTTTATTGTTTGTGCAGCCAGCCAGGGTCAGGGCGATCAAAGCCGAGAACAAGGCTAATTTAATAGTTTTTAGTTTCATCTGCCTCCTAGAGTTTACCACCAGTTTAGATTAGCAAAATTTGAAAAATGCACAACGGACTAACGCATAATGTAAAACGTATAACGTATAACCACAAAGCAAAATTTAAAAATAAAAAAACTAACTTCGCGAATCGGCACCATGGTATGAAGCGTCGACCAGGGTTGGATTGCTAAGGATAGAGGCTGGCCTTCGCAACACTGAAGCCCCTGTTCTTAGCAAAAACCTACGAGCTTTAGCTCGTAATTACATTTCAGGCGAAGCCTGAATAAAAGATCCCTCATCAAGTGTGCTGTGGATGACAAAGACTAGTGTTTTAACACTTACAATTCTTACTTAGTACTTATTAATTTTGAACTGTAGTTATACGTTTTTAGTTTTACGCTTTACGTTATTTTATTGCTTGGTAGAAACCATAAGTGAGCCGGTGAAATCGGTCTCCTCGGTTGTGAAGATCAGATAGTATTTGTCGTTTTCCATATTGGTCATTTTTGCGTCTGATTCGTAAGTGCCAGTCTCGTTCCAACCTTTTGCCAGTAATTGTTCCCTATAGCTGCTGTAGGCGCCGGTCTGTACCGACTTAAACGATATTGTCCATCCGGCGCTTCCGGTGGCAGTTGATTTTGCCGATGATTCGATAACCCCTGCCGTAAACTCGGGAACTTCCGCGGGCATATCAGAAGGCCACTTGGCTGTTTGGTTCATTTCAAACGACCCATCGTCTGTGGTAACTTTTGCCACATTGCCTTCTGAGTCGAGCTCAACATCACTTCCTGTAAGGCCGCCGATGATGCTTTCGGTCGTGTTTTTGGCGGCTATGCGCGCAAAATAACCCTGGGCTAGCCACCCGCCGACTGCCAAGATTGCAATTACAACCACCACAATCGTTATTGTTTTATTGCTACCTGATTTGCCATTGCCTGATGGTGCCGGCGAAACAGGTGCTGGTGCTTCCGGAGTATTTTTATCGTCTGTCATATGCCTCCTATATTTTTTAAATTATAGCAGGAAATGTGATTCTTGGCGGAGAGGAAGGGATTCGAACCCTTGAGGGGGAAATATCCCCCTAGAGGTTTAGCAAACCTCCGCACTAGGCCAACTATGCGACCTCTCCAATACAGAAGTAAATATAACAAAATAACTCAAAAACTCAATCTTTTGCGCAATCGCGCAAGCAATTTGCTATAATATTGTTGAACTAAAAAACACCGCGATCCAAATCTACAAAGCCCAAGCCTAGAACCTTTATTGTCTTGCCCAAGTGCTATCTGGTTATTAGCAATTAGGCAAGTCAAGTGGGCGTTAGCGAATATGCGGCAAATCCAATGCCGTTTATAGAGTTAAATACTTTTTGAACATTATCTCACTGTTTTTTGTTACAAACCAATTTTTAGGTTAGTTTTGGTTAAGATAATTAAGGAGGTTTGAAGGTTTTGAATTTGTAAAAATGATGATTGATTAAATGACAATTATTAGATAAGATTAGCCAGTCACAGAACTTTGAAATGCCGTAATTGTCCCCTGACAGCTAATATCATATAACTCAGTTCTCCCTGACAATCAAACACTAATATACGACTCTTCCCCCTAACGACTAAACACTAAAAACTAAACACTAACAACTAATACAGTATGATTAAGTGTTCCATAACAACTAAACACTAACCAACTAACAACTAGTTTACGCGCCCGTAGTTCAACGGATAGAATATAGGCTTGCGGAGCCTACGATGCAGGTTCGATTCCTGCCGGGCGTACCATGCCACGTTGCCAGAGGCTATGCGGCATTAGAAAAGTCGAAAAACTTGTGTCGCACTTGCCCCTCGAAGCTTGTTTGCAAGCGAAGTGGGGCTGGGCGTACCACGCTCAGCGTAATACAAACGGCGCTAAGCGCCGTACCAGAATTTTCAATACACCCGCAAGGGTGTGGTGAAAATTATTTGGGAACCGCAGGAATCTAAGGTCGGACTGATCCGCCGATTAGGCGGAGAGGGAGGCGGGGTCGAAAGCGGATAATTTGTTAAACGCGACCGTTCTGAGGTCTGTTCTAGGTAGAAAGCAAGAGGGTATTTTACAAATTAATTTCGATTACTATTTGCCAAGTTGGTGATATAATTTAGAAAATGGCAAAAAAAGAGGATGAAAAAAAGGTAAAAAAACCGGCCGGTGAGTTGAAAAAGAAAACCGTCGATATCTTTGACAGCGCGGCGGTTTTACGATGGAAGGCACCGGATTATTATACTTTTGAAAAAAGTCCTTACTGGTCGCTTCTGATCGGACTGATGGCAATCGTTTTTTCGCTAGTTCTCATATATACGGGCAATTATTTTCCGGTCATCATAATTATTTTGGCTGTAATAGTCACATTTCAGGTCGCTCACGAAAAACCCAAAACGCAGGAGTTCGCACTAGATAAGGGTGGCGTTTTGGCCCGGGAACATTATCATCCATTTATCGAACTAAAATCTTTTTGGATAGCGCGACACGAAAACAAGGCGATTTTGTACTTGGAACCTGTTAGCGCGTTTAAATCCCCCATTGTCCTGCCGCTGGGTAAGCAAAGCGTAAGTGAGACAAGAAATTTTTTGTTGCAATATCTGCCGGAAAAAATGGAATACGGCGAGCTATTAAGCGATAAACTAATAAGACTGTTTAAGCTATAAAACGCCAAAGGGCGCTTTAGCTGGCTCTTTGCAGAACTAACTAAAGCGCCCTTGTTGAGGTCAGACAAGCCCCTCGGTTGTCGTCTCGATGACGAGAGGCTTGATCTTGGGGTGCATCGCC
>CAZIOI010000037.1:0-4043 GCA_964540855.1 uncultured Candidatus Saccharibacteria bacterium
CTTGACTCCACTTATTTATGCTCTGCGGAGTCCAATATGTTAACTAACTTTTGCACTTGCGGAAAGAGGCGTACTTTTATATCGGTTTTTGCTATATTGGCTACAGATGAAAAAAGTAATCGTTTTTGGGTCGTTTGATCCGCTACATAACGGGCATTTGGATTTTTTTAGACAAGCCAAAAAGCTTGGCGATTTTTTAACCATTGTCGTTGCTCGAGATGAAGAAATAATTGCTCGAAAAAAAAGAAGTGTAAGATTTATGCAGGATACAAGGCTAAAGGCGGTTTTAAATACCGGCTTAGCCGATAAAGTAATTCTCGGGGACTCGGTCGGTAAATATTCTATTTTAAAAAAAGAAGAGCCGGATATAATTGCTATCGGGTATGACCAAGAGATCCCGCAAACCTTGAAAGATAAGCTAAAACAGTATAGAATTATCACGTTAAAACCGCATAAGCCGGATGAATATAAATCCAGCAAAATTGTTTGATGCGGTTTTATGGTACGGCTTCTTTTTTGTAGCCCTGCCTACCGGCAGGTAGGTTTGGTGAAGGAGGGTGGTTAGGACACCAGAAATTTGTTAATAAATTCAATTGAAGGTCCCATCGTCTAGTGGTTAGGACACCAGGTTTTCATCCTGGCAACCGGGGTTCGACTCCCCGTGGGATCACCAATAAAAACAAAAAGCCGCAGCCGTTGCGGTGCTTTTGTTTTTATCTGGGACCGAAGAGTCGAAAGCCGGAGGCCGACCCCGAAGGGGGCCCTTTGGGCCGGCGCGAGGCGGGGTCGACGGCGAAATCAGCAGATTTCGACCGGTGACCGGCTCCCAGTGGGATCACCAATTAAATTTATTTGTAAGTGTATAGCAATTTGTTTCACCCAGTATCGCTTTCAATAGAAAAATCTCGCTCCAAAGCGAGTTTTTTGTTACAAAAAAATTATGTCGATGTCTTGACAATTTGTGACATATGTTATATAATATAGATGTTGAAAAAGGAATATATGCGAGGAAGACCTAAAAGAAAAAGATGTATAAACTTTGTTCCGGAGATTACCTGCTTTAAACCGGCAGGTATTCCCTTGCGCGAATTACAAGAAGAGATTCTCACATTAGACGAGGTAGAAGCCTTGAGATTAACCGATATCGAAGGACTGGATCAAGAAAGTGCCGCCGCCAATATGGGGATTGCCAGAATCACCTATTTAAACGTGATACACAGCGCACACAAAAAAGTCGCTCAAGCATTAATTTATGGAAAAAGCATCCAATTGAAAGGGGGTGATATTATAATGCCAAATTTAGATGGAACCGGGCCGCAAGGTCAAGGACCAATGACAGGCAAAGGTCTAGGTCGAGGTATTAGCAGAAACCAAAACGCACCCGGACAAAGAATCGGTGGAAGCGCCGAGTGTACTTGTCCCGGCTGTGGTGAAAAGACCGCCCACAGAAGGGGCGTACCTTGCGCTCAGACAAAGTGCCCGAAATGTAATACACCGATGCGCGGCGTATTCTGCAGCTAATAAAAAAGAGTCGGACTCGTACGACCGACTCTTTTTTTGTACAGCCCTGTACTTTTATAAATATTACTCTTCGTGCAAAGGGTCAAACGACCCAAAAAATATTACTTTTTTCATCTCACTATCAAAATATAGCTAAGTTAGAAAAGTCCTGACAATGTCCTTTTTGCGCCATCAGTATCTTTATATAAGTAAGCATTTATCCCTACTGAATTAGCCAGATCAACTAATTTTTGCTTATCGTCAAAGTAAACTATATCTCTAGGTCTTAAATCACAATCTTCCTGTTTAAGCAGCTCTAGTAACTTTTCCCAAAAATGTATCGTGTCTTTATGCAGGCACAGGTCGCATGAAGCAAAAATGCCATCGAATTTATTTTTGAAAACAACATCATTCAAAAATTTTTTCCTGCGCTTTTCCTGTTGAGTTACGATATAAGTTTTTATTCCACTCTTTTGCAAACCCTCCACTACCTTTAAAAGCTCATTATTCGGATAATTTTCAGTCTGCATCCATTTATCAATCAATTCATCAAATTCGCCCTTCCACTGCCATTTGTCATTATGGACAGCTAGTGCTTTTTTCAAATCCATCCTGCCTACCGAGCAATCTTTAAACTCCTTTGATTTAAAAAATGGCTCTAATTTTTCGTAATCAATCTTATATTTTTCACAATAAACTTCCGAAAACATTTTCGGCGCTTGAATCAAAACACCATCGACATCAAACAAAACTACTTTGATATTATGCATTGATTGAATAATAGCAAAAAATCGCCTTTTGGCGACTGGTGAGTCATTTTTTAATTTCAGAAAGTGGGCGTTCGCCGTTTGAAAAAATTGCTACTTTAATATTAAAAAATATCCTTCATAATTTCCAACACCAACAGAGCAATCGACTCGTTTCGAGAGATCCATTTTATTTTCGATTTTATAGTCATTGGCGAGTCCAAAGTGTAAACCAACTAAAATATCAACTGCCGAGCCCATTCTACCATCCATAATTAGTCCTGCGAATTGATCCGATAAGATTAAAAACTGCCCTGTAGTCGACGGTTCATCACTGACCTCTTTGCGTTCTATAAAATGGTATCCTTGATCTTTTAATTCGAGATATTTTTGGGGGAAAAGTTCTTTAGGACCAATCTCTTTACCATAAACCCCGTATGCAATCGCTTTTTGTGGTATTTGTCGCTTGAGCGTTAGGTTCGGTCTTTTGCCGATATAGCTGCACTTATCTTCAACAATTTTCACCCCCCAATTATATTCAGGAAAGTAGCAAAATGTATAAAGTGGTCTCTTCCTATCATGAATTCCGACAATAGCTTTCCACATCTTTTTACCGTTGGCATATAAATATGTTCCATCTATAGGATCAATTGTTAAAACCAAATCTGACCGCTTTAAAAAACCATCAGTAAACTTGGTCTTTTCTTCTGCTAATAGTTCGCATTTTTTGATTTCCTCGGACTGTGACAATCGCTCTAAAATATATTCTTGAACAGCAAGATCAGCGGCAGTCACAACATCTAATTCATAGAAACCCGTATCAGTCTTCAGATTCACGGCTGCCTCTTTGTGTATCCTGGAAGCCAACTTCCCAGCCGCTATAAAATCTTTTTCAAATTTTTGAATCTCATCTAAAATTTTCATTAGTCATATGGTATCAAAAAAACCAGCATTTAGCTGGTAGGTTCGAACCACGTCATTTGGGTTATTAAATTATCGGTTGGTCCATCCTCCGCTCTTCGAGCTATTGGTGACACCCTTCTTGGTTTGCGACAACTTACTAAACTAATTTTTTGTTGAATTTGGTGGCCTGCCACCCGTAGCCCCGTGAAGCCGTAGGCGAAATGGGGCGAAGGGTGGAGGGCCATGTGGGGCTCGAACCCACGACACGAAGATTAAGAGTCTTCTGCTCTACCAACTGAGCTAATGGCCCAAATTACCTATTTTTAAATGTTCGACCCTGGGGCTCGGTCACCCGTCAAAATCTGCTGATTTTGCGGTCGACCCCGGCTCGGCACCGTCGTGCCTGCGCCTCTTGAGCGTTCCACCCGCTCAAGCCCACGACACGAAGATTAAGAGTCTTCTGCTCTACCAACTGAGCCCCTGGGCCCCTTCGGGGCTAATGGCCCGTCTAACGTATAACGCAAAATAACGTATAACGCAAAACTAAAAACGTATAACTTTGGTATCGCTGCGCGATGATCTTGTGAATAATTTGAACTTATTTCAATGAACTGGGAAATCCACGTTACATACGAACCCTAAAACTACACACTATTCTATCAAAAAACAGGGATAATAGAAGTCCCTGCCCACACCTATGACCCTACTGCAGGCACATCACAATCTCGAATTTGATTTAAAATTATAAATTTATAACTTGAGCGAAGCGAATGGTCGTAGACCATGAGCGCTCCATTTGCGAAGCCACGTTTTACGTCGCGAAGCAAATATGAAGTCGAATGGTACCCTCGGCAGGATTCGAACCCGCAACCTTCCGGTCCGAAGCCGGACGCT
>CAZIOI010000037.1:4143-5671 GCA_964540855.1 uncultured Candidatus Saccharibacteria bacterium
ATGGTACCCTCGGCAGGATTCGAACCCGCAACCTTCCGGTCCGAAGCCGGACGCTCTATCCAGTTGAGCTACGAGGGCATAACTAAAGAATGTTAAAAAACGATTTCAATGCAAGCGTGGTGTTATTAAAGCCCAAATCGTCCCACGGAATCTGTTCGCGCGAAAACCATTTGTAATCCAGATTTTCTCGATCTAATCGAATCTCTCCTTTGATAATTTTGCATTTATAATAAAGATTCAGCGTATAAAAATCACCGTCTTGATAAGCATACTTATCGACATGAACGGACGAGATTTTGATCGGTTCGATTTCAACCGATAACTCTTCCATAGCCTCCCTTTTGAGCCCATCAATAGGATCTTCGCCATTCTCCAAAAAGCCACCGGGAATATCCCATTTGCCACGATTGGGTTCGACTGCACGCTGTGCCAAAAGAATTTCACCTTTTTCATTTTCAATGATCGCAGAAGAAGTTGGTTTTGAATTTTGGAAAAATTCAAAACCGCACACACTGCAAACAGGGTATTTTTTATTACCCTCAAAATCCATTTCTTCAAGCTTTCCTGCGCAAACAGGACAATATTTGAATTTCATAATATGGGGCGACCAGAGGGAGTTGAACCCTCGACACCAGTTCCACAAACTGGGGTTTTACCGTTAAACTATGGCCGCCATAACAGTTGATACGTACCAGTATCCGGTTTTTTTGATTCGATACAATCGGCTTATTTACGCGCTTGATCCTACCATATTTTACCCTTAGCGGCAACAAAATAACAGTTACATTGAAAAAAGCGTAGCTTAGTCATCGAATATAACAAAATTTCTTAATAAACAGAAAACGGCTCGCCCTAAGGAAAGCCGCTTCCGGAAAACCGAATTTGAAACTACGCTGCCATCGCTTCTTGATCTGCGCTTGCTAAAGACACTTTTGTAGCATTCTTGCCTTTCGGGCTATCAGCGATCTCAAACTGAACTTTATCGCCTTCTTTCAATTGCTCGAAAGTTACGCCGACAAGCTCGTTGGAATGAAAGAATAAATCTTTCTCCTCACCTTCAACGGTGATGAAACCGAAACCGCGATCAGTTAAACGCTTGATTGTTCCTTGTTGCATTTTTAATTGTTTACTCTTCTATAGTTAGACCTACCAAAAATAATAGTTCGACTACGCTACCTATTGGATCCTAACTCACATATTTATCATACCATAAAATTCGAAAAAAGTCTCGTTAAAAAATTTGGATTTACTGTTTGTCGTATTTTTCAACAAATTTCTTGATTTCTTCGATATTTTCAATGACAAGTTTCGCTTTTTTCACGCCAAACTGAAAAGGATATTGATCGTCTTCGGTATTTTTGATCACGATCATTTTGTTACCCTTAAATTCTGATTCTTCTATAATAGCCATATTCGCTCCTCCTTATTATTTTTTACAGTATATTTTAAAAAAGCCCATCTCGCAATATTTTGTCAATTTGCGAAGCCACGTTTTACGTGGCGAAGCAAATAGGAAGTCGAATGGTAC
>CAZIOI010000038.1:0-5664 GCA_964540855.1 uncultured Candidatus Saccharibacteria bacterium
ACTTGAGGTCATTCGATTCGACGGTACTTTCGACCCAGCCGAGCAAGTATTTGCTGTATAGTTTTTTTAAAAAGCTGGCTTGCAATTTGTGGCTTTCTTGATCTCCGCGACCATGGTGAAGAGAGCAGGAAAAGCAACCCCGCAATGTTGTATGTCGCGTATATTCTTTTTGCCTACGCAAACTAGAAAAAGCGACTATCGCGTTTCAAATTTTATAAAAAACTTCATATTGAGGTTTTTATAAAGTGGATATACGCGATGGTGGACCTGAGGGGATTCGAACCCCTGACCTTCTGCATGCAAAGCAGACGCTCTAGCCAGCTGAGCTACAGGCCCAAATAACGTATAACGTAAAACGAAAAACGTATAATGATTAAGATACAATCAGCAAGTTACAATCATCCTGCCCGAAGTTGCACTTCGTTGCAGGCGGGCAAACAAACTTTAATATTCAAATACACAAACAAATACTTATAGTTTTCTTTTGTTTATTGGGATTTGTTATTTGTTTGTAACTTGTTTCTTGTGATTTGTTGGTTGTATAAGCGTGCTTCGTACCAAGGTTTTGCTACGCGAACAAATAGCAACCTTCATAAAAAGTGAATTCTAGTACGCCTCATACTCGTCAGCGTAGTCGTACGAGTTTTGGGTTTTTGTCGTTTTATTGTCAACTTTCACACCGCCTGAAAAAAAATATATGATTGCGGCAATTGGCGCTACTATACCAATTATCTTCCAAACTGTAAATGTTCCACCTCTACCGACAGAGTTTTCCGCCCAGCCCATCTTACCAGCTTGGCGTACTATCCACATCGTCCAGTCGGGTTTCAGACCTGCCATCATAAACAAAAGACCAAGTCCCAAGATAAACCATCTGTTTATAAAAATTTCCCACCACATAGTAAATCTATCCTATCAAAAATGACCTATTTCCACCACAAAAACAGATAGCAAAACGATATAGTCACAGCTAAAATCTGTGTCAGAATTCCAAGCCAAAAGTACTTTTTTTGTTTGACGGTACAATGAATAGTTTCGTGTACAAGATGAAGAATATTGAACGGAAAATATTTTCTTGTCGTAAGACTCCAGAACGGACTATTGTCAACCAAATCCGGAAACATACCGCCAAGAGCTCCCCAAAACACAAGTATATTTCGATCGCTCCCCATAACGAATATGCCAAAAACAATAATCGCTATTAAAATATCTAAAAAAACCATCCTTAGATTTTTCTTGTCGGATAAAATATTATCAATTTTCGCCCCAACCGAACCCGCGTCACTATGAGCGATTCCATCTGCTATGTGATGCGATACCCACCCCGCAAAAAATGCTGCCACCGGATTACCGGTGGCAAGTCCGACAGCCGAACCAATTGCTATGTGCGCGGTTAATGTCATCAGATAGATTTTATCAAAAAAAGACCTTTTGGTTTTTATTTAGTGGTGGGCATACCAGGACTCGAACCTGGGACCTCGTCATTATCAGTGACGCGCTCTAACCAACTGAGCTATATGCCCGTTACCTCTGTGCAACACTATTTTTCAAACTCATGAATCGGTCGGCGACCTCTTAGGTTTGCGCTCCACCCGCAAACCGCAGTGACGCGCCACCCACCAGCCGGCGGATAACTAAGCCCCAAAGAGGTCCCTCCGGTGCTACACGCAATCAAGACACAATAAATCCTCAAGAATACTAACAGAACTGGCGATTTTTTTCAATCCATCAGCCTAAACAATATCCTCTGCGTCGATAGATACCTTGGCGCCCCGTGCAATCTCGCCTGACAATAATTTGTTGGCAAGCAGATTTTCAACCTTATCCTGAATGGCGCGGCGCATCGGTCTGGCACCGTAAACCGGGTCAAAACCGGCTTCGGCAAGCTTATTGACCGCCGCATCGGTAAACTCAACCGTAATTTCTTTTTCGAGCATTCTCTTGGCAAGACTTTTTAGCATTAATTGGGCGACTTGAACAATCTGCTCCTTGGTCAACGGATGAAATGAAACCACCTCGTCAAATCTGTTTAAAAATTCCGGACGAAATATTGAGTTAGTTTGCAAATAATTTAGAAGTTCCACTTTGAGCGTTTCGCCAGTTTTGCCTTCGGCAACTCTTTCCCTGATAAGCTCGCTACCGGCGTTTGATGTGGAAATAATTATCGAATTTGTAAAATCGATTACCCTGCCTGTTCCATCAGTAAGTCTTCCATCATCAAATACCTGTAAAAACAAAGTGATAATGTCTTTGTTCGCCTTTTCAATTTCATCTAAAAGTATGAGTGAAAACGGATTATCCATAACCGCAGTAGTCAACTGACCCTTTTCCCCCTCAGCACCAGCTGCCGGAGGAGAACCAATCAGCCTGTAGATTGAAGAATGCTCCTGATATTCGCTCATATCGATACGAATCATATTTTTTTCACTGCCAAAATATGACTCGGCCAAGGCTTTGGAAGTTTCCGTTTTACCAACACCGGTCGGCCCCAAAAACAAGAATACGCCGATCGGCCGTTCTTTCGATTGGACACCCGCCCTCGCACGGCGCATTGCGCTTGCAACAGCCTTAATCGCCTCATCCTGACCGATAACTCGCTGATGCAAGAATTCTTCAAGCCCAAGTAGTTTTTTGGCTTCTTCACCCTCCGCTTGAGCCACAGGCACTTCCAATTTTTTGCTTACTAACTCATCAATATTTTTGGCAAATACAATTTTTCCTCCGGAGCGAGAGACTTCAACCGAAACTTCGTCCATAATCTCTATCGCCTTTTGAGGAAATGGTTTGCGTTGAATATATCTATCGGCAACCCTCACGACCTCGCGAAGCGACTGATACGGCCAAAAAACATTGTCTCTGTGTTCCATATGCGGCGCTACTTCTTCTAAAACCTCAACCGTCTCAATCGGATTTGTCTCGTGAACCGAGATTTTGTTAAATGCACTAAGTATAGCGGGACTGGCTTCGATATTTTTGTGAAAATCCTCTAGATTAGTCGCTCCGATTACCTTGACGGCGCCATTGAGATAGGGGATCAAAACTTCCGAAGTATCAACCTGTCCGACTCCATCTTTTTTCGAAACTAATGCATGAAAATTGTCAAAAAATAAGATAATATTCCCCGCCCGCGTGGCTTCGTTGAAAATTCCCTTTACTCTCATCACTATTTCCCCGGACTGTGAAGATCCGGACAACAACGCCCCCGTGTCAACTTGAAAAACTTGCATATATTTAAGGCTCGACAGGCTTTTATCTTTGACCAATCTCTCGATAAATCCTTTGACTATTGTTTTCTTGCCAATCCCGGGATCACCGATTAGAAGCGCGTTGTTCTGACTGGATTTGGCTAAAATTCGCTCTATTTCGTCTATTTCCGATGATCGACCATAAACATTTATATGTCCTGCGAATTCAACTTCGGTATTTAAATTTATGGCAAATTGCGAAAGTGTCGGCGTATAGCCAAAACTCCAATCTCGACCAATTCCACCAATCGATTCCTTTTCCCAAAAAGGAAGTTCTTGTTTTTGGGAAAATTCTTTGATTCTTTCGTGCCATTCAACAACTCTTTTGACATCTTCCTGCTCCATTTTGATCTCAAACATAATTTGCTGGAAGACATCGCTTTTTTGAATCAAACCCATCAAAATATCTCCGGAAGAAATTTCAAGTCGATTATTTGCGAGAGTATTTTCTCTAGCTGATTGCATTACCTCCAGAAATTGCGGCGATATTGTCGGCTCAGTGCCTTGCGATTTGGGAATTCTTGCTACAGCGTCCGTGATCATTGCTGAGACGTCTTTTTCTATACCAAAACCGCACCGCAACAGCATATATTTACCATCATGATTTTTTTCATACATCGCTAGTAATATAATCGGTTCGACTGCCTGAAAATTATTCTTTTTTGCAAAGTCAAATGATTCTGTTACGGCCTGCATCATATCCAGAGATAATCCATCGACAACATTATCTGAGTTTATATCAGGTTGAGGTGTGTAGTACCAAACAAAGAATCTCTCCAAGAAGGGAACGGGTAAAAGCAGTGCAAAAACTACAAGCACAATCTTAACGTTTAGAGGATCGGCTACTCCCGAAATTCCGGTCACAAAATATATCAAGCAAACAATAACTAAAATTATTGACAAATAATTTATCGCCTTAAACAACCGACCGGTGAAAAAACCGCCTTTTTTTATTTTCTGAAAGTTCTTTGCAGATACAAGATCGAATTTCATACTCCGCCTCCACCGGAAACTTTCGTAAACAAAAGAGCGATTACAATTATCGGCATTAGGATAAGACCCAAAATCGCCGCGAAGAAACCGGCTGTTATCAAAACTATTGTTGTTATTCCGACAAACACTGTCCCGCCACGAACTGCCGCGCCGACAAGCCTCGAGACCAGATTCATCATTAAAACTCTAAACCTGTCTTGAAGCGACAAATTGACCATATTCAATTCATCACGTTTCCATGGAGAGAAAAGAGTCCTGAGGAGCAGGCTTATCGAAAAAAACTGTCTGATCTTTTTGATTAGTTTTGAATATATATAAACAAGTTCTTTTGGTTTAAAAACAAACCACCAATAAAAAACCGCCACAAACATCGGCTTATTCTTTACCGACAAAACATCGGGTGAAAAAGACCCAACCGTAACAGATTGACCCTGATTTATAAATCCCTCCTATAAACATTTTAGCAGATTACCGGCTGATTGGAAAAACCAAAAATAACCGCAAATGCGGTTATTTTTTTGAAAGACTGACAAAACCAGATGAGACCTTGGGAAAATTCCCAAAGTTCGGCCATTCTCCCGACTTACATCGGGATAACTCCCTAGAAAGGAGGTGATCCATCCGCAGATTCCCCTACGGATACCTTGTTCATGTTTTTCCCATTGTTACCAACGGGCACGGACTATATCTTCATCCTAATATCCATCTGTCGCATTTTTCCAGGGTGGGACGAATAAATCATCCGCATAAAACCCTCATGCGACTTCCGGCTAACAAAGAAACGCCAGTATTCCTTATCTACTCTTTTACTCGGATTATGAATAATCCCGCAATCGATATTCAATTCTTTCAAACAAGATCTAACCTTTTCGAGGTCAGATTTATTTTTTTGGCAGAACTGAAAGTAGAGGAAATCTGTACTTTTCTTTGGCATGCCACCTTCAGCGTCGAAATAGCCTCTCACATACATTATTTTCTCAGATTTCGATCTAACTTGTGATTGACTAATCTTAGCTGTTGTTTCAAGCACCCAGACGAACCTTGTTTTTCCCTCCCTATAAATCCAGCTTTTGCAGCCAAGTCGTTCGAGAAGAAATTGCAGGAATTTTAGCCAACCGATGTTCGATTGACTGAATCTCCATGTTCGATGGGTCTTATTAAAGGTAGCATCATGAAGAGCTCCTAAAAGATAAGCTTTTAGTTCGCTCTCTTTGGCATTTACTAGGCGTCGACGTGTAGTCTCTACGGGGTCATCCCGATTGCCACATCGGGAGACTTCCCTCGGTATTGTCCTCATATTTTTTATTATAAGGGTGTTCACCGATACAGTCGAATTTTTCTACCAAATTACTCTGGTAGGTCGCAACAATTTTACGACTTAGGCCTGATTACCGATCCTGCCGTGTTTCGACGAACGCCGAAATTC
>CAZIOI010000039.1:0-5602 GCA_964540855.1 uncultured Candidatus Saccharibacteria bacterium
CCGCTACCTCAAACGACTATACCGTCTTAACCAAACGCCAAGAGAAATCCATCACTCAAATCATTGTTCAAATATTAGAAGAAAACTTCAGCTGGTTAAAGAAGTTGAAGATATTGTAAGGCGCATTAGATCATTTATAAATGTTACTTTAAGCTCTTTCTAATTAGCTCTATTTTTCTGTCAATTTCGCGTTTCAGTTTGATCGGATTGAGTGTCTTGTAAATTGACCTTAGCAAATCCTTTTGCTCTTTGGAAATATACTTTGATTTGATAAGTCTCCGGTATGGCGTTTCGGCTTTGTAATATGTCTTTTTGCTTTTACCTGTTTCCAGATTCTTGACCTTTTTTTTGAGTTTCATTGTCGGCTGGAAGAAATTGAGAAATAGCCGCCATTCATTTCGATAAAGATCATTGAGTAGATCCTGCTGGACTCTTAGGTCTAATCTCGAGTAGCCGATCAGTCGCCTGATAGCGGTATAGTTCTTTTGCTCAACATGAGCACTGTCGTTGGGGTGGTATTCTCTGGCTCTAGTAAAGCTGATGTTGTTTCTTTCACAGTAATAATGCATTTGCCAGTTGATAAATTCACCGCCGTTATCGGGATCAATTCCTTTGAGCACAAAAGGTAACCTTCTTCTGATTTTATCCATTTGCTCTTTAGTTGCCCGCTCTCCCTTACCCCAAATAGCTGCTTGTTCACTCCAGCCGGAAGCAATATCAATCAGGTTGAGCGAAAAGATGAATTTTCCCGACACATCTCCTCCTGAATGACCGACCGTGTCCGCTTCGCACCAACCCGGCTCTTTTTGCTCCCATGGCCCAAAACGCAGAGCAATTTGGTTTTTCAAGAGACTTCCCGGTCTAGTCAGTCCGCCGATTTTGGTAAAGTTTCGTCGCTTGGATTGTCTGATAATTCTTTTTACACTAATCAAACTTATCTCGAGCAGTTTTTGTTTTATTTCATCGGAGAGTCCAATCTCGCCTTGATCAAGCAGACATTCGAGTATCTCTGGGATGAAAGGATGAAACCGCTCGGCGCAAATTTCCCCCGAAGCACGCCAGAGGAATTTCAGTTTATCCACTACCTCAATTGGGTATTTCTTTTCTCTTGTTCTTATTCTTTTGAATTTTGGCGTTATGGGATTATTGATCAGGCGCAGAGCTGATTTGCGTTTGTATGAAGTGAAATCACAAAAGTCATTCAAAAGCTGAGTCTTCTTCTTTTTACTTGCCATGCAATACTTCTTTTTCAGTTCAATCAGATATTCTCGTTTGCTCATTTTGTTCATTGTGAGACTCTCCGCTATTTATATATTCTAGACAGGAGATTGTCCCAAATTACGGTAACATTGTTAATGAGCTAACGAAAATGCTTTCGGTAACATTTCTGATGATCTAATTCGAAGGTTGAACTTTCTCCTGTTTTTAGCTACGATTGCCATATGGAAAACCAGATCGAAGACAACAAAAAAGAAAAATCAGCTGTCTGTGTGCAAGAAGAACAAACTGTTAGGTTTTGGCGAGAAAACAAAATTTTCGAAAAATCGGTTGAATCTAGGTCTCCAGAGGAAGAGTTTGTATTTTATGACGGACCTCCGTTTGCCACCGGTCTTCCGCACTACGGTCACATTCTTTCTTCTGTAACAAAAGATCTTTTTCCTCGGTATCAAACAATGCGCGGCAAACGTGTCGAGCGCCGTTGGGGTTGGGACTGCCATGGTTTGCCGATCGAAACTCTTGTGGAAAAAAAGCTTGGAATCTCCGGTAAAAAGCAAATAGAAGAGCGGGGAGTCAGACTTTTTAACGAAACCGCTCGTTTGATGGTTTTGGAATATGCGTCTCAGTGGCGCGAAATGGTCGAAAGAATCGGCCGCTGGGTCGAATTTGATAATTCGTACAAAACCATGGATACAGACTATATGGAAAGTGTCTGGTGGGTTCTAAAAAAACTCTGGGATCAGGGTCTCGTATATGAAGGTAGAAAAGTGTTGATGTATTGTCCTCGCTGCGAGACTCCGGTTTCAAATGCCGAAGTGTCGATGGATAATAGCTACAAGGATGTTACAGACGAGACTGTAACGGTTAAATTTAAGTTGAGATCAGGTCAAGAATTTGAAAAAAAACTGGAGACAAAGGATGCGGTTTATATTCTTGCATGGACGACAACCCCGTGGACTTTACCGGGCAATGTTGCTCTGGCCGTCGGTGGAGAGATCGAATACATGGCGCTAAGAGTTAAGGGCGATAGCGATATTTATATTGTCGCCTCGAAACTTGTTGAGAAAGTTTTTAAAAACAAAGAAATTGAGGTTGTACGCGATAAAATGCTTGGCAGTGAGCTTGATGGTTTGGAATATGAGCCGTTATATGAAATCGACAAAGTCAAAAATTCCGGCAAGAAGGCGTGGTATATAACTACGGCGGACTTTGTAACTGTTGAAGACGGAACGGGTGTTGTTCATACGGCCGTTATCTATGGCGAGGATGACTTCAATCTTGGTCAAAAAATTGATTTACCGCAAGTTCCGCTTCTTGATTCGTCAGGGCATTATAACGAAGACGCCCCCGAATTTTTGCGAGGTAAATTTTACAAGGAGGCGGAAAGAGAAATTAAACGAGACCTCGAGAGTAGGGGTTTGTTATATTCCAGGGAACAATACACACACTCGTATCCGTTTTGTTGGAGATGCGAAAGTCCCCTTATATATAATGCTATTTCTGCTTGGTTTGTCGATATTCAAAAAAACAAAGAGCGTTTAAAAGAATTAAATGAAAAAATCAATTGGAATCCGAAATATTTAAAGCACGGACGTTTTTTGAATATTTTGGAGGCAGCGCCTGACTGGAATATCTCGCGAAACAGGTATTGGGCGACGCCTTTGCCGTTTTTTAAGTGCGAAAAATGTGGTAAGTCGAAGTGCTTCGGATCAATTGACGAGCTTAGACAGGAAGCCAGTAACTTTGGTTATATTTATCCGGACGAGAATAATATAGATTTGCACAAACCGTTTATCGACGAGCTTGAAATAACTTGTGAATGTGGTGAAAAAATCAAGAGAATTCCCGAGGTCATCGATTGCTGGGTTGAGTCAAGCTCGATGCCTTTTGCCCAATTTCATTATCCTTTTGAAAACAAAAACGAGTTTGAGTCTAAATACCCGGGCGATTTTATCGGTGAATATATCTCGCAAACGAGAGCATGGTTTTATTATATGCATGCCATAGGCGTTTTGGCTTTTGATGATGTTTCGTTTAAGAATGTCGTCTCTACAGGTGTTATCCTAAACGAAAAAGGCGAGAAAATGTCTAAGTCGAAGCAGAATTTTCCGGATCCGTGGAAAATGATTGATGCATATGGCGCGGACGCCTTGAGGTTCTATGTTATGGGCTCTGTTGTAATGAACGCTGATAATTTGTCATTTAGCGAAAGGGAATTGCGAGAGACATACAATAAGGTTATCAATATGCTAGGTAACATTCTAAAATTTTTTGAGATTTACTCCGAGGGAAAAATCGAGGAATTTTCTTTTTCGCAACTAACTGTCCTTGATAGATATATCGTCAGCCGTTTGGAAGCAACGCTAATTGATGTGACTGCCGACTTGGATGATTATAATACTGTCAAGGCTTGTAGATCAATTAAGACGTTTATAGACGACCTTTCAACATGGTGGCTTAGGCGATCCAGAGAAAGATTCAGACAATCCGGCGAGGATCGTGATATTGCGATGATGACGCTGGGTTACGTCTTAAAAAAATTGTCGCTGATAATTGCGCCTATTACACCATTTATAGCTGAAGAGATTTTCCAAAAAGTAAAATCTGACTCAGACCCTTTAAGCGTTCATCTTATGTATTGGCCGAAGACCGAAGCAGGGCTATATGATGAGGTGCTAGAATCCGATATGGCAAAAGCCAAAAAAATTGTCGAGCTTGGTCATAGTTTGCGTGCAGCCAATTCACTTCGCGTCAGGCAACCTTTATCGGCGGTTAGTTTTGAAAAATTTCATAAAAATCATGAAGAATTTGAAAATATTATTCTTGACGAGCTAAATATTGAATCTTGTCGTGAAACCTCAGAAATGTCCCAACCCAAAGAAATACAACTTGACGAGATCAAAGTGGCTCTTGATATTGCACTTGACGACAGGTTGAGATCGCTGGGTGACACTAGAGAAGTAATCAGGTTAATTCAGGAACGAAGAAAACGAAGCGGTTTGAAACCGGGTCAAGAGATTAAAGCAAGTTACACTTGCGATTCCGAACCAGCGCGCGAGTTTATAAAGGAGAATGCCAAAGAGATTTGCTTGCAGGCTTCGCTTAGCTCATTGAACGAAGATCCAAGCCTTGAAGACGGATACGAGGTTACCATATCAACAGGTATCGTAAAAATTTCATTTTAGATGAAACTTCCAAAGTTCTCTGCGAATTTTGACTTCTGGTTGGTTGCGATTCCGATTTTATTAGCGGTAGCCAGTATCTCGACGCTTTTTTCAATCACGTCTGTAACCGGCAAAACCAATCTTGCGACGGACCAGATAATTAACTTTGCCATAGGCTTTGGAGTTTATTTTGTTGCTGCCGCTTTTAATTATCGCCAGCACAAACCATACAGTTTTTATATGTATTTGTTTGGATTGGCGGGATTGGTTGCTGTCGTATTTTTGGGTCAGACAATATTCGGGTCGAGGCGCTGGATCAATCTCGGCTTTACCCAGTATCAACCATCCGAGCTGATGAAGTTTTTTGCCCTCATCTTTTTTTCGGCATTTTTGTCCGAAAAAAAGATGTCTATCAAATCAATAGTTTTGTATCTGGTTTTATCAGTGATACCGATTTATCTGGTTTTTGATCAACCCGACCTTGGGACCGCACTTACATTAATAGTTATTGCAGCTACGGTTTTTTTTGCGGCAAAACCGTCCAAAAAGGTGATTGCGGTTGCGCTTATCGGCGCGTGCATAGCCGCGCCTATCGGATGGTTCAGTCTGAAATCATATCAAAAAGAAAGGCTGACAACTTTTTTAAACCCCTCGTCCGATCCTCTGGGAAGCGGCTATAATGTAAATCAATCCAAGATTGCAGTCGGGTCCGGCGGGTTGATGGGCAAAGGGTTTGGCAATGCTACGCAGTCACAGCTTCAGTTTATACCGGTTGCTCACGTGGACTTTATATTTTCCGGTTGGGCGGAAGCAACGGGCTTTGTCGGATCGGCGGCGATGGTGGGGGCATACGTGTTGCTGCTTTGGCGAGTGTTGGTAAGCGCCACTCGATCACACGACCGATTTGGAAGTTTATTTTGCTTCGGTGTTACAGGAATGATTGTTTTTCAAGCTTTTGTGAATATTGCTATGAATATAGGGCTTGCGCCTGTAACCGGAATACCCTTGCCGCTGGTCTCATATGGCGGTACGTCGGTATTGACTACGATGTTGATTTTGGGGACGGTACAGAGTATCTATTTGCGTCAAAGGTCCTTAAAATTTGACTAATGTTTTGTGCGTCAAATTTGATTTTCGCGCGCCAGCGAGAGCGCTATGAGCATGATGCAAAAGTTAGTTAACATATTGGACTCCGCAGAGCATAAATAAGCGGGGTCAGG
>CAZIOI010000040.1:0-5601 GCA_964540855.1 uncultured Candidatus Saccharibacteria bacterium
TCATCGAGAATTTTTTGCAACAAATCCAAGTATTGCTTCACCGCTACCTCCTATTTATCAATCCCCGGAACGGGGAATTTTTCACACATTTTTTTGACTTCAAGCCTAATCTCTTTGAGTTTCTTCGCATCATCCATATTTTCAGCAACAATGTTAAACATCTCGGCAATTCTCTGCATTTCCACCGGTCCCATGCCGCGCGTTGTTAGCGCGGCAGTACCGACTCTGATTCCGGAGGTCACCATCGGCGGCAGAGGATCGCCCGGCACACCGTTTTGATTGACCGTAATACCGGCTTCGCCAAGCGCGTGAGTAAAATCCTTGCCGGTAATATTTTTTGACCTTAGATCAACCAAGATCAAATGATTATCCGTTCCATCCGTCACCAGATCAAAATCAAAATGTTGGAGCGTTGTGGCAAAAATCTCCATATTACCTAAAACATTCCCTATATATTTTTTAAACTCAGGCTTTAGCGCTTCGCCAAAAGCTACCGCCTTGGCGGCAATAATGTGTTCTAGCGGGCCGCCTTGAAGTCCGGGGAAAACTGCTTTGTTAATCTTTTTAGCGATTTCTTCGTCGTTGGTCATAATAATTCCCGAGCGCGGGCCGCGAAGAGTTTTGTGAGTTGTCGAAGTCACAACGTCAACAATACCGATCGGGCTCTCGTGATATCCGGTCGCCACTAGTCCTGCAATATGCGCGATGTCCGCCATTAAATACGCTCCAACCGATTTTGCGATCTTTTTAAACCTCTTGAAATCGATTTTTCTAGGATATGCGGAATAGCCGCAAATAATCATCTTCGGCTTGATTTTTTTAGCCAGTTTTTCAATTTCGTCATAATCTAATTGGCCTGTTTTTTCGCTGATTGTGTAACCGTAGGATTCATAAAGAGACCCCGAAAATGAGACTTTCGCGCCATGGGTTAAATGTCCGCCCGAGTCCATAGATTGACCCAAAACTCGATCGCCGGGCTTTAGCAGAGCAAAATATACAGCCATATTTGCGGCAGAGCCGCAATGAGGCTGTACATTGGCAAATTTGCAACCGAACAATTTCTTGAGCCTCTCAATCGCCAGAGTTTCAACCTCGTCTATAAATTCGCAACCGCCATAATATCTCTTGCCGGAATATCCTTCGGCGTATTTGTTTGTCATAACCGATCCGGCAGCCTCCAAAACGGCTCTGGAGACGTAGTTTTCCGAAGCAATCATTTCCAAACCTTCGGTCTGACGGATTTCTTCGTTTTTGATAAAACCAAAAACTTTCTTGTCCGTTTCTTCAATCGCCTTTAAATATTGATTTTTACCAGCGTCCTTTTTTGTCATCTGTCCCCTTTTCTTTTATAGGCGTGTATTCGCCTTTGTCACTTTTTTTATCCTCGCCAAAATCAATCTTATCTGTGCTACCAAAACCATTTTGTCCTCGCTGCGACTCTTCGAGCTGATCGACAACCTCAACACCCACAGATTCAACTTTTTGTATTAAAAGCTGCGCAATCCTGTCGCCTTGCATAATTTGGACAGACTCATTTGAAATATTTGCAAGCGCTACGATAATCTCTCCACGATATGTCGAGTCAATCACGCCACCCAGGGTCTTTAACCCCTTTTTAGTAGAAAGTCCCGATCTATCCCATATCAACCCAACGTGACCCGCCGGTATTTCAACTGCAATACCTGTCCCAAACTTTGCTCTACCCTGCGGCTCAATTTCTCCGCCCTCTATCGCATACAGGTCTAGTCCGGCATCGCCATCATGGGCATACATGGGAATACTGGCTGTCGGATGGATTTTTTTAATTTTGAGTTTTGATTTTGTAATATTGCCGTTGTCTGTGTGAATTTCTTCAGGCTTATTTGTATTAGCCTCCGGCGTAACCGTCTCATCGGGTTTCATAAATTCAAACTTAACACCAGCCAGGGCAGCCAAAGTCAAAACTTTTTCACTAGCTCCATAGCGGCTACCGTAAAATGCGCCGCAAACAATCCTTTTAATACCGGCATTTACCAAAAGTTTAAAGCAGTCATAACAAGGCGAAGCGGTCGTATATATTGTCGCGCCATTTATCGCAACTCCATTTTTGGCGGCTGCAGCCAAGGCATTGGCTTCGCCGTGGACAGTTCTGACGCAGTGACCGTCAACTAATTCGTGGCCGACATCGTCGCAATGTTCCAGTCCCCTGGGTGAACCATTATAGCCGGTCGCCAAGACGACTTTGTCGCGAACAATCACGGCACCGACACCTTTGTAGCCGGGCATATACTTTAGATCTACACCCCGATTACATGTAGCTCGCGTAGCCGCAAGCTGCGCTATATTCATAAAATATTCGTCCCAATTAGGCCTTTTTTTGTCGCAGTCTTTCGATAACACTATCCACCTCCTTATACAAATCCTCAAAAGTCCCATCGTTTATAATTTCAATATCGGCCAATTCAAAACACCGATTCATGTTCATGCCGCCATTTTTTCCGTCCGCCTGTTTGGCTTCAATTTCTTTAAGTTCTGCCATATTGCGAACATCACCGTCACGACCCCTATCAATTAGTCTTTTTAACCTCATTTCTATTGGCGCGTCTAATTTGATCAATGTAAAATCATCAAATTCTCGCAGATATTCTATTTCTCCAACTTGTCTTATTGAGGTCAAGACCGCGTCCTTACCACCCGCTTGCTCGTATGCGAGCTTCGCGAGATACCCATGGCCCTTGTTCGCTCTCAAATTGTTGCCGTATTTCGTCATATTGGGAACCGTAACCTCCATGCCCTCGGAGCGCATAATCGAGCGCAAAACATCAGATAACGAGATCATCACAAAACCCTTTTTTGCTAAATATTCGCCTACGGTGTCTTTTCCCGATGCGATAGAACCGACTATTCCTATAATCATCTTCCTCCTCTTATCAAATCAATCAACACGACTCCTTCATTGCGCGGTTTGCAGACAGAATACAAACATGGCTTATCATTGCGAGTCCGCCAGCCAGCGGACGTGGCAATCTATCCTCAATCTCTATAACAAAACTAACAGTAATTTCAGACAAATATCAATAGCTTTGATGAATTTTAGGCAATTTTGTCAAAAAGATCTTCTATTCGCTCCAAAAATTCTTCTTTAGTGCCGTTATTTTCGAGAACAAAATCCGATTTTCGCTTGCATTCGTTGAGATTCATCGCGCCGGATTTGCCATCCGACTGTTTTTGCTCAAGTTCAATAAATTCTTCAAGAGTCTCGCTGTCACCCGCGCGTCCCCGAGCTTTCAGTCTCTCAAATCTTATCTTCGCATCAGCATCGACAAACACAACATACGAGTTTGGCTGCGATTTTATCCTGTCAACTTCGGCTGGTTGGCGAATACTGGAAATTATCAAATCATGGTCAAAACCGACCTTTTGTTTGGCTCGTTCTACCAAATAACCCTCGCCGTGCGTCTCGATCAGGCTGTTACCAAGTTTCGTGAGATTAACCATATTGATCTCAATATTGCGCTCTTTGGCAATGTCTCGGAGTATTTCTGACAGCGAAATATGGTCATATCCTTTTTGATTGACCAAGTATTCGGCAACTGTGTCTTTGCCGGCCGCTAATGTTCCGCTTAGACCAATAATCATAATTTAACAGTAGTACAATACTATATTCTGCGCTTTTAATCAAGATACGGAATAACGTATAACGAAAAACTAAAAACGTATAACCACAATGCAAAATTATTAATGACTAAGTAAGGTAGGTAGGTAAATAACAAAGTTTGGGGTCGGGTCCCGCGCGTTCGCGCGGGACCCGCACTTTTCGAAGAGCGATCGGCTGGTGATCACTCTGGGGTGGCCGGAAGTTTGTCGCGAACCTTCGCCACCAGATCGTCGCTAAAGTCCTGCGGAGACATTGCTTCCAACAATACCTCGAAGGAACTGAGTGCGTAAACCCTGGCACTCATGGGATAGCCCTTTCCAACCTGTATTATTGAAGCGGACAGGAGAATATCGGTTGCCGACGCGATCATGTTGAGGGTCGCTTGTTGGCACTCTGACGCAGCCATCGAGTGTGTGGCTAACCGACCGGCAACTCCCGCCAGCCAACGGGCGGCGGCGAGCATCGTAACGATCAGCATCCGGTTAATTTGGAAAACCATCGTTCCCCTCCCACGATCTTTGATCCGCTAAAGCGGACACTGAAATATAGCACAAGTACTAAAAAAATCCAACCACAAAATAGCTTCAAAACGTAAAACGAAATCCGCCATCCGCCAACTGGCGGAGGCGGAGTATAATCACAACAAAATAATGCGGCGCTGTCGCTTTGCGACAATTTTGTCATTCCTGCCCAGGCAGGAATCTTGATATTGTCATTGCGCGGTTTTGGGGTGATCCAAAACCTAACCCTCTGTTTATATTATAATCCGAAGGGCGTGGCAATCTGTTTTGTCATTCCCGTGAAAACGGGAATCTTAGTATAGCATTGTGCGGTTTAAAAATGTCATTGCGAGCGAGTGAAACAAGCGAAGCAATCTGTACTGCAAAGATGCTAGATTGCCACGCCTTTCAGGCTCGCAATGACTAATATATAAATTTTTTTTGCTTTAACATTTTGATTTTTAAGATTTAATTTTTAATTTGTCTTCCCTGTTCTGTTCGTATGCGCTATTATATACCTGATGGACAAAATACGGATTACAAACAAACAGGCGAGATTCGATTATGAACTCCTCGAGGATTACGAGGCTGGTTTGGTGTTGGCCGGCGACGAGATAAAGGCAATCCGCGAAAAGAGAGTCGGACTGGCCGGATCATACGCCAAAATCCTGTATTCTCGCGATAAAAAACCGGAACTGTATTTAGTCGGAGCCCATTTCAAATCAGACACAATTGATCCGTACAGAACTAGAAAACTACTGCTGCACAAAAAAGAAATCAATCATTTGGTCGGCAAAATTCAAGAGAAAAATCTGACCGTAGTGCCGGTTACTATTTATATAAAAAAAGGACGTGCCAAAATCCAAATTTCACTAGCCCGAGGAAAAAAACAGTTCGACAAACGCGAAACAATCAAAAAACGCGATCTCGAGCGAACAGAAGTACGAAAGATTAAAAAATAGATTTTTCCGCACACCAACTATGTCATTCCTGCGAAGGCAGGAATCTTTGTGTCATTGCGAGTCCGCATTCGCCGGTTGGCGGACGAAGCAATCTAGTCTTTAAATCAGACTGCCGCGGCTTCGCCTCGCAGTGACAGTTTGTGATTATTGTGGTGCGTCCGAGCTTTAGCAGAGTGGAGCTGCCAAATGTTCCAAAAGAACTATAAAACTCGAACCTCTTCAAATTATTTTAATTATGGTGCACCCGATCCGACTCCCGCCTGCATCAGCTATACTGAAAGCATTGTGGGCAGGCGAAGGGACGATGATTTCCTTGGTGCGTCCGAGCTTTGGCAGAGTGGAGCTGCCAAATATTCCAAAAGAACTATAAAACTCGAACCTCTTCAAATTATTTTAAATTATGGTGCACCCGATCCGACTCGAACGGATGACCTCATCGATGTCAACGATGCGCTCTAACCAACTGAGCTACGGGTGCAAACGATGGGTGCACATAATTTTT
>CAZIOI010000041.1:0-5377 GCA_964540855.1 uncultured Candidatus Saccharibacteria bacterium
GGCGCGCTGATAAGATACTTGCAGCACAGATACATAGATGAAAAGTAGTAGCATCCTTCTACTTTTTATTGCGCTTTCTCTTGCATTAATTCCAAACGAGGCATATGCAAACAAAGCTGCTTTGGTGGTCAGAAAATCGACCGGCGAGATCAAGACGGCTTGCGTTGAATTTACCCAAGAATATATTAGCGGTGAATATTTGCTAAATGCATCCGGATTAAAACCGGTTTTTGAAAATAAATTTTTGGTAGAAATTGACTTGGAAAGGTCAAATGGCAGCGCAAACCTTTCGGACGATGATCTATACTGGTCATATTGGATTTATTCTAACGACTGGAAATACGCCAATTCGGGCGCCAGTTACACCAAGGTTTATGATGGAAATATTCAGGGATGGCAACTTGCGCACAGCACAGTTTTATTGCCAAATCCTAATTTTGATGACATTTGCGCCCATGAGATTATGGCAGCCACCAGAACACCGACAATAGCAAACAATAGCGGCGAGAGCATAGCGGCGGCGGCAACAGCCGTCGGTGTCAATAGCTCCACAGGTAGCGAATCGAATACCAACGTAAATAACACTGAAACTGCAGCAAGAACATCGACGAGAGTAGTCCAAGAAAATATTAACAATAGCCAGCAGCATAATAATAAAGGTGTCAGCACTGATAAAAAGATAACAGATGAAATATCGAAGACCCTTAATACAATCAAAGACACTTCATTGCAAAAAAATTATCTTGAAATTTCAACCGGAAATATTCTAATCTTGGCCACCGCATTTTTTCTACTCGCGCTCACTATATTTTGGATAAAATTTTTTATACATAAATACAAAAGAAGCCATTTTAAATAGGTCTCTGGGCAAAACGCAGCTAGATCAGTTTAGAATAGATATTTTCGACATAGTCTTTGAGCATTCTGGTTGCCGAAAAATTATTTATCATCAGATCCCTTGCCGTTTGCATTTTTTTTATCCAAAGCTCCGTGATTCGTCCATCATCGTAATATGTTGGCACAATTTCTTTCTCCAAAATATCGTAAATGCTGGTCTTTATTTTTTTATCGTCAATTTCCCACCCAATTTCATTTGAGTCCACTTCATAAAACCAGCCGTCCTTCGTCGAGAAATTTAATGCCCCGTTTAGCGCCGCTTTCATTCCGCTAGTGCCACATGCCTCAAAACCGACAACCGGCGTGTTGAGCCAAATATCGGCGCCCGATGTTAGATATTTTGCGAGGTCGGTATTGTAATCATTTACAAACGCGAGGTTACCTTTTAGCTCTTTGGCCGCCAACTTTTTGACCATATTGACAGCGGTAACCCCCTCTTGATCGTCACTGTGATAGAGGCCGGCAAAAAAGATATTAACAGGCATATTGCGATCTCTTGCGATTTTTTTAATACGTTTTATGTCCGAAAAGATCGCCAAGGGACGCTTATAACCCACGACACGTCGAGCCCAGCCTATAAGTAGTTCATCATCCTTCCATTTTTGTTTGCAGGTCTTGTTAATAATTTGCAAAAGTTTCCTTTTGTTTTTTTGATGCGATTGCCACATCTGAGACTCATCGGAAATCATATCCCATGACGGAATATGTATACCATTAGTCACGTCTATCATCGGATGATTGGTCCAGACCTCGTTCGCCTTTTCGGTATGAAGTTGGCTCACGGCATTCACTCCGCCCGCCGATCTCAGTGACAGCATCGTCATAGAAAAAACATCGGAATTTTTCACCAGTCCCAAAGATACCAACTGCGAAACAGGCACATGAATCTGCTGAGCGTATCTCTCAAGAACAAGTGAGACAAGATCGTTTACAAAATTATCATGACCGGCGGCAACCAGAGTATGATTCGTAAAAACAATATTTTTTTTGGCGATCTCGCGCGCTTCTTCAAAACTGACGTTTAAAGTTCGCATAATATTTGAGATAACTTCCAGCGCCAAAAAAGCCGAATGTCCCTCGTTCATATGATAAATCGAGGGTTGTATGCCAAGAGTCTGAAGAAGTCTATATCCGCCTATACCCAGCAGTATCTCTTGTTTGAGCCTTACCTGCGGATCGGCATCATATAAATTATCAGTTATCAGCCTATCATCACTGGCGTTTTCGTTTACATTTGCGTCTAATAGATAAACCGGCACACTCCCCTTGTCCCAGAGCCAAACAATCGCAAAAACGTCTTTATTTTGCATGGGAATTTTGACCAAAACCGGTTTATGAGTCGTTTTGTCGCGCACCAATTTCAAACCCAGATTGGCCGGGTCCTTAATGTGATCAAGTTGTTTTTGGTTGTAAAATTTCTGACGGGTATAGCCTTTGTGATAATAAAGACCAATTCCAACCAGAGGCAATTGCTGATCATGAGCTTCTTTGACGAGATCACCGGCCAACACACCCAGACCACCTGCATATGTGGGAATGTCCGGACTCAATGCAAATTCGGCGCAAAAATATGCTATCGGGTGGTTCGATAGAGTCTTGTACAGATGAGTTTTTCTAAACGATTTAAACCAATTTTCGCTTTCGCTCATAAATCAATGATAGCACATGTAGAAATACCAGCTCCAGTGAAATTGCACTATTTTTTTGATATACTATACAAAATGAATAAAGGTGGGGTTTGAGGAATCTAGACCAACAAATATGGGAGATTCAAAAATCAACCAGGACGTTGTTTCCTGTTTTTCTGGGTTTGCATAATTTTCTAAGAACAAGATTACCTTGGTACTCTAGTTGGCATCTAAATAAACATTTCAAACAAGTTCATTATGGTTCTTTGGGCATATATTCAATAGTTATAATAGCACTAGCTATTTGGGTAGGAATATTTCAACCTTTGTCTGTTAGCGCTTCTACTAATACAAAAGTCTGGAATACAAAGAGTGATTTTGAATCAGGAACGATCTCAAACCTCGACAAAGATACTAACTCCGGACACTTAACCCTACCTTCCACCACCAACACCGTTACCGAAGACTTTACGACTGACACCAAATACAACTCCGGCTCATCGAGTCAAGTTGATTGGAATACAACTGCAAACAAATTGACGCTGGAGGGATCGGACGAAGGTGTAATAACAGATATGACCAGTCAACTCAAAAGTCTTTGGGGAGCGAGTGAATTGATCCAGTCTGCAACACTTGACTCAGCAAACAACATTGTTTACCTCGGCGGTTACAAGGGGAGCTTTGCTGCTTATAACACTTCAACGCAAACAGCTACTGACTTGACGTCAAAAATATCTGCCGATTGGTTAGATAGCGTAGTTTACGCTATGGCATTAGATTCGACCAACAGCAAAATCTATCTTGGTGGCGCAGGTGGTCGATTCGGTGTTTTTACTGGCGGCAGTGATCCGGCAAACGGAACGTGGGTGTATCTAAACTCTAAGATAGCTTCGAATTGGTCAACAAATACAATTCTTGCACTTACTTTTGACTCAACAAATAACAAGATTTACCTTGGAGGATCGTACGGAAAGTTTGGTGCCTTCACCGGTGGCTCGGATCCCGCCAACGGAACATGGGTTTATCTAAATTCTAAGATAAATTCAGATTGGAGTCTCTACAATATTTACTGTCTAACATTTGATTCTACCAATGGAAAAATATACTTGGGTGGTGCTAGCGCGCATTTCGGCGCATTCACCGGTGGCGCTGATCCCGCCAACGGCACATGGGTTTATCTAAATTCTAAGATTTCCGGAGATGTCGGGACAAGCGATATAAAAACTCTAGTCTTTGATTCTACTAACGGTAAAATTTATTTGGGCGGGAGCGGAAAGTTTGGTGCCTTCACCGGAGGCTCGAATCCCGCCAATGGGACATGGGTATATTTGTATTCTAAGATATCATCTGATGGGTCGACAAATAGTGCCCTTACTATGATTTTTGATTCTTCCGGCGGCAAAATCTATCTTGGAGGAGGGGGCGGGATAAGTTGTAATTTCGGTGCCTTCACTGGCGGCGCTGATCCCGCCAACGGAACATGGATTAATCTATATTCTAAAGTAAAATCACTTTTCAAAACCCATGCTATCTACGCGTCGGTTTTTGATAGTACCAATAATATTATTTACCTCGGTACTGGAAATGGTAAATTTGCCGCATATATCATTTCAAGTGACTCCATGGTCGATTTAACATCCAGAATAACATTTACGACTATTGGTGCTCTCGAATTTGATTCTACAAATAACAAGATTTACCTTGGAGGATCGTACGGACAATTCGGCGCATTCACCGGTGGCGCTGATCCCGCCAACGGAACGTTTGTGAGTTTGGCGTCTAAGATATCAGCAAATTTTGGATCATACGAAATTAAAGATATGGCATTTGATTCTGCAAACAATAAGCTTTATTTAGGAGGGTCAAGCGGAAGATTTGGCGTCTTCACCGGAGGTGCGGATCCCGCCAACGGAACATGGGTGTACCTTGTCTCCAAGATTCCGGATTGGTCAACATATGGAATTAACGCACTTACTTTTGACTCAACAAATAACAAGATTTACATCGGAGGAGCAAGCGGAAAGTTTGGCGCATTTACCGGAGGTGCGGATCCGGCAAACGGAACGTGGGTGTATTTGTATTCTAAGATATCAGCAAATTTTAGTAACGCTGAGATTAACGATCTGACCTTCGACTCGACTAACGGCAAAGTTTACCTTGGAGCGTCAAGCGGAAAGTTTGGCGCTTTCACCGGAGGCTCGGATCCCGTCAACGGTACATGGGTGTATTTGTATTCCAGTATATCCAGTTTTTGGGGCACGAATAATATATATTCTCTTACTAATTCGGGAGCGACAATTTTTTTGGCAGGAGGTTCGGCAACTTCCGCAAAATTTGCAAAATTCAACGGCAGTAGTGCAATTGATCTTAGCTCTACGCTAGCTAGCGGTTCAACATATTTTGGCTCTGGCGGAGCTTACCCACACCAAGACTGTCTCGTTCAAGCGGCTAATGTTACATATATTTCTGGATACAATGTTGGATCTTTCGCCAAAGATGAGCTCGGCTACAAAAACCCCGGTTATGCCGTAACAAACGCCTTAGACAGTGTTTCAAATAACATAATGAGCGCAACATTGTCTGCAACAGAAACTAAGCCCTCTGGAACGGTTATCACTTATCAACTCTCAGGTGATGGCGGATCTCATTGGGAAGATGCTTCTTTGAATACATTGCATCCTTTTACCAATGCCGGAAGTGATCTTAGAATAAAGATGTCTTTATCAACCACTGATACGGCAGTTACTCCGGAGATTACTGCTCTCTCCCTCTCATATACGTCACTGAATAACTACAGTGGTTCCATCAATTTGATTCATGATGGGACCCGAGCAGTTAACTTCTACTCTCTT
>CAZIOI010000042.1:0-4876 GCA_964540855.1 uncultured Candidatus Saccharibacteria bacterium
TTTATGAAGCCACAGATTATACTCGAGATGTTGCATTGGTTCTAGAATTCAGCATCAAGTACAGATACTTGATTTTGTGGTATATTTCTGCTATAGCAATATGTTAATCGAACCTTGAAATCATCTTAGGGTAAACACACTGTAAATCAAGAAATTGGTCTTTAGTGTGCTTATCCCAAGAGGGACGAGCTAGCACTCCGCTTAGCGGAGCAAAACATGATCGAAGGGATGATGATGTCTAAGACATTGATCGCGTCCGAGCATCCGAAGGGTCGCGAGATCCTACGGAACTGCGGAGTCGGTCTGGACGAGGTGGCCTCTAGCTATACCTACCCTCTCGAGTACTCTGGGCCGAAGCCGATCGATGAACAGATCACGGCACTCGCCGAGATGCTCGACCTCGACCCGGCCTCCGCCCTCGCATTCGCCGAGAGCCTGCCTACCCTCCCCGAGGGTGCCGAGGGCTGGTTCGCTATTCCGTCACCTGTCGCGCTGGCTGCCAAGCACTTCCCCGTGACCGATCCCGCCTTTGAGCAGAACTGCGCTGGGATCAACCTGATCCTGGCCAAGATCGCAAATTCGCAGAGTTTCTACAACTATCGCGAAGGCCAGATCACGACGGCACAGTTGCGAGTCGCCGTTCGCACCGCCGATGCGATGGCCACGGTCAGCGAGACCCAAGATGAGAGCGAGATCCTGATCATTGCTGCCCAGCTCGGACATCGCCACCGTGGCAAGTCTGTTCGCAGGGCTCGCGAGGTGTTCGTGGCCAACGAGTTCGGCCTCGGCTCGCTGATCGTCGGAGCCATCACGCTGACGCACCCCGAGCGGTTTGTCCGCTGGGAGCAGTTGCAGGTGGACTGCGCAGGCGACGAGTTCAGCCCAGGAGCCGATGGTGAGTTCTACAGCGCGCCGTGCTTCCTCTTCTATGGCGGCAGGGTCGGGTTCCGCACCGTCTGGGTCAGCGTTACCGATGCCCGCTATGGCTCGGCGTCCGGCTTCCTCCCGCAGTAGATGATCCTTGACCCATAAATCCCTTGAGACTTTTGGCACCTTGCCGCTTGTCTCTCGGGTACCGCCGATAGGCGGTTCGACACGCCCGGGCTACCAGCCACCATACTGGTAGCCCGTTTTCTTTGCAAAATTTATCAATATTGGTATATATTGTTTATGAAAGTAGGCTAATGCACAGTCGTCTAAGGATTGCTGTCGCCGAAATCTCAAGTCAACCATAAGGATCAGAGTTTTAGCGTTTACGGATGCTAAAAGTGTATCTGAGTTGAGAAGATACTGCTTGTCCTGGCCTGGTGCAGATCTTCGACAATAAATGTCGAGGTGCTGCCAAATAAAATACAGAAAAGAGAATATATAATCATATCTGTTGAAAGATGTGGCGTAAAATTCGATTTTCAGTGCACACAGATGGGCGTAGGACAATTTACCAGAAGCCGATGGTGAGTTCGACAACGCGCCTTACCTGAACTTCAACGACGGCAAGGTCAAGTTCAACACCAACAGGATCGACAATGCGAACGAGAACTATGGCTCCGTCTCGTGCTGGCTTCCCCCGAAGTCTCTCTTTTGAAAAAAATACGCTCGTAAGGTCGGGTGTATTTTTAACTTTGAATAGATTTTATCCAACCACCTAGCATACGACCGATCTCATCGGCATGTGCCTCGATGATTACATAATTTTTTTGATCAATTGTTTTAACATCACTCATCAAGCGAATAAAGAATTTAAATAAGCCTAGAGAAGTGCTGACTTCTTTAAGTACCGGCAGTTTTTCGTTATTTGAGGTATCTCAAAGTTGTTCTGTTGAAAAGTCAAACGGCTATCTTGAGGGAGCTTTTGAGCTTAATGAATACCACATAAAAAAGAACGAATTAGTTGAGCTAAAAAAGACTATTGAAGAACAATTAAGCGATTTTGAACGAAAAGGAAATCATCGGCTCGAACTCCTCAAGCATTGGATAATTGAGGCCAACAGAGCCGATAATCTCGCCAAAACAAAAAATTTCCCCGGCATGAGAAATTTTTTGAAAACCGTCGGCTCGAACCGCACTATTTTGAATGGCAGATTGCTGATTGATTTGAAAAAACCCTTTACAGCACTCTCTAAGCGAGCGGAGCGAGCAGTTGGCATTAGTGATACAAATGTACTAAATTCGTTATGGTGGACCTGAGGGGATTCGAACCCCTTACCTCTACAATGCGAATGTAGCGCTCTACCAAATGAGCTACAGGCCCAGATAACGTATAACGTAAAACGAAAAACGTATAACCACAAATGTATAACTAATAGTTAATGTCGTGGTGTCGCTTTGCGACGATTATATTTTAATGTGCAATAAGTCGGTTTTATGTGAGCTACAGACCCAGATAACGTAAAACGAAAAACGTATATCCTAGCGGAAGGGTGATATTACGTATAACGTAAAACGAAATCCGCCAGCCGGCAGAGTATAACCACAATGTATAACTAATAATTAAAGGCTGAAATAGTGGTATTGCTTTGCAATGATTTTAAGGTGCGTGTGTCGTGTGATGAAAGCAAACTAATTAAACCATATTTTTGGGTAAAATAAAGCCTATGATTGAAAAAATCGGAACTCCAAGATATGATTCTTTTATGCAAATCGTCTTAAATACTCAAAACAAGCCCAAGATCATTGAAAAGTCCATGGATATCCTCGCAAAAGGCGGAATAATTGTTTACCCGTCAGATACCGTTTATGGGATTGCTGCTGATGCGACCAACCCGCTAGCTGTCGAAAAAGTTGAAAATATAAAAAGCCGTGGCAGCGAGAAAAAGTTTTCTTCCAATTTTTCCGATATTCAGATGATTGAGAAATACCACGATCTGACGGACGACGAGAGAAGGATTCTGGAAAAATATCTACCCGGGCCGTTTACATTTATATTAGAAGACGATTTGTCGGTTAGAATCCCAAAAGATTCGATTATCAGTGAGATTACAGGTCATTATGGCAAGCCTACAACGGCTACCAGCGCCAACCTAACCGGTGAGCAGCCTGTCGATAGCATCAGAACTTTAAACGTAAAAATTTATCTAGCGGCCGATCTGATCATTGAAAATCCCGATTTTGTCGCCTCGGCTCCATCGACGCTTGTTGACCTACGGTCAAAGCCGTACAAAGTCTTACGTCAAGGCAGCCTTCCTTTCGAGGAATAAATCTGTTAAAATCTCATCGTCGAAGCTATCGGGATTCGGAAGGAAATATTTGAAATCTAGGATTTAGGGCAAGTGGCCTGCCCGCAGTTGCTTAAGCAACAGCTTATGCAGGCGGGCGGAAGGCGTTTATGTTTTATACATATGTACTTAAGAGCGAAAGCGACGGCAAGTTATATGTTGGATGGACAAGTAATTTGAAAACCAGGATAGAAAGTCATAATAATGGTACAGTAAAATCAACTGCGTCAAGGATCCCGTTTCAACTAGTATATTATGAGGCTTGTCTAAGCAAGCTAAAAGCGATCAAAAGAGAGAAACAATTGAAAACGGGATTTGGAAGGAAATATTTGAAATCTAGGATTTAGGGCAAGTGGCGGAACTGGTATACGCGTAGGTCTCAAAAACCTATGGCCGCAAGGTCTTGTGGGTTCGATTCCCACCTTGCCCACCACGCTTAGCGTGGTGGGAGCGACGCTAAGCGTCGCACCAAGCGTTATAATTGAAGTGATTTGAATAATAACTTTAGCGAGCGAGATTGCGCTCAATAAAATGAAGAGTAAGCATATAGTTGATATTTCGATAATTGCAGCACTCGCTTTGGTTTTTTTATATTTTCAATACTATACGCCGCCATCAGCAATCAGACTAAGCCAAAAAATCGATCGGACTGTCTCGGGCGCGACAGATAGCGGCAGAATAGCGCTATCAGACGAGTACACGTCGTATTTGAGCAAATTCTTGCCAAAAAATCCTGACACAATTCCAACTCTGGGTCATTATTACATAGGTCGGCAGAGAAAGCTTTTGGACGTGAGGATTAAACAGGCGATATCTGAGATTAAAAATCCCGCTGCGTCCGATGCCGGTGTTCGTGTTTGGAGTATGTTAAATATGGGTGCGGTTATAAAGGCGCCGGACGCTACGATCGCAATTGATACGGCAAATATTCCGTTTGTATCAAACGCCCACAATGGGTTGGCGGATGTTGCTGATATATTTTTGGTGACGCACGCGGATTCGGATCACTTTGACCAGCAACTATTAAACAACGCGCTTTCAAGAAACAAAAAAATCGTTGTTCCAAAAGGTATATATTTTGAAAAAGATGCTGGCAATAGCCAAAATGTCTTTGAACTGGAGGGTGGCAAGAGGACAAGCATTGGCAATATTTTTATAACAGCATTTCAGACAGATCATCGCGGAGAAGGTGATTTTGATAACACAAATTGCTGGTATTTGATCGAGGTTGGCACAACGAAAATTCTTCACACCGGCGATGGCTTGGCTTTCAGGAATCCGACTGAAAGCGAGTCTTTGCGCAAGATGGGGGATATCGATATTATGATGGCAAATATAATGCTTGATGCGCAAAACATCGAGGCGATTAATCCCAAAGTCTTAGTACCACTTCATCTATTCAAGTACGTGCACGGTCGTGAGCAATTGGCAAACAGTACGTTTGAAGCCGCCGCAAACAAATATAAACAAATAAAATCATCCGATACTAAAAAGATTTTTCTGTTTGCGGGAGAAAGTTTTGCTATATAATTCTTAAATACAGTTTTGTGCACTCGACATTGACTTTTGGGGCTGTTTGTGCTATTATTAATACTTCGACAATTGTTCTATAGATTTCCGAAAGATATTTCGATGTTCTACAGAGCCATATCGAAATATCA
>CAZIOI010000043.1:0-4725 GCA_964540855.1 uncultured Candidatus Saccharibacteria bacterium
ATTTGAAAAATAAACTAACACGCAGACAACCTGTCTAAAAAATGGGTACTTGACAATTGCAATCATTTTAACAAAGAGAGCATTCTTTTCAAAGTATTTCTTTTGTTGGCCCGAGTTACTGTAACCTTCCGTAATGAAATTATAGGGGAGGGGATGGGCGTATTCGCGCGCCCACCCCCTTGGTCTTGTTAGTCGATGAGGAGGGCTGCCCAACAGAGCAGCTATTACTCACGGTAAAGTAATATGTTATCAAGTTTACCCAGGTCTTTGACAGCCGCCATGTAAGCTTGGCGAAAGTTGTGACCAAAGGCTCGCATCGCAACCATGTCCATGTAGCTACCTGCGTGGTTGACCTCCAGGGTGAGCTGGATATCGTTGTTCTCCCTCAGCAAAAAGGTCACGATATCCACGAAGTTGAGGATTCCCTCGCCAAGCGGCTTGTGATCACGCTGTCCTGGTGCGTCTGGTGCGAAGTCGTGGATGTGCGCCGCACATATCCCGAGCGGTTTGAGCCGCTCGAGGTCTTGGATCATTTTGCGTCCGAACGATTTTGCATCCAGCCTTTTTTTGATGGCTGCTGCGTGTAGGGCTGCGTGTCCGACATCGTAACATGCACCTACTGTGGCGGTGCTGTTTTCGCGGACAACCTTAGCCGCACGCAAGACGACCCCAATAGGATCGTCATCAGGATCTTCTGGTTCGATGTTTTCGAGCCAGACAGCACTGCCGCCGAACTGTCTGGCAAACCTTGTTGGACCTAGCTTTCTTAGGATGTACTCAACCGATGGTGCGTGTATCACCATCGGTAAGCCAAGTCTGTGGGCCGGATTAGCAGCCGGACCACCGTGCAGTACATCCCAGTAGAGTTTCTCGCCCGGCTTTTCGTCCCATTGTATCTGGATGGGATAGTGAACCGACGCCGCCATTTCCATGATCCTTCTGGGTACGCCCCACCGTGGCACAACCACCTCGGTTCGAACTGGCCTGCCAAGACCCGAGATGGCAGCCCATGTTGCTCGCCATGCGAGATCGTTCGAAAACCCAAAGCACCCGCTACTTACTGCGACCGTAGCCATCTCGTGGCCTCCTCATGATGTCAACTTGCATCTTGCGATCGAGAAAATATACCATAAATATATAATTTATCAAGCTCTTAGACTTGTTTAAAACGCCCCGATCGGCTATAGTAACGTCTGATGTTAAATAATTTGTTTTGTCTAATTTGTCTCAAGAAAGGAATTGATTATGAACCTGTTTCTATATGGGCTGATCGGCCTCGTGGCCGGTGCGGCCGGTGGATTTTTTGTCCGCCAATCAACTCTGACCAAAAAAGTCAAAGATACCGAGAACAAGCAAAAAGAGCTGCTGCTTGATGCGAAAAATGAAGCTCTAAAGATCAAAGAGGAAGCGGAAGCTCAAAAGAGCGAAAAACTCAAGGAAATATCCGAACGAGAAAAATCCCTGATCAGGAGGGAAGAGATTTTGGAATCGCGCGGAATCAAAGTCGAAAATCAACTCAAAGATGTTGAAACGAAATCGGCTGGTATCGATAAAACTCTCAAAGAAATAGAAGAACTCCGCCAGGATAGAATCCAAGAACTTGAAAAAGTCTCCAAGCTCAAGCGCGAGGACGCCAAAGACCTTATATTGAAGGAGATCGAAAAAGATTATTCTTCGGAAATCATCAAAAAAGTCCGCGAAATGAAAGAAATTCTCAAAGAAAATTCCGAGGATGAGGCCAAGAAAATTATCTCTTCGGCGATTGACAGGATTGCCAACGAATATACAACAGAGCATGTCACTATGTCGGTGCATATTCCTTCAGATGAAATGAAGGGTAGAATTATCGGGAAAGAAGGCAGAAATATTCAGGCTTTTGAGCGTGCGACCGGAGTGGACCTCGTGATCGACGAGACTCCGGACACGGTTTTGCTTTCGAGTTTTGATCCGGTTCGCAGGCACGTTGCCAAGGTTGCGCTTGAAAAACTCATCTCTGACGGGCGAATTCAGCCGTCCAGAATTGAAGAAGTTGTTCAAAAAGTACAGCTGGATGTTAAAAAAGAAGCCAAAGAAGCCGGAGAAAAAGCCGCTTTCGATCTGGGCGTGCACGGTTTGCATCCTGATTTGATCAAAATTCTCGGTAATCTAAAATTCAGAACGTCGTACGGACAAAACGTTTTGATGCACTCTAACGAGGTTGCCAATATTGGCGCGCTTTTGGCTAGCGAGGTTGGCGCCGACGTTAATATTGTAAAAAAAGCGGGAATCCTGCATGACATCGGAAAAGCTGTCTCGCACGAAGTACAGGGTTCGCATCATCATATTTCGGCGGAAATTGCCAGAAAATATGGCGTAGGCGAGGATGTGGTGCATGCTATTATGGCGCATCACGATGATGTTGAACCACAAACAGTCGAAGCGATTTTGGTCAAAGCGGCTGATGCAATCTCCGGTTCAAGGCCTGGCGCAAGACGAGAAACGCTCGAGAATTATGTTCAAAGACTCAAGGATCTCGAGAATGTCGCCAATAGTTTTGCCGGCGTTGATAAATCGTTTGCGATTCAAGCTGGACGAGAAGTGAGAATAATTGTTAAGCCCGAAGAAATCTCCGATCTTGAAGCGATTAAACTCTCTAAAGACGTTGCGCGCAAGATCGAAGAGGACCTTCAGTATCCGGGTATGATCAAAGTTAACATCATCCGCGAGACGAGATCGGAAGAATACGCTAAATAGTTATGATAAGAATATTATTTTTTTCTGACATTTTTGGTCGGCCGGGCCGCGGCGCTGTCAAGAAGTTTATCGAGCAAAAGCGAGATCTGATTAAACCCGATCTTATTATCGCTAATTGCGACAACGCCGCCGCCGGCCGCGGCCCGACAATAGGCGTGTATGAGGAATTATTAGAATCTGGGATTGATATTTTGACTTGCGGAGACCACATCTGGGATCAAAAAGAGGTCGTGAACATCTTGTCCGATAAAAAATCAAAACTCATCAGACCGATCAACTATCCTGCGGTTTGCTCGGGTAGTGGATCAATAGAGGTCGAAGTTAACGGACAGAAGATACTTGTTGTCTGTGTCTTGGGTAGAGTTTGGACGGCTGAAGGATTGGATTCACCTTTTGTTCTCGTTGATGATGTTATCGAAAAATCTCGCGCAAAGACGGTTTTTGTTGATTTCCACGCCGAAGCAACCAGCGAGAAATGTGCCTTTGGTCACTATTTTGCCGGCAAAGCCAGCGCAATAGTCGGTTCGCACACCCACGTGCAAACCGCCGACGAAAAAATTATTGACGAACATACGGCTTATATCAGCGATGTCGGTTTTTGCGGCGCTTACGATTCGGTAATCGGGGTTAAAAAAGAACAGTCGATTCACAGATTTTTGACAGCTATGCCTGCGACTTTCGAGGTTGCCGATGGACCCGTTCAGGTCAATGCTGTTACGATTGATATTGACGAAAAAACCGGCGCGGCGGTTGCAATCGAGAGAATCAACGAGATTATTTAGTCCTCAATCACTTTTTTCTTCAGACTCTCGGAGGGTTTAAACTTTATAGTCTTGATCTGCATTTCGTGCCTTTTGCCGGTATTTATGTCAAAAACGTCTTGGGTTTTCCACTTTGTAACGCGAAAGTTGCCAAACTCAACGAGTTTGACTTCCTTATCTTCCAGCAAAGCCTGTTTGATTTTCGAGAAATAGCCATCAACAAATTTTTCAGAAATTTCCTTGTCAATTTTGGTAGATTTAGCCAGCGCCTTGATTAAATCCTTTTTGGTTGAATATTTATTTTTCTTTGGCATACGTTGATTGTATCATCGATTTTATTTATCTGCGAAAATTTGCTTATATAAACCTAATGAATATAAAAAACGACATCAAAAACGCTCTTTCGTCGGCAAAGTCATTGACGCAAATAACGCGTCATGTAAATTTTGCGTCTTTTATAAAATCCGGTCTCGAGCAAAAGGTCACGCAAGAAGTTCCAAAATCCAGAGTGCTTGTACTGTCTGCCCAACCGGAAGACGCGACTGTGGGATGCGCTGGTGCGCTGACGAAACACGTTGGCCAAGAAGACGAGGTAAAAATATTGCATTTGTCGGACGGATCTTTGAGCTTTCCGGCGAATATAAGACCGACAGCCTCGGAAAAAAAGAAAATGGCTCAGACAAGAGAAACTGAGGCAACCGAGGCGGCAAACGTAATAGGCATCAAGGATTTGCAGTTTTGGAGATTTGCCCAAGGATCGATTCAGACCAATAAAACAACGATTAAGTTGATGCAAGGAATTCTCGATTCATACAAGCCACAGTTGATTTATTGTCCTTTTCCCCTAGACAACGATCACGATAGACTAGAAGCTGCGAAGATTTTGTATGAGGGTTTGCGCTTGAGTGATTCAAGGGCAAAGATTTATTGTTATGAAGTATGGGATACAATAGTCGCAAATACGATATTGGATATATCCAAGCAGATAGACGAAAAAGTCGAGGCATTAAAAAGCCACAAGTCGCAAATAAAGTATAAAAATATTCTCGAAGCGGCCAAGGGACTTTCGTCTTATAGGTCGGCGAGACTCCCTGACGGTAAATTTGCCGAGGCGTTTTTTAGTTTGTCGGTAGATTATTATTTAAAGATATTTTTTCAGCTGCACCGGATGTATCACTGCAAAAGTTAGTTAACATATTGGACTCCGCAGAGCATAAATAAGCGGGGTCAA
>CAZIOI010000044.1:0-4198 GCA_964540855.1 uncultured Candidatus Saccharibacteria bacterium
TGTGAATAACTTTATCGGCTCTCAAAAGTCCAATATGTTAGTAGCGGGTGCAGTCCGTTGATTATTGGATTTTAAGCTGTTACAATCAACTGCGTCAATATAACGAGGTAGCCAAATGGAAATTGTAAAAAAGCAAGTTTCTAAAAATAGAGTTAAATTTACTATAGGGGTCTCGTCCGCAGTGATAACTGATCTTTTTGAAAAAGAGTTTGAAAGACTCGCGCCCAGTGTTAGCTTGCCGGGTTTCAGACCAGGCAAGGCGCCCCGAGTTATGGCTATCGAAGCTATCGGACAAAACAGGCTTGTTGGTCTTGCGGTTGAAAAAGCGCTTGACGAAGGATATAAAAAAGTACTTTTAGAATACAAACTTTATCCTGTCAGCCAACCAGCTGTTTCTGTGACTAAGCATCCTTCTTTTATTGAAGGTGCGGATAATAAGCTGGAATATGAGATTGAATTTGATATTTTGCCTGAAGCAAAAGTTGGTGACTATAAAAAAATAAAAGTCGAGAAGCTTGACGAGAAGAAAATAATCGTGACCGACGAGGAAGTTGACAGAGTAATCAATTATTTATCAAGACAAGCGTCAACGCTGGAAGACAAAGAAGGAAAGTTAGAGGAAGGTGATTGGGCGGAAATTAACTTTACCGGCGAGATCAATAAGGTCAAAAAAGACATCTTATCGAGCACTAATTTCCCTTTTGTTATAGGTGAGACAAAAATGGTAGATGGTTTTGCTGAGAAAATTTTGGGAGCCAAAAAAGGCGAGACAAAAGAGTTTGAAATTATAATGCCAAAAGATTTGCCGGACAAAGAAATTGCGGGCAAAAAGGTTGACTTCAAAGTGGAAGTTTTGGATCTAAAAAAGATTATTAAGCCAAAAATCGACAATAAATTTGCCGAAAAATTTGGTCACAAAAATGCCGGAGAGCTCAAAAAAGCAATCAAAGCCAGTCTCGTCAGCGAAAAAAAAGAAAACGAGATGCACTCGGTGAACGCAAAAATTTCCGAGCAAATTATTAAGTTAACTAAGGTTGAAATCCCGGAATCATTGATCGAAAGTGAGGTTATTAGGATCAAACAGTCGATGCAAGAGGGACTCAAGAAACAAGGTCTTACATACGAACAATATCTTGAAAATTCCGGTGTTGATGGTAAAAAAGCTCAAAAAGATCTGGAAAACCAAGCAAAAATGAATGTTACACTAGGTGTCGGTTTATCCGAAATTGCTAAAAAAGAAAAAGTTGACGTCACTTCGCAAGAAGGGACAAAAAAGATTTACGAAAGAATAATCGAGATTTGTTCAAAATAGTTAGAGCTTGAGTTTGAGATTGACTATTGAATCCTGACTCACCCGAAAAGTCCTTTGTAGGTGGGAATCGGCTTCTATTTTGTATATCCCGCGAGAAGCGAAAATGTTCACTTGTCCGGACTGATTTGTAGATAAATTCGCCAAAGCTTGGTTGCGACTATCTTTAATCACAATTTTTTTCCCTCTTAATGGTTTATTCGTAAAATCCATAAGCTTGAAAAACATTTTTTCCGATTGAACAGCCATGTAAGCGCAGATCATAGCGAGAATCATAACAATAAATGACTGTATTAAAGTTATATATTCGATATTAAGAAAATTTAGCACAAAGCCGGCCAATGCGAGCGCAAGCCACGCGAGTTTTGCATGGCAGATAAATTTTGATACCAAGGGGTTAATAATTAATTGCTCGACCAGTTTTACTTTTATATCCAATCTTGTCGGACAATCTTTGTCGGACAAAATAAAATCGGTTTTACCAAGCTGCTTGAGTCCGAATTGATTGATACATATTTTGAAATTTCCGTCTGGCAGATGAAGCGTAAAAGAACCGTCTGGTCTTGAGAAGAAAACATAGTTTTTACCTGAAGATGTTTCTTTCGCCTCTATTCTAATTCGTTGTAAAGCGGTGTGATTTGTATAGATAATGTGGCCGCTTATATTGTGTTGAGCGTTTTTCTTTGTGAAAAGTTGTCGTAATAGATTGCCAATCGGCACGTATAGAGTAAGAGCCAAAAAGAGAACATAAAAAACCGAGAACAACAAAGTTGCCACAAAAAACACTTCGACTTGACCGGAAATGATTTGCGAATTCATTAAGGTTATTATACCAAAACCGGTCATGCTAGTTTAAAACGTATAACATAAAACGTATAGCGTATAACCACAATGTAAAATTATTAATGACTAAGTAAGAATTGTAAGTATTAAGACATTAAGTTTAAAACAACAATTGTCGCAAAGCGACACCATAGTTATTTGTTTTGCATTTTACGTTGGCTTGCATCTGGATTATCGGGATAATTTGTGGTTTAATTGTTTTCAAACAGATTTCGCTATGAGAGACTGATAAATCTAGTAATTAGTGGAGGAAAGATGTCTTATTTGATACCTACGGTTATCGAGAAGTCGCAGTTTGGCGAGAGGGCGTATGATATTTATTCGCGGCTTTTAAAAGAGAGGATAGTGTTTCTGGGCGGACCGATTGATGACGATGTGGCGAATCTCATTATTGCTCAGCTTTTGTTTTTGCAGTCGGAATCGGACAAGGAAGATATTTCGCTCTATATCAATTCCCCGGGTGGACTGGTGACGGCGGCCTTGGCGATTTTGGATACCATGAATCACGTCAAATGTGACGTTTCGACGGTATGTGTCGGTCAAGCGGCTAGTGGCGGCGCAATTTTGTTGGCCGGTGGAGAAAAGGGCAAGAGATTTGCTCTGCCTAATGCTCGCGTGATGATTCATCAGCCGCTAGGTGGCGTTGAAGGTCAGGCGACCGATATTAAAATTCATGCCGAAGAAATTATAAAAACCAAAAATCGTCTGAATGATATTTTGGCAAAGGCGACCGGCAAGAGTAAAAAACAAATCGAAGAAGACACTGAGAGGGATCGCTTTTTGTCGGCGGAAGAGGCTAAAAAATATGGCATAATCGATAAAGTAATTTAATAAGGGAGCAGATGAATATTAAAGAAATTTTTGATCTGGCGGTTCAAACAGGTGTTGATAATGATCCGCGCGGCACAAAAGAAATAGCGGGTTTGCTTGATGAAGTAAAAAAAGAATTCAAAGACTTGCCGGCAAAAAAGAAAGCTGAATTTGATCAAGAGAGACTGAAAAATCCATATTCAGATACCAGACGTCATATTGGCGACGATAAACAAAGCGTCAAAAGAGTTTTAGTCGGGATTGATATTGGCACGGAAGAAATTTTGTTAGCAAAAGAACTAGAGCGTGAAGGGAAAAAGATAGATATTGTGATTGCTCATCATCCTGCAGGTAAGGCTTTAGCGGATCTGCATGAAGTAATGGATCTTCAGACTTCGGTTTTATCACGAGCGGGGGTACCGGAAAATATTGCCGAAGGAATCGTGCGCGAGCAACTGGAAAATGTTTCGAGGCGCTTGGCGCCAGTAAATCATTATAAAGCGGTGGATGCGGCGAGGCTGCTTGACATACCGCTTATAAATATTCATACGCCGGCGGATAATTGCGTCTGGAAATTTGTAGATGATTATTTGACGAAAAAAAATCCCAAGAAAGTCGGCGAGATTATAGACTTGTTAAAAGAAATACCAGAATATAGACAGGCAGCGGCTTTGGGGGCGGGGCCGGTAATTTTTTCCGGCAGCGAAAAAGCACGGGCTGGAAAAATTGTGGTTTCCGGCATGACGGGCGGTACTTCCGGCAAGGGATCGGAAAAAATATATGAAAGAATGAGCCATTATGGTCTTGGAACCGAGATTGCCATGCATGTTGGAGATGAAGATCGCGAGCAAGCGATGAAACACTATATCAATATCGTTATTGCCGGTCACATCGCCTCGGACTCGTTGGGACTGAATATAATTATGGATAAGCTTGAAAAAGCAGGAATCGAAATCGTTCCCTGCTCCGGATATATAAGGTATTCGAGAAATAAATTAACGTAAAATTAAATCTGACAGACGGCGGAGTATTGCTGTGGGGTTGCTAAAGCATAGATTTTTATAAGTTTTGCTTTATACATTATGCTTTTTTGAATTTTGTATTACTTTGCCTGTTTAGGCTGGTTTTATGTTAGTATTTAGATATTTAATAATCAACAAAATTCGGCTATCGGTAATTCAGATTGATTTTTGTAAAATTTGGAGTATATAGAAAACATTGAGGGGTATCATAAGG
>CAZIOI010000045.1:0-3831 GCA_964540855.1 uncultured Candidatus Saccharibacteria bacterium
CCTTCAGACGAAGCAGAAAATTTCAGCTTTAGCTCGACATAATTATTTTCTATGAGATATTTTGTAGTCCCCAAAACTGTAACTTTCGTAGCTTCTGATAGACACTTAGTTTCTGCGCTATCACAATAATAACTCTTAGGAATGGAAGAAAAATAAAATAGCCTATCTCCATCTGTACCGTCAGATTGCGATGGAACATATGAGCGTCCGCCCTTGTCGACAGCCGACATAAAGCCTTCATAGGAAGCGTGTGAGTCTATTTTTTCATAAATTTTTATCGGCACTCCAGAAACACCAAATATGTAGTTTGCAACATCCGTCATAGCCTTAGTATTGTCCGCAGTCGTAACAACGTGGTGAAAAAACGACCCGTCAATACTTGTCGCCTGCCCATAATTCGCCAAATAATTCTTACCCGACGGAAGGACTAATCCATTTGTTTTTGTGGCGATAAATCGCATCAATGAACATCCATTGTTCGTACCAACATAAGTCTCATTGTAAAAATGGCTGTCCGTAAACGAAGATGTGCCGGTAACATATGGGTCGGTTTGAGAAAAAGCGCTGCATGTATTAGACGATATACCATAATGCACCGGAAAAACTCTGACGCTGCTAGCAACCGTCCTGCTCAGCGGCGATCCAGACGTCACACTCAAGCCAGCATTGGAAGCCAAAGTTTGGTTAAAATATGTCCCGTTTGAATAATCGTGCGCATTCTCTTCCCCATCGGAAAACAAAATTATGTTTTGTGAAGATTCTGTTCTTGCGACAGCATCAAGTTTTGTCGTGGCATCGTCCAAACCCTTGCCAAGACCGGTTACACTATTTTCTACACTACCCGTCAAACAATAATTACTTCCCATCAAAGATCTGATAGAAGTCTGGGTTAGTTCGTCGACCTTACCAAGCAGCGCATTTTTTATTGAATCACTGCTTATAGCCGTGACAGGGTATTTCTCGAGAGTCATTCCCTCATCCATCGATATTATGCCTCCGCATCGAGCTTTTCCCGAAAAAACCACAAGGCCGACCCTTACTCCTTTTGTGTAATCAATTGAATTGACAAAGCTTGTTATCGCCGAGCGAACCTTTGTGAGTTTTTCGTCTGTCATCGACAATGATCCATCTACGAGCAAAACAACGTCCGACTTCTCCTGAAAACCGTTTATAGAGTCCGCATATACTTTGAGATTCAAATATCCTTGATCGCCGACGTTAAAATAATCCTTTTTATTACCTTCAATATCAGTAACTGACTTGGTAGGAGAACTAGCGTCAGAAGATGCTAATTTTGATATCCAAAATGTGCCGCCAACTAGCAAAAAAGAAGCTAAAAGAGCAACGGCAACTCTTCGGTCGACGAGCCATCTCATTGATTTTTTATTAATCTGCAGCTTCATATGAATAATAAATAATATTTTCTCCCTGTTTCATACCGGAAGAAAATTTAAACTCTAGCTTCACCGATCCTTGACCATCAGGCTGCGGCGATGCATTCACAAGCCTGCCATCACCCAAAGGATTTTCTTGTTTTATGGTGCTGCTCTTAAAATTGACTATTTGATCAGTTATAGAAGCCATTTCAGACACAACACTCGGCTGATAAACAGTTAACTTTACATACACTCTCTGATTATTTTCAAACGTCCCCTCACGACTAGTATAGCCATTGTCAGAAAATGTCTCTCTTTTTATCAAGACTGCGCCATCTCCACCCTCATAATTGATAGCTAATGATTTTAGGGTTGAGCTTAATGAGCCATCGCCCGTGAAAGAAGCCTTGATGTATAGATCAGAAGAACTTGGCACATTCGACACATTTGAAATCCCTGGATTACTCGTGCTAAAAGGCTGGTTTGAGTAAACCAAATCTAGTGTACTTCCGCCTACATCATACCGGCTTTTCAAAAAATCATTATAGAGATTGGCGTAAGCGCCACCAGCCGTACTTAGACTAAAAAACTCCGCCGTTTCATAGTTGTTACTCGCAAGTAATCTGATCCCCGTATCACAACCTCTTGGGATTGCAATCAAGTCTAGGTTGTCGTTGTACGCCAAAGCCGCGTCATCCTGACCGGCTTCCGGTGCATTTTGACACTTTGCCCCCCCTGAACCCGTAACACCAGTGTTAAAATAATCGCTCTCGACGTCCACTGTCTGGACACCGTCTTCGCTCTTCAGTCGATGCGGCTTTCCAGTTGATTCATCGCGCACTAAGTTACTTATGTAATATTTGCCAATATGATCGCCATCGCTAAAGACCAGTTTATCTATATTTGTGCCAGAAGCTGACGAACTCTTACTGACCGGAATGACTGCCACGCTATTCCCCTTTGGTACATAGACGCCAAAAGACGCATTATAATTCATGGTTATTCGAGCATCAAGCGAGGCAACACGACGATAATTTCCGGGTTGATTTCTATCATAGTAGTTGGCTGGCTCGTTGTTGTCAGGAAAGACGCTGAGCTTAGACAAAGAATCGATATCGTAGTTGCTCGTCCAGATATTTCCATACGCGTCAGCGTTGATAACGTCCGAACTTAGCTTTAGTCCATCAGTCTCATGCATATGAGTCTGCAAAACATAGGGGGTGCCTTTAATCTTTATTTGTATTATGCCTTCCTCGTTCCCCAAACCGCCTACCAGATATATGTAATTACCAGTTTTGTCGATTACAGAACCCCAAGGGCTAAATTCCCTTTCCGTGCCAGCCCAGCGAGACCATCTCGTCACAATAAACGGCAGCTCAAGCGTTGTCTGTATTTCCATTCCCTGAGAATCCGTACGGCTGTTGAACGAGTCTCCATTTACTCTGAAGAATTTGCCCGTCCATGCATCGCCATAACTCTGGGGACCGACTGATATATATAGAGAACATTGGCCATTAGCGCTTTTATGCGCGTTAATAGTCCTAATCTTAAAAGAAAAGCTCGTGTTCGGATTTGGATCGATCAGCTTCAGGGTTTTAACTAAGAATTTCCCGCTATCGTCGGGATAAATGTGAGAGACGCTTTGCGCGCTAACACTGCTATTTACAATCCACACATCATTATTACAACCAATGGCGGTATGGGAAGGTTCATCGCCAACATTGTACATTTCCAAGATTTCCATTGTAATTGGATCAAGTCTGGCAACTTGGTCAGTATTAAAAAGCGTCACCCATAGATACCGGCTCACGTTTTGCGCCCCGCCATTATCGGAATCATAAGTTGCGCTAGTCCACTTATTAGTACCTCCGGGTGAAAATCTGTATTCCGCCGTTCCTGCAGTTTGATATGAGCTGCCAACTTTTGACAAACTAACACCGCCATCAACCTTTGAACTATCATAACTCGAAACTAACGACGTCTTGTCCATTGACCAGCTAGACCAATCGAAGTCCGTCTGCCACGTCTTGGATTGGAGCGACGCTGCGCTAGATCCCAGACCGCCGCCATTTAGAAAACTATATAAAAACACAAAAACCAAGCAACACACAAGCATGCTTTTTGTTGCATATCTTTTCAAAAACAACCCAAGATAAGATCCTGTTTGCGCTAGTCTAATCTCCCCTCCTAAACTTCCTTAGCAGATTATACTAAACTTTGATTTTAAAATAAACTTTGTCAGGACCAAGCGGATTTGGCCGCGAATCCTCGCCGCAAAAAAAGTGTATTTTCAATATATGGCTTTGGCAGGGCCAAGAGGACTCGAACCCCTAATAGTGGTTTTGGAGACCACCGTTATACCATTTAACTATGGCCCTACAACATAAAGAGCCCTCTTATTTGGACTCTTTATGTATCGTATGAATCTTACAATTCAAGCAATGTTTTTTTATCT
>CAZIOI010000046.1:0-3681 GCA_964540855.1 uncultured Candidatus Saccharibacteria bacterium
AGTATAGAAAATTCAAAATCAAATCGGTTGACGGTGCAAATGATATTGCTATGCTTACCGAAGTATTGCGCAGAAGGTTTAAAAATACTTGGTCCAAGCCGGATTTGATTGTTGTAGATGGCGGCAGAGGTCAAGTCAACGCAGCCTTGAGCGTTTTACGGTCGCTCAGTATCAATGATATTGCTGTGATCGGAATAGCCAAGGGGCCAGATAGAAAAAAAGACGAGATAATCAGTGCTCAAACTTTCCCTCGAAGTGAAATTGCTCTTATCAAACAGGTGAGAGATGAATCTCATAGATTCGCGCGAAATTATTATCAAAAACTCCACCGAAAAAGCGTAACCAGCAAATAATCTCAAAACGCATAACGAAAAACGAAAAATGAAAAACAGTTATCACTTTATAATGATCGTTTTTTAGATTGCCGCGTCCTTCGGGCTCGCAATGACGATACGGGACACTGCTTCTTCGCTAATAATCGTCGCGAAGCGACACCATGGTATGAAGTGTGTTTATACAACCAACAAATCACAAGAAACAAGAAACCTGTCCGCCCGTCTGCAGCGATGTGCAACTTCGGGCAGGCAATGCTTCGCATGCGCGTTGCAGGCGGGCAAACAAATAACAAGTTCCAATAAACAAAAGAAAACTGTAGGTATCTGTTTGTATATTTGAGTATTGAGATTTGTTTGGTGATTGTAACTTGTTGGTTGTATCTTATTTAACTAAAGTGAAACCTGAATTGATCTTATGTAGCGTGTATTTAAGCGAAAATGTTAAAGATTGTTATTTACTTTGATTATAGAGTTGCCACATAAATCGTCTATTACTGTACCTATTAAATCTCTGGGAACCGAATTGGCATTAAGTTCTATCGCCATATTTGCTGGCGCTTTTGAGGTGAATGTAGCTATTGGTGTGTTAGGGTCGGGTTCAACGGTCATATTTTGAATATCAATGATTTTGCACTCGTCTAAATAAATAATTTGCAAAGGTATGAGAGTCTCTTTCATCCAAAATGTCTGAGTGGATTTGCTTTCAAATACAAAAAGCATTCCATTGTTTGCCGCAAGTTTTTTTCTGTTTGACAACCCCTTTGATCTCTCAATATCAGACCTCGCGATCTCAAGAGAATATTTTTGAGTACCTATTTGTGTTTCGATCGTGTCCTTATTGTGTTCGCAACCCGACAACAAAAGTGCACATGCCATGCAAAAAAATACGCTAATATATGGTTTATTTATCATTTTTTTCCATATTTTTCTAATGATTTGAAGGTATTATTTTTCTGTTATGTTTAGTTAAATAAACACTTTGTTTTGGATTATTCAAATTATATACGAAAGGATTGCCGTATGATGGTGGAAATTAATGCTTTCAAGAGAAAGTTTGAAAAAGATCCCAAATATAGGATTTGTGTTCCTAGCAGGGTTAATCTCATCGGAGAACACTCTGATTATTTTGAAAATTATGTAATGTCAATGGCGGTTGATAATCTGGTGATGAAGTCCTTAGTCACTCCTCGTGATGACGACAAAATCAGAATGTATTCGATGAACTTAGCCGAAGAGGATAAACCTTCTGAGGAATTTTCTATTTTTGACGACCGCATTAAAGATCAATGGGTGCAATACGTTCAGGGCGCAATCGCAATGTATGCAGAAGAATACACCAGACGTAAGTTGAAAGGTTTCGATTTATTGATAGATTCGAACATTCCGGTTGGCGGAGGGCTCTCCTCATCTTCTGCGCTGACCATGACAACTCTTATGGCGCTTGGGCTTGCTAATGGATTTACAGATGGTGAAAAGAACTATGAAATAGATCAGGCAATAAAATTGATCAACGAGAAAGACGAGGATTCTGCAACTAAAAAGCTCCTTCAGAAGCTCTTTATGATGGGATGCTGGGCGGAATACTGGTATGGCACGAGGGGCGGCTTTAATGATCATTTGGCGATGCTAGTAGGCAAAAAGGGCTATGCATCCGTTTCGGATAATAGAGAAAAAGATTATCAGTATGCTAAGATACCGGATGGTTTAGCGATGGTTGTCTGCAATACTATGGTGAAGCATAACCAACTGTATTCGCAATTTGATGGGAGAAAAAAAGACGCTTGGCGAGGACTGGCTAAGCTTGAGAAATATGTGTCAGGGGCAAAAAATATCCGTGATATATCGTTGGAGGATTTGCAAAAATATAAAAGTGAGCTAACAGATGTTGAATATAGACGGATGCTGCACCCTGTCACAGAAAAAGAAAGAGTTTTTGAATTTATTAAAGCCCTAGAGACTTCTAACTTCGAACGTGCAGGAGAATTGCTGGGCGAAACTCACAAAAGCTTGAGAGACAACTATGAAGTTTCCTGCGAGGAATTGGACATTATGCAGGCTATCGCAGTCGAATCAGTTGGGTGCTTTGGGGCCAGATTGGTTGGTGGTGGTTTCGGCGGCTGTGTAATCGCTCTCGTAGAGGATTCTAAAAAAGATGATTTTATCAAAGAGGTCAAAGAAGGCTATGATGCGCATCCGAAGATTAGTGCTCAAAAAATTGATTGTGAAGTTTGGCAGGCCGTTAGCGGTGACGGTATAAAAATAGAAAAACTCTAATTTTTGATTTGGGATTTATTTAGAAAACAATGCCTGAATTACCGGAAGTAGAAATAATATCTCGAGGACTAAGAGAAACGATCGTTGGTCGTAGGGTAACTTTTATCGACGTCAGGCTATCAAAATTATTTGTTGGCGTGAGCGACAAAATAATTGGAGCTCAAGTTGTTTCGGTAGAGCGTAAAGCAAAGATGATTGTTGTTGGTTTTGACAATGGGTTCTCACTGCTTATTCATCTTAAAATGACCGGACAATTAGTCGTAGATCGTAAACCAAATGATAAAAAAACCCGTGTAGCGGGTGGTCACCCGTCGGCAGAATGGGTGGCAGATTTACCAAGTAAATTCACGCACGTAATATTTAAATTTGATGACGGTAGCACGATGTATTTTAATGATCTGAGGCAGTTTGGATATATCAAGCTCTACAAGACCGAAGAGATAAAAAATCTGAAGGTACTTGGCGAATTGGGGCCTGATCCATTCTCGACAAAATTAAATCCCGAATACCTAATGGAAATATTTTCTAAACGTCCAAGGGTGAAGATAAAACAGCTTTTGCTTGATCAAACAGTGCTTTCCGGTATAGGAAATATATATGCCGATGAGTCGTTGTTTTGCGCCGGAATATCACCGCTAAGACCAGCAAAAGATGTTAGTCGGACAGAGATAGTCAAGTTGCTAAAATGTATCAAATCAGTTTTGCGCAAAGCTCTTGAATATGGTGGCTCAAGTGAAAATACGTTCGTGCACGCAGACGGTAAAAAAGGTAATATGCAAGATCATTTTTTGGTTTATCGACAGACCGGGAATAATTGTCCAAACGGATGCGGCGAAATAAAAAGAACTGTTGTCGCCGGTCGAGGAACTCATTATTGCCCGAAATGCCAGAATTAACGTATAACGTAAAACTAAAAACGTATAACCACAACGCATAATTCAAAAAACTTATACATTATCGTTGCGAAGCGACACAATAGTTATACGTTTTTCGTTTTACTTTTTGCGTTTGGCTGTTGTGCAAAAGTTAGTTAACATATTGGACTCCGCAGAGCATAAATAAGCGGGGTCAA
>CAZIOI010000047.1:0-3560 GCA_964540855.1 uncultured Candidatus Saccharibacteria bacterium
CCAATCAGCTTGGTCTCGCTGTCCAAGAGAGACTTAAAATAATTGACGTTTGAGTTAATAGAGTTAAGATTTATTTCTACTTTATTCATGATTTCCTAATTCAAATAATACCTTGCTCGCACTGTTTGTGCCAAAATGCCATGTGAAGTTTTTCAAAAGATATTCCCTCGCCTGCTTCTCGATGTTATCGTTGACTTTGACTTTGGCGATATATGCAAGATTTTTGGTAAAGATCAGTTTAAGATATTTAATCGTATTTGGCAAAATTTTTTCGCCATATTCTAGACAACTTGCGTGATAAAATTCGCCCTGCTCATCATAAATTATCTGATCATCAGCCAAAAATTCCGCTTCGCAGCTGGCACAAGAAGACAAGTTAGGTTGCACGCCAAGATCACTCATAATTCTCGAAAGAAATAAGAGCCTCAAGGTCGGGACCGGCGTGTCCGCAATATTTTTAATCATCTCAACAATCGTTTCATAGCTCACGCGATGGGGATGATCTGTCTCGAAAAGCTTATCCAAAATTGCAAAAGCAAAACTGATAAATTTTGTTTTTTCATAATTGCCGCTTATCGATTGAGGAAAGAATTTGCTGGTAAATTCGCCCAGAATATCCAGATTCTTACCCTTGTGAACAAAAAATATTCCTCCGACTCCCAAATCGGAACAATGCGACAATCTTGAGCCGGGTCTGCGGCAACCTTTTGACAAAAATTCGATTTTTCCCCGTTCGCGCGAGAAAATGGTCAAAATCCGGTCTTTTTCGCCAAAATTTCTTTTTCTGATAACAACGCCTTCAACTTTGTATGACCTCATAGATTGAGCCTAACAAATCGTCGCAACAAAAAAAGACCCTCGTGGGTCTAACGGTGATGGACTGGTCGGGACGGCAGAGGCTTTCGCCTCGCCGTCCCGTTGGCGGAGAGACCCTCACGGGGTTCCCTTACGGGCGCTTGTCCCTCTCTCCGGGAGACAGTCTTTTGATCTGCGCGGTACTTTCCTCCTAAAGCACCATGTATTTGCAGCAGGCGCCGCTATCTGGGGCGGATCCCCGCCGGCCTGCAGGCCGGCATCGTGGTCATAGCATTGCGTCTCTTCTCCTTTTCCTAAGCGATTGCCTAAGAATTTAAAACCGCTCCTGTTGGGAGCGGCTTTGAGGGGAAATGTTTTGTATCTCTACCTCAAAGTCGCTCTCCTAGTTTTTTAATCATGTCAAACGAAACACGGCCGGAATTACCGGATACACACTGCCTGTTTGTTATTTGATGATATTTGTTCATAGCAATTTAGTACTTTACGCCAAAAAAAACCCCTGTCAAGGGCAAAGCTAACGTAAAACTAAAAACGTATAGCGTATAACTATGGTGTCGCTTGCGACGATTGTATAAGTTTTGAATTATACGTTGTGGTTTTGCTCCGCAAGCCGGCGGAATACATTTTACGTTATACGTTAATCTATCCCTGCCTTCTCTTGATGATCTTCTCCACTTCGTCGCGGTCGTCGAGAGTGTTTATCCCCAGTGCCTCATCTTCATCATCAATCTCCACCGAATCGACTTTTTTACCGGAATCAATAGCTTTTTTAACAAGATCAACGATGTAGTACTCTTTTTTGACAGAACTGGCTTTGATTTGTGGCAAAGTTACAAAAAGCCACTTATTATCAACCGCATACAAATTTATACTTTTTTCTTCAATTTTTAATTCTTCTTCAGTAGCCTCAGGTACTTCGACGACACCCGTCACCTTGCCCGCATTATCACGCAAAACTCTCCCATAAGAATCAAATCTTGTTGGCGACTTCACGACCGCAAAAGCAAGCATCAAATTTTTATCAATATATTCCGACAGCATTTTTTTGTAAGTTTTGTCGGAATAAAGAGCATGATCGCCGTTAACAATAATTGTAATTCCGTCTTCTTCGGCAATCAGGTTTTCCGCCATCTGTACCGCATGCGCAGTTCCAAGTTGCTCTTTCTGCCACACAAATTCGCTTTTATCGGCAAGATAATCGATCACCTTGTCGCCGTGAAATCCGACAACAGTGATAATTCGATCAATAACTCCTTCTTTTCTTAACTCGAGAAACGGCATAATACCCCAGCCGATTATCGGCTTGCCGGCAACATCAAACATTACTTTTGGCTTATCTGTCGCGCCAATACGAGTACCCTTGCCTGCAGCCATGATGATTGCAAAAACTTTTTTCCCTTTTATCATATTTCCTCCAAATTTATCTATGGCAAATATAACAAACCCAGCAAAAGAAAAAAGCCCCATCCGCGCTACTACGCGCGGACGGGGCCTGGGGTGGAGAGAACTAACATTGGCGGGGTTGAACATCGACTTCAACCCCCCTTGAGTTCAACTCGGACACAACTGAGTCTACCTCGACCCAACAGCGGTCTGCGTGGACCTTGTTTCCGGTCGCTACAGCACTATCGTGCGCCTGCAGCCACACGAGTAGGCGAAGGTTGAGTTGCTCAATTGTCCCATGTTGTGTGACAATGTCAGACGCCATTTTTTCACTCCCCTTTTGTCAATCTCGCCGGTCGAAAACCTTGTCTTCGACTCGCGGACAAACAAAAAGCCGACCCTTTGGGCCGGTTTATAGATTTATTTATTCTATCTACACGCTAAAAGCGCCGGCCCGTTTGGTCGGTAAAATAAAACCAAAAATAATTTACTCTACAATTCATTGTAAGATTATCTAAACAAATTTTGCAAAATATGTCAAAAAAAACGGCCCCGAACGTCATAAGTTTGGGGCCACGGAAAAGCGACTTCGGCTAGCGACTCGCGAACTCTGGATGAGCAGCCAGCCAAGCCTCAAGGGCTTGTGTAAACTTGTCGAACGGGAGGTTGTGGGCCGCCGGTGCAATCACGGCGTATCCCGACTCCGTCAAAGGCGTCGTGATCACTGGAACCAGAATCCCCTCAGCACCCTCAAGCGCCCACCATTCGACATCCGACAGGTCAGTGTCCGTGTCCCCGCCAACAATCCTCCTACGACAGGTCAGTTCGTCACGACTGACAGTAGCAGGCTCGACCCTAAAGGGTCGAAACTTCTCGCCATAAAGTGAGGCGACTAGAGCAACCTCTCCACCGTCATACCTCACCTCACTTACCACCCTTGAATCTGGACCCACCAGTAAGTGGCCAAAATCGCCACAAAACGCCAGCCTCCTCGCGTTCGCATAATAGCTAGACAAATGCGCCCTTACATATGTCAAGGCAACTGGCGCATCGCATCTATAGGCAAGCCCGCCCTTGTCTTGCATCTGCGACATCGAACCGGACCAACTAATCTCGGTTGACATACAACCACTCTCCCTTGCTGATGTTCGCCAAAGATCTATATCCTTGGTCAACTCAACAAACAAAAAACCGCCGTCTGCGGCGGAAGTTTGTAATCTGTTACCTAACTCAAACTACCACCGCTGAGGCGCAAATGTAATAATAATCGAAATAATAATAGCTTGACTTACAGTAAACATTTGGTCGAATATAACAATTTTTTTAAATGTGAGCAAGGGGTGGCGCGCGCGTTTGCGCGC
>CAZIOI010000048.1:0-3445 GCA_964540855.1 uncultured Candidatus Saccharibacteria bacterium
TGCCAAATGTCGGAAAAAGCACGCTGTTTAACGCAATGCTCAAAAGTGAGCTTGCCGAGGCGGCTAATTTTGCGTTTACAACAATAGAGCCGAATGTCGGAATTGTCGAGGTACCGGATGACAGACTGGATAAACTTGCCGAGATCGAGCACAGTGCTCGCGCTGTGCCGGCTGTTATTAAATTTGTTGATATTGCGGGACTTATTGCCGGAGCGCACAAAGGCGAAGGTTTGGGTAATAAATTCCTTTCTCACATTAGAGAAGTTGACGCGATTGCGATGGTTATCAGGACGTTTGCTGACGAAAACGTCATACACGTTGGCGGTAAAATCGATCCAAAGTCCGATATCGAAACCATTATGACCGAATTGGCACTGTCCGATCTTGAAACCGTGCAAAAAAAATTGTTGGCGGTTGAAAAAGAAGCTCGCTCGGGCGATAAACGCGCGAAGGCCGCCTTGCCGGTATATGAGAGGGCAAAAGAGGCGCTTTTGGAAGCGAAACCTGTTAGTAGTATCGGGCTTTCGGATGACGAAAAATCCTTAATACAAGATGCAAACTTATTAACTGTCAAAAGTTTTATTTATGTGTTTAATATGTCCGAGGATGAAATAACCAAGTCGTCTTCAGATATTGTCAAACAGTACGGATTAGAGGGACTTATTAGCGATGCGGCGGTTGTCGGCATTTCGGCAAAAATTGAATGTGAATTATCCGGTTTGCCCGATGACCAGAAAGTGGAATTTCTCGAAAGTTTTGGTATCAAGGAACCCGGACTGAACTCGTTGGTCAGGGTCGGCTATAGAACTCTTAATTTGCAGTCATTTTTTACGGCCGGAGAACAAGAGGCGCGGGCGTGGACTGTTAATGTCGGTGCGACTGCGCCGGAGGCAGCCGGCAAAATTCATACAGACTTTGAAAAAAAATTTATTAAAGCGGAGGTTGTCTCGTACGATGATTTTGTGTCTTGCGGAGGCTGGACTGGATCAAAACAGAGAGGCAAGGCGAGATTGGAAGGCAAAGACTATGTAGTTAAAGAAGCGGATGTGATGTTTTTTCATCACGGAAAATAGCTTGATATAAGTTGTTTGTGGTATAATTTGGAGAGTCAAGGAGGATCGATGGATGTAGTGAACACGCAATCAGGTGTATTTCCCCAGGGCACAGGAAGCAGGGAAACAGTTGGCGCTGAGTTGCGACCGGCAAATGTCGCCAGTCCGGATTTGGCTGCAGTCGATACTCAAAATCCGCCCGTTGATGGGTCGGTTTCGATATCACAGCCTCCTAAGTACGAAGTGACTCCGCCAACGACAGATGGAGTTGGCACCATAGCGGGTCAGCCAAAATATGAAATTACGCCTGGTTCGGCTAATGCTGCAACCCAAGGGGTTGACCTTGGTGCTCCTGTTACGATTGATAATGCAGCTCAAATGGCACCGATCGCACAAGAGACGGATTCTGACAGCACTACAACAAATGATATTTCTCATTTGGATGCGGTGGGTAACTCCCTTGATAGAGGAAAACACGGGAGTTTAGAAGATATGGTATCCCAGCCACCGGGAGCACCGGTTTTGGAAGAAAAAAATGAAAACATAGGCGATGTCAGCATGGCAGACGCAATTTCACCGGATACGTCGGTTGCGCAACCACCGCCAACTGCAGAGCAGCCTTCTGCACCAATCGCTACACCTGTTGCGGAACCTACAGCGGAAGCTGTTCCTCCGCCTTTTGTTGTAACGCCAGAGGATGATGGTGAACAACAGGTGGGTGATCTCGCTGCAGTGCCTACAGATAATCCTGCGGTTGTCCCTGATCCTCAATCAGCCGAAACCCCTGTGAGCGATCCAACCAACATTAATTCACAAACAATTGCTACACCCGAACCGGCTGTTCAACAGGCTGCTTCACCGGAGCCGATCTGGGCGCCGCCGGCGACACCCCAACCTGTTCAACCTACATCTGCACTTCAGCAACCGGAGCCGGTCAGTGAGACTCCCGCTTATACACCAACTCCACCGATAGCTACCGAACCGGTTAATCCCGCGCCTGCGACAATGGAGACGCCGTCAACGGCTGAAGCGAAAGAAATAAGACAAGGAATATTGGATCTTTTTGATCAAAGGATCGGGGCTTTGAGAGCGGAACTTGAAGAAAAAATGGGTGGACCGGCTGAAGAAGAAAAATCTAAGGGAGAAATTTAATGGCGCTAACTGATATTTTATATTTGGTTTTAATTGTCTCTGTTATTATCATAACGATCACTTTAGTTTGGGTGGCAAATGAGTTAATGGGTTTACTAAAATCGCTTAGAAAGTCGGCATCGGACACCGAAACGATGACGAGCGAACTCAAAGACAAGGTATTGCTGGTTTCGGAGGCATTGGATCGTGCCGGAACTGCCGCAACAAAAATTATCGGCATGATTGAAGATGGTATCGAGTCGATCAAACAAAAGAGAGACCAGATCACTAACAGTATCAGTTTGGTTGCCGGCGTTGGCGATTTTGTAAAGCATAAGAAACAAGCCAAAGAGGATGCCGAGGAAGAGTCTAAAAGTGCCCCCGCAGACAAATCGGATGAATCAGAAACAAAAGACGACAAAAAACCTGAAGACAAAAAATAGATCTAAATTATTCGTTATCTTAGCTATCGCAGCCATTTTGGCGGCAGGTTTTTGGTTGGCACGATCGAGTTTTGTCAAATCTCGTTTACTGGAAAGCGAGAAAAAATCGCTACCGGAGGTGACTAAAACCATATCAATTTTGGCTTCCGACATAATTTCTATAGAACCGGTCGAAACAGTCACCGCTACACCGATTCCAGACGAGTTGAATCTTGACGTACCTTTTACAGCTCAAGCGCCGACAGTGAACTGGGATCAGACGCACGAAGAAGCATGTGAGGAAGCGGCGATTTTGATGGCGAGCAGGTATTTTGCCGGTCAAAAGATAAGCTCTCCGGCAGATGCTGAAAAGGGTTTGCAAGAGATTATTGCGTGGGAAAAACAAAATCTCGGTTTTTTTGAATCGACAACGGCTGGTGAAACAGTAAAAGTTATCAATGGCATAGATGGTGACTTACAAGCCGAAATTATTCAAAATCCAACGGTAGATGAAATCAAGAATAATTTGGCCGATGGAAAATTGGTTTTGGTACCGACTGCGGGCAGAATGCTTGGTAATCCGTTTTATAAAAGTCCCGGGCCCTTGTATCACATGCTGTTGATTAAGGGGTACACGAAAACGCAGTTTATAACTAATGATGGCGGAACTCGCCGAGGCGAGAATTATCCTTATAATTTTAAGACAGTTCTTGACGGGAATCACGACTGGAACGGCGGCGATGTTAGCGCGGGTAAAAAACTAATGATTATTGTCTCAAAATAGTTGCAAAAGTTAGTTAACATATTGGACTCCGCAGAGCATAAATAAGCGGGGTCAAG
>CAZIOI010000049.1:0-3221 GCA_964540855.1 uncultured Candidatus Saccharibacteria bacterium
CTTGACCCCGCTTATTTATGCTCTGCGGAGTCCAATATGTTAACTAACTTTTGCATACGCATACATACGAATACGCCAAACTAAAATCCCTCAGAACGCAGTTTTTCAAGCCACGCTTTATACTTTGAATTCTCCGGCTCAAGTTTAAGCGCACGTCGAGCGTGATTAGAAGCCTCCTTGAACTTACTTTGGCACCAACACGCATAAGAAAGATTAAAAAATCTACTGGCAACACTTTCGTCTATTTTGATCGATTCCTTCAATGCTTCTTGAGCATCGGAAAAATTTTTCTGCTGCAAGTAAATAATTCCCAGACGAGAATATATCCTGGCATCCTTAGGATTTTCCTTGGCAGCTTCAATAAACCACTTTTCAGCCGAAATATACCGGCCTTTTTTAAACAAAGCCTCTGCTTTTTCCATTGACTCGAAACTTTTTGTATCTAACGACGATTTCATCGGTGTTTCCTCCGGCTCCCTAACGGTCTCTTGATTCGACCAAAAATCACTAAATTCCCCTTGTGTCGCATTAGCATTTTCTTCTACATCTTCCGTAACACGAATCGGTTCATCGATGTTAATTTTATTCGTCTCAATCTCATAGGCCTTTTTCCAGAACAAATAAAAAACCGCCGATAGAGAAACGATGATGATGCTAGGATAAATGATTTCAGGCATTTTTGGCTAAATAATCTATAAAAATCGCCTCTAACTTCAATTTGTCGTTTACATTTTGGCTCGATAATTTTATGTAAGCGTCCGACAATTTACTAAAAAGATGACCCTCGGCTTCATTTAACCCGTTTTGCCGCATAACTTCAAGGGTATTTTTTATTCTCTCAGCCAACTCGTCGTTTTCCAGTTTTGCAATATGTTTTGAAAACTCGACAAAACTCTTCGAGACAAAAAAAGCATAAAAATTTTCGCCTATCGAGTTCTCTGAGTTCTCGGCCAAAGACACCATTTTACACCTTGACTTAATAGTCGGCAGAATTTTGGCGTACGAACTGGTAAAAAGCACAATTTTCAAATATTCCGGCGGTTCCTCCAAAAGTTTTAACAGAGTGTTCGAGCACGCTACACTCATATTTTCGCAATTTTCGATCGCGAAAAGCCGGTATTTACTGCTATGGGGTTTGACCGAAAACTCGCTCATCACCTCGCGAAGTTCTTTTATGGGACTGGAGCCGTCAAAAATCGCCATATCGGATCTGCTAATATCCATAAGCTGTGAAATCCTAGTAACAATTTGCGGATAATCACCTTTCACGCCCACAACAACAGGTTGCGCAAGCGACAGCTGCGATATCAATTCTCTAAGTTCGTCGTCTAGCATAATTGACCCCGTCCGGAATATCTAATAAAATGTGATTAGATTAAACCAACAAAATGGAAACCCCACAAGACATCACAATTTATTGTAAGACTTGCCAAAAGTCTTTTGTGTGGACCGCCAAAGAACAGTTATATTATAAGAAGAAGGGTTTTGCCAAAAAACCTCAAAAGTGCGACAAATGCCGCGACAAGGCTAATAAGCTTAGATCAAGCAATATGTTCTATATTCACTGCGGAATTTGTGAAAAAGAGGGAGCAATGCTAAATCCGCCACCAAAAGACAGGGTCGCGCTATGCGAAAGCTGTTATATGTACCTTGCCGAGGAGTCCAAAAAGAACGTCTAAAATCTATTCGACGTTAGCCGAGAGATCCACTCCTTGTTTTTTAACTGTCCTAAAACAATTTTGACAAAGCTCAAGACCCCATTTTTTTTGAAAATTCGGCTTAACAACTCTTTTTGTTTTATGCAAAGAATGAGGTCTGTTAAAACTCATTGTGTCGCCCTTGCCGCAAACAAGGCATTGCTTTGTTGACTTGTGTTTAAGTTCTACTTTTGCCATATTGAATTTGTATTTGATTACTAAAGTAGTCTAGCAAAAAAAATAAAAAAATCAATATGATCACTGTGTTTATAATCCAGATAATAGCGTTTTTCCTGTGCTTGTCGGTTCACGAAGCTGCTCACGCTTGGGCGTCGTATAAGCTCGGCGATCCATCAGCAAAGGTTGAGGGACGCATGACACTCAACCCTCTCGCCCACATTGATATCTACGGTACTGTCATCGTACCTTTGGTGTTGGCAATGAGCGGCGCCCCTGTTTTCGGCTGGGCAAAACCAGTTGGTATCAACCCCAGAAATTTCCAAAAACCAAACCGCGACAGTTTTTTGACAGCGCTCGCCGGACCAATATCGAACTTTTTATTCGCCATTTTACTGTCGGTTGCATCCAGATTTTTCTCAGCGAGCTCGATAATATATGCCATTTTATACTTGATGATCCAAATTAATGTGACTTTGGGCGTTTTCAACCTGTTGCCGATTCCACCGCTGGACGGTAGTAAGGTTTGGTATCTCATTTTGCCCGAAGAAAGCGCTTATACCCTAGAAAAATACGGTCCGCTGATTTTAATCGCTGTGCTAATTTTCTCGTCAACAGGCAATAATTTTCTATTTTCTTTTATTTCAACCATTAGCGACTATTTGATCAAAATAATTTCCTAATCTCTCGATTTGTGCTAGATTAAACTTGGCCCCGTTAAAGTTGGCATGCATTTGTCTGAACAACATTTATAAGGGAGAGTAACATTCTTGCCGGCTGCGGTCGGTGAGTGCACTCACCCACCTGTTTGTAAAATACGGACAGGCGACCAACCTCGGGGCCATTTATTATATAGATCGGGGTGTAGCACAGCCCCGACGCTTCGGTCGGGGCTCCGACTGAAACGTCGGAGTTGGAAGTTATCAGATGAGCGGAATAGCATATATACTAAAGTCAGACAATGGAAAGTATTATGTAGGGAGTACGGTGGATATTAACCGTAGTATGGGCCAACACAGGTCTGGACACACTCCGACAACAAAACGTTTAGGCAACATGAGGCTTGTTTTTTCGCAAGAGTTTAACAGTTTGAAAGATGCGAGAATTATCGAGAGAAGGATAAAATCATGGAAGAGAAAGGATTTTATAGATAGGATAGTATCAGACGGTTTTATAAAAATTAGAGTTGAGTAAAATAATTTTACGGGGTGTAGCACAGTTGGTAGTGCGCCGGGCTGGGGGTCCGGAGGTCGCAGGTTCAAGTCCTGTCACCCCGACCAGTAGCTAGTTGGTTAGTGTTTAGTGTTTAGTGTTTAGTGTTTAGTGTTTAGTGTTTAGTGTTTAGTG
>CAZIOI010000050.1:0-2929 GCA_964540855.1 uncultured Candidatus Saccharibacteria bacterium
TTGATTGTTTGATTCATAGTTGGGTTTACTTAATAAAGATGATTTCATTATGACCCAAATAGGGGAATAGTCAATTTTTTATTAGGCACAAGTATTTTAGAACTCTCAAAAAAGGCTTGTTTTCTGTATGAAAACGCTTTGCCGGAAGAAAAGAAAGAATTTTTAAATTTCGTGCTATCGAACTCTACTCTAAAGGACAAAAACCCTTTGCCCAATTACAAAAGACCCTTCAACAGGGTCCATTCTAGAGCTATGTGTTCTGACTGGCGGGGACGGTGGGGCTCGAACCCATGACCTTCTGCGTGACAAGCAGACGCTCTAACCAACTGAGCTACGCCCCCAATAATTGACCTTTAAATAATAGCAATTCTGAAATAAATGTCAACAAGGGAGAATACAGTATCTTTTGGAAGTAGCAGGTTTTAACCTGCGCCGGTATTATAGATTGAGACGTATCGCCAGTCCAAGATAGCCGTGCAGACTGAAGTCTGCTACTCCCTGAATATCTTTATTTTGCCTTTTTATATACCCAGGAAAGAGGATTGGTGTCGGATAAGGCTTTTGCAAGTTCCTTGGCAGTTTCGGTGCGGATTCCTTTAGCGCTATTGTCGTTCCAGAGTCTTTTATCTTCTTCACTTTTAATTGTGGCAGATTGAACTAAGATCTGGTCGAGAAGGTCCGCGTCTTTGGCGATGATTGCTTCTTTGTTTTCGTGTTTTTCATATTCGCGGATAGTCTCAAGAATTTCACTCTCGATAGGCGTGCCAGCAGTTTGGTCGCAAAGCGCCTTTTCTTCGTTCGCTGTCACATAGAAACGATGAATGAAATTCGCATCGCCCACGCGTGCTTCTGCAAGGTCGTGGAAGAGGCACATTTTCATTACTTTGTTTTCGTCAGCCCCTTCCAGTCGGGCGAGAATGAGGCCAATCATTGCTACTTCAAAAGAATGGGATGCGATGGTGTCTTGAGATTGCGGTAAGACTTGGCTTTGCATTCTTTTCATATTGCGAAGCGTGCCAATTTCAAAAAGAAAATCGGAGATTTTTTCCGTATTCATAATGTTTCATTATTAATTTATAAAGCAATGTCTTTTTTTATCTGTAGCCTTTCCCGGTAAGAGGGAAGATGCAGCTTTTTTAGTTAGAACTAAGGGTGTATTAATCAAATGTTAGCAATTCTCTGGCGGATGTCAATTTGTTTTTTTAACTATCCCACTTGTACTTTTCAGCGGAATATTTTATCTACAAAAGACAAATAGGTTGTATACCTCCCTTTTTTGCCATAAGAAAAGCATAATGAATGAGAAGGTAATAATTAATTTCAAAGTACTGGATTCCCGCCTCCGCGGGAATGACATATAATAAGGATCCTTATTTATTATCATTTTGGCCTAAACAAGCGATATTAAGTGCAGATGGGTCAGGTTTTTCTAAATGATATTAATAAATGCGCGCTAACTGAGATTCGCGATTCTATATGCATGCATTTCGGAGTAGCGGGATTTATCCCGCGCTACTAAAAAACTTTTTCGCATAAGATTTATAATGCTATGCATTTCGTTATTCCGATATTTTCCAAAAATGCGCGGTCATGGGAGATTACGATTAAAGCTCCTCTGAAATTGAAAAGCGCACTTTCTAATTTTTCCAAGCTTTCGAGGTCGAGGTTATTGGTAGGTTCATCCAGCACAAGGAGTTCCGGCGTGTCTTTTTTCGCAAGAGCGCATGCAAGTGCGGCACGTATCCTTTCGCCGCCGGAAAGACCGCTGAACTTTTTGAATGTTGAATCCTTTGCAAAGAGGAATTTGGCGAGATAGTCTCGAGCTTCACTTTCGCTTAGTCCGGACATATTCTGCAAATTTTTGATAAGTGTATCGTTCGGTTCCATAAATCCGAGTTGCTGGTCGAGATAAGCATAGCGCTGAATGGGGAAATATATATTTCCGTTATCCGGCTGAAGTTCTCCGAGAAGCAGCCTTATAAGTGTGGTCTTTCCGGAACCGTTAGCGCCCATAAGGGCAACTCTTTCCGGACCGATAATGGAGAAACTTATATTTCGAAGCAGTTCTTTTTCCGGTGAATAAGAAAAAGATATATCCCTAAACTCTGCAACTATTTTTCCGTTAGGAATGCGGGAGGCGGAAAGATCAATATGTATCCGGTTTTCTTCCGGGATCTGTGTCATAAGCTCTTCAAATTTTTCCTGTGCTTTTTGAATCTTTTCTTCATGCTTTGTTTTGAGTTTTCCGCTCGTGATGTTAGCTTGGCTTTCCATTTGGTCAAACATACCTTTAGGTCCGCGCCGAAGACCAAATTTTATTCGCTGGTTCTTGCCTCGCGTATTTCGTCTTTCTTGCCGTTCTCTTACGGCAAGAGATTCCTTCTTATTCTTACGGAGTTCCTGCTTAGATGAGACAAACTGTCTTTCGAGCGCTTCTTTCTCAGTATTTTTCTGTGTTCGATAATTCTCGTAGTTTCCCCCATAAGCGCGCAATTTTCTTGCGGATATTTCTATAATTTCCTCCATAAGCATTAGCATTTCTCGGTCGTGGCTAACGAGAATAAGTCCGTACTTCCAGTTGCGGATAAATTCGTAAACTGTTTTTCTGGTTTCCGCATCCAGATTGTTGGTCGGTTCGTCCAGAAGAAGAAAACGGGAATCTTGTATGAGCAGCCGCGCAAGCAGAACTTTCATTCTTTGCCCGCCCGAAAGAAATTCCATTTTTTGATTGAGTTCAGTGTCCGGAAGATTCATTCTTGCGAGTGCCAATCGAGTGCGGTTTTCAACATTCCAATCGTCTCCAATAATTTCTAAGAGAGTTGCACTTTTGTTCTCTGGCGCATCCTTCAATTTTTTAATTACCTCCAGCTTCTCTTCAATTCCGAGCGTTTTGCTGATACTTTCTGCGAGATTGATCTGGTAATCCTGA
>CAZIOI010000051.1:0-2902 GCA_964540855.1 uncultured Candidatus Saccharibacteria bacterium
AATTCCTTCTGGAAAAGCTTTTTGAAGGATGCCTTTGCAAAATATATCAGCGACTGAGCTGCGCAATAAATTTCTGGAGTTTTTTAAATCGAAGGAGCACAAAGTGATCCCTTCTTCGTCTTTGGTGCCGGAAAATGATCCGACTGTGCTTTTTACGACTGCCGGAATGCATCCGCTTGTTCCATATTTATTGGGTGAAAAACATCCGGAAGGAACGCGGCTATGTAATGTGCAGCGATGCGTGCGAACCGATGATATTGATGAGGTTGGCGATGAGACACACCTGACTTTTTTTGAGATGCTTGGCAACTGGTCGCTTGGCGACTACTTGAAAGAGGACGCAATCAAATGGAGCTATGAATTTTTGACCTCGCCGGAACAGCTTGGGATAGACAAAAACCGCTTAGCGGTTAGTGTTTTTGCCGGTGACGAAGATGCGCCGTTTGACGAGGAATCGTTTAATATCTGGCGGTCGTTGGGCGTTGATGAAAAGAGAATTGCCAAATTGCCCAAAAAGGACAACTGGTGGGGACCGGCCGGACAAACCGGACCATGCGGACCGGATACGGAAATGTTTGTTTGGACTGGCGATGAAGACGCACCGGATGAATTTAATCCGGAGGACAAAAAGTGGGTCGAGGTCTGGAACGATGTTTTTATGCAGTACAACAAGACTGCTGAGGGCAGGTATGAGCCGCTAGCGCAAAAGAATGTTGATACCGGCATGGGGCTTGAGAGGATGCTGGCGATTCTAAATGGCGAGCCCGATATTTATAAAACAGAACTATTTTGGCCGATTATCGAAAAGTTGGAAGAGCTCTCTGGCAAAAAATACGAGGAAAATAAAAAAGCTTTTAGGATAATCGCTGATCATATAAAAGCGGCAGTGTTTATTATTAATGACGGCGTTACGCCGTCGAATAAGTATCAAGGTTATGTATTAAGGCGACTTGTTCGTCGCGCCATAAGGTACGGACGTTTATTTGGTATTAAGCGTGACTTTGTTGTCGAGATTGCAGGGATAGTAAGGAACATCTATGAAGATAATCATAATGACGTAAGACAAAATAACGATGTTCTAGAAGAGGAAGGAAAAAAATTTCTCGCATTACTTTTAGGAGTAGAGCCGAAAAAAAACGAATTGCTGAGGATGATCAACAGAATTAAAGAGGGGACAGCTGAACAAAAAGATGAAAGGTTATTGAAATATTATTCAAAAGCAGCGAAAACTGATCTTGTTGAGAAATGGAATAATTTAGCAAATTTAAATAGACAGGATAGAGAGAGTTATGTATATGAGGAAATTTCACCAGCCGTGGCGTATGTACTAGAGACAACAGATGGATATCCTCATGAAATATTTTTTGAAGATTTGGGGATAAAATTTGCAAGCGCGAGCAAATATCTTGATTTTTTCAAAAAACACCAAGAACTCTCACGCACGGCTTCATCGGGAATGTTTAAGGGTGGCTTGGCGGATAATAGCGAGCAGACGACTAAATATCACACGGCGGCTCATCTAATGCTCGTGGCGCTAAAACAGGTGCTTGGAGATCATGTCGAGCAAAAGGGGTCAAATATCACAGCAGAAAGATTGAGGTTCGATTTTAACAATCCGGAAAAATTGACCGAAGAGCAGATCAAGAGAGTCGAAGAAATTGTTAACGAGCAAATATCAAAAAATCTTCCTGTTACTATGGCGGAAATGTCTCTTGACGAGGCGAAATCATCCGGCGCGCATGGAACTTTTGACGATCGTTATGGCAATAAAGTAAAAGTTTATACAATCGGAGACCCACAGAACCCTTTTTCGCGCGAGATTTGTGGCGGTCCTCACGTCAAAAATACTTCCGAGCTCGGACATTTTAAAATCATAAAAGAAGAATCCTCCTCCTCAGGTGTTCGCCGGATAAAAGCAGTTCTGCAGTAAAAAGTATTGCCCGAATAGGGCAGGTTTTTCGAAGGTCGGCTCGTTGTAATAATGTCGAAAAACAGATCTATTTGAAGTTGTTTTTTACAAAATCAAGGGCTTCTTTGAGGTTGCTAAGAACGACCTTTTCGTCTAGTCCGGCTTCAACACTCTCCGGCAAAAGTTCGATCGTGATGATTCCCGAATAGTTAATCTTCTTGAGAGCGTGCAAATACTTTTTCAAAGGAAGTTTGCCTCTGCCCGGGATCAGATGTCTGTCTTGGATTGAATTTGGCCGATCTTCGCGAACTACAAAATCGCTGTCAGAAAAATGAAGATGCTTGATCTTAGGACTCAACAGCTCAACCATTTTGACAATGTCGGATTTGGCTGTCGCAAGATGGCTGGTGTCCAAAACTATATTTTCAAATTTGCCAAAATGTTCTATCTTAAACGCTTCTGACATGAATTTCTCCGGATCATCGGGATTATATGACTTTGTGCCGTTTTCAAACGCGACATCAATCGGAGCCGCTTTTTGACATATCGACTTACGATTTTTATAGAGCCAGTCAGCAAAATCCGTGTCCGTGTAATCCCATGTATGAATAACTATTAGCCGAACATTTATTTTCTTTGCAATTTCGATGCTTTCAAACAATCTCGATTTTGCGTCTTTGGTGAAAGTAGCAAACTCCATGGCGCTGTGGACTGACAAAACTTTAATCTCAAACTGTTTTTCAAGGCTTTTGACATATTTGGGATCCCTACTATCCCATCTTTCGTCGATTATAAGTTCGATCCCATCGTATCCGGCTTTTGCCGCCAACTCAAAAAAACGGTTCAATCCGTAGCTATATAATGTCCCGGAACTTAAAACGATTTTATTTTTCATATTTATACTTTAACTTAATGATAATATCTTATTTTTTGCGAGCGACTGCACCCGCTACTAACATATTGGACTTTTGAGAGCCGATAAAGTTATTCACA
>CAZIOI010000052.1:0-2671 GCA_964540855.1 uncultured Candidatus Saccharibacteria bacterium
CCGGAGGTGAACTAATCGGCGAGCCAACGGGATTTTTTGTCGCCGACAAAGAAGGCCCGCTAAAACCCGGCGAACTGAAAAGGGCCGCTAAAGTGACTAATTATTATGAGTACTGAACAGATTAAGGTCCTTTCGATGGATGATTTTGCGGAGGACTTGAGTGAGGTACTGAGAATTAAAAAAAATGTTTTTATTTCTGATAATAATGATCAGGATATATATGATATCGTTCTTGCGTTTACTCAATTTTTCAATGACTTCAGGGATTTGACAATTTTGCGCGCACTGACTAGACAGAGTCTCGACGATTGTCAACGAACAAATAATAAGTTGTTCGGGCAACATGGTGGAATGGGAGTTTTTATAGACAAAGTCACCCTTTCCTTCTTATATGAATTTATCATTCTTCTGAAAAAGAACAACAAAGTTTTTGAGAAAGACGCTTTTAAAAAAATAATTGAAAAACTGCAGAAAAATCCAAAAAAAGTCTGGGATAACTTGCTTGCATTATCTCAAAACGAAAAAAATACTGTTCATGCAGTACTCCTTTTACTAAGAAATAATCTGGGATTTCATTACCACCAGCCTAAGATATTGTCGAACGGTTATTGCCTCGCAAATAAAAGTTGTTCAAGTATGTTTGTCTCGATGGGGAGTACAATGGCAAAAACGAGATATTTTTTTATAGACTTAGCTGGAGAGCTTGCAAAGTACAAAATCATACATGCAGAAGGGATGGACAAAATAGAAGATTGGTCGAGGGAGATCAATAAGTTGGAAGAAGATATTCTTTTAGTCACTATGAATATAGTGAGAATTTTTATATGCTCTAGATGTGCGCCAGAGCTAGCCAAAGAAGAAGACATACCTTCATTTGAAAAAATTGTTGACAGCATAAAAGAATTCTAAGCTTTTTGACTAAGTCTATTTTGAAGTACGTATTACATGAATGAAAAAACAAATCTTCTAAAAAGCATTTTGACTATTTTGCTGAGTGCTATGGGCTTGGCGGTTTTGGCAGTAGTGGTTGGGTACCCATTATTAAACGGCGAGATTCCGGCAAATGTAATATGGCTTATATCTGTGTTGATGGGGGTGGATGCGATTTGTTATTTTGTAGCGGCTTGGGGCGTAGCCAAAAATGTCAAATGGCTGTATCCGTTGACGACCGCTCTGCTTATCGTCAATGCGCTTGGCGCGATTTTTGATGATGTCGGGGTTATCGACGTCGTTTTTATGGTGGCAAACACACTAATTCTTATCTTGTTGCTCAATTATCGAAAAAAGTTACAAAAGGTTATAAATGATAGTAAATGAATTGATAAAGGCGATCCGCGCCGATCTGGTGGTGGCAGGCGACGAGGCTTTCAAACAAAAGAGCCAAAGATTTTTCAAAGAGCCGGCAATATTTTATGGCATAAGCAACACCAAACTCAAGCAGATTAATCGTAAATATTTGCCCGAGGTCAAAAAACTGGCGAAAGCTCAGGCGTTTGAACTTTTTGAATCTATGCTCAAAAACGATTATAGTGAAGAAACTTTTTTGGTCACTGCTTGGGCGCCGAGATTTGCAAATCAATTTGAAAAAAGCGACCTAAAGACTTTCAAGCTTTGGATCGATAAATATTTGAATAATTGGGCGAAGATCGACACTTTTTGCAATCATGCTGTCGCCGATCATTTGGAAAAATTCCCTGATGATATCGATGAGATAAAATCCTGGGTAAAATCGAAAAATCGCTGGATGCGTCGAGCGGCGGCGGTGACATTGATTTTACCTGCGCGCCGCGGAGGGTATCTCGAAGAAGCGTTTGAAATTGCCGATGCGCTGATCACTGACGAGGATGATATGGTGCGTAAAGGATACGGCTGGTTGCTCAGGGAGGCAAGCCGCCAACACGAAAAACAGGTGTTTGATTATGTTGTGAAAAATAAAGCAGTTATGCCGCGAGTCGCTCTTCGCTATGCGATCGAAAAAATGTCACCCGAGCTCAAAGCGGAGGCGATGAAGAGGTAGCTTGTTGCGGCCCACAATTGCTGGTATATAAAACGTGAAAGGGGGTATTTGCATGAGATACCCAAGGCGCAGGTCGTGGGCACGGTGCCGACTACTAGGTTATCGATTGCCTAGCATTTTTCGAAGTTATAGTAGGTCTGTGCAGGTGGAGGAGACACCTCGTGCTGTTTGCACGATGTTGCCTCAGTTCATGTCCTGGGATGCGCGCAATAGAAAGTGGCGTTAACCCTTCAGCCCACGATGAGCGAAAGCCGCCTGTCGTGGGCTTTCGCATTTTGGTTAAGTGTATAATGAAGTTGATGGGGGTGTACGAGACCTTCAAACCAAAAATAATATCAATGTAATTAATTGTCCTCCTTCGCCCTGAAGGGCTACGGGGGGACTTCCGGAATTTCTTCCTTTAGGAGCGAAATTCACGGAGCGGAGGAAAAATGGCTGAAGAGATAAAAGAAACAGGGTGTTGCCCGAAATTCAATCCCGAACCATGGGATGGAAAAGTTTTGGATTGGAAAGATAAAAAGTTTATCAAAGATTCCGTTAGGACTTTTATGTATATGCCAATGAATTTTGGCGGCGTGATTACAAGAATGATGAAAAAAGTTGATTCAGCAGGTGCAAAAACACCTGATATGATGGCGCTTTCTGACCATACAT
>CAZIOI010000053.1:0-2470 GCA_964540855.1 uncultured Candidatus Saccharibacteria bacterium
CCAATGTACCATTTTTATTTACCTTAGTGTCCAAGAGGTTTCTCATCACCTCCATCTCTCATCTTATCAGGTCTGTCATCCCGCACTTGATGCGGGATCTTGATTCAAGCTTCGCTTTAGCTAAATAAGATACAACCAACAAGATACAAGGTACAAACAAACCTCAATACTCAAATATACAAACAAATACTTATAGTTTTCTTTTGTTTATTGGGATTTGTTACTTGTTTGTAACTTGTTTCTTGTGATTTGTTGGTTGTATAAACACACTTCATACCATGGTGTCGCCAAGGCGACGATTATTGTAAGTTTTGAATTATACGCTGTGGTTATACGTTTTTAGTTTTACGTTATACGTTAACAATAACGGCTCAATTAGTCCTTATTGCTTTTTCTTGGAGAAATTTAGCTTGATGGTTGTAATCTTATCTGAAGAAAAGATTTTTGCAGCGATAAAAACAAAGACCAAGAAAAATACCGCTTGATATGCGATTCCAGCAAAAACAAACCAATAGTTTTTCATAAATATGTTGGGCGCTGCCAAAAAAGGATGCGAAAACGGAATTGCATAGACCAAATATTTAATTACCGGACTCATCGAATTAAAGTCCAAAAGTAAAGTAATCAGATATGGAATCATCACCAAAACCATCAACGGCGTTATAACACCCTGGACAGCTTTCGTGTCTTCGGCGAAAACCCCCAAAATCATCGCCACCGATAGAGCGGACAAAATACCAAAGAACAATGAGCCGCCCAGCATGATATAGCCTGAAGTGTTAAGCTTCAGCCCTAGTAATTCAATAGCTTGCTTCATTTCTGCAGTGACATTTGTCGCCTGACCGCCGGAAAGCCCGTCAATATAATATCTGAAACCAATCATATAAACGCCAGCCATCAAAAGCGCAACTATACCGGCGGCGATCAACTTGGCAGCCACGATCTGACGGCGACTGATCGGCAGGCTTAAGAGAGTTTCGAGCGTTTTGTTTTCCTTTTCACTGGCAACCGATGTCGCAATCATCTGTGCCGCCATTATGATAACCATAAACAAAATTATCGGAATAAAAGTCGTTTGTTGGGTCACAAAACCAAGAACCGCGTCCGGTGACACTGCGGCCGAGACATCACCCACCACTACATTTTCCAAAGTTTCCACGGGATTTTTGATTTTTGTTGGATCAACAGCGCCCATATCACGGCTTATAAGATAGTTTGATACCTGTTCGTTTATGCCGGCAAGAAAAACTTTCGCATTAGTAACACTCTGAGTCCCCATCATCGAAAAACTTCTCAAAAGGTAATATGCTTCGATTTTGGTCGGATCTCCCACGCTTAAAGACATAGTGAAGTCGCTTGGGAAAATAAACACTGCTTGAGCGCCAATCTCCTTTGCCTTTTTAATCGCGTCCGCTGAGTCCATCGAGCTGACAATTTGCGGATCAAATTTCGTCCTCGCAGTCTCGATCAGGTTTGAAACCAATTCACTCGATTCATTTTGGACAATGACAACTTTTTGCGGCTTTGCGGCTCTTTTTGTTTCGCTACTAACCAAATTGCCGATGCCAGCAAATAAAACGACCATTATCACGAGGGGCACGATCATCTGCGCCGTGAGAAGCTCTTTGATTTCTTTTTTTAACAATACAAAAAAGTTTTTCATGATTTTGATAATGCGACAAAGACTTCCTCTAAGTTATTCGCGTTATTTTGCTTCTTGATATCGAATATCGTCCCAGACTCAATAATTTTACCGTGATCTATTATCGCTACGCGGTCTGCAAGATATTCTATCTCAAGCATATTGTGACTGGATAACAGCACTGACATTCCCCTGTCTTTCAAGCTCTTGATAATATTTCTGACTTCCATTGCGTTAATTACATCCAATCCGCTGGTTGGCTCGTCCAAAATAGCTAGTTTTGGCTTTGTCATGATCGCACGCGAAATCAAAAGCTTCCTAGCCATCCCTTTGCTGTACGTTGAAATTTTGTCTTTTAGCTTATCACCAAGACCGCAAATTTCTCTGGCAAAATCCAAATATTCCTTCTTATGGTTACTGTTGTTGGCATATAGTGATGCCATAAAATCAAGATAGCCCAGTCCGGTTAAATTTTTGTAAGCGCCAGCCTCTTCCGGTAAATAGCTGATCTGCTCGCGTACCAAATCGGGGTGTTTTTTGAGATCGATTCCACAAACTTCTATTAAACCGCGGTCAAAAGATAAGATCGTCGCTATCGTCTTGAGGGTTGTTGACTTGCCTGCGCCGTTTGGCCCGATAAGCGCAAATATTTCTTTTGGACTAATATCAAAACTGACGTCCTTAACAACAGGACTTGCTCCGTAACTTTTGTAAAATTTTTTGACCGATAAAACTTTTTCCACGATTGATATTATATATTATTTTTCCTTGTGATTGCACCCGCTACTAACATATTGGACTTTTGAGAGCCGATAAAGTTATTCACAT
>CAZIOI010000054.1:0-1778 GCA_964540855.1 uncultured Candidatus Saccharibacteria bacterium
GGCGTTGCCATAAAACGTACACACCAGCTAACGCTGGTGGTTTATTCTTTGTAACAAAGATCCCGCATCAAGTGCGGGATGACAGATTTTACTTAGTACTTATTTATTTTGAATTGTGGTTTTACGTTTATCGTTATACGCTATGCACTATACGTTATACGACTTCCAGCCCCATAGAACGGGCGGTGCCTTCGATAATCTTCATCGCTGCGTCAACATCGGTCGCATTTAGGTCTTGCATCTTTTTCTCGGCGATTTCTTTGACTTGATCTTTTGTGACTTTACCAACTTTATCCTTGTTTGGAGTTCCTGAACCCTTGGCAACTTTTGCAGCTTTTATCAAAAGAACTGCAGCCGGCGGAGTTTTCAAGATAAAATCAAATGTCCTGTCTTCATATATGGTGATTTCCGCAGGAACAATGGTATCGCCCATCTCGCGAGTTTTTTCGTTAAACTTGTTAACAAAATCCATAATATTGACACCATGCTGGCCTAGCGCAGGGCCAATCGGCGGCGCAGGATTAGCTTTGCCCGCGGGAGCTTGAATCTTGATAACTGTCTTTATTTTCTTCGCCATCTTTTCCTTCTTTTCTTGAAATTCTTGATTTACTTATATTTTTTTTGCCTGCAAAAAGTCTATATTTGCCGGAGTTTCGCGACCAAACATATTGACCGAAACTTTTATCTTTCCTTTTTCTTCGTCAATTTCAGTAACTTTGCCCTCAAAACCTTTGAGCGGTCCGTCATTAATTCTGACCAAATCTTCAATTGCAAATTCAAGCTTGTGTTTGGGCTCTTTAATACTCATTCTCTTTTTGATTCTAGCAACTTCCTCGTCGCTCATAGGAGTAGGCTTAACACCAAAGCCGACAAAGCCCGTGACATTTGGAGTATTTCTAACAACATACCAAGACTGATCTGTCACAATCATCTCTACCATCACATAGCCCGGGAAAATCTTTTTTTCAACTGTGTTGCGCTTGCCATTTTTAATCTCAATTTGCTTCTCAGTCGGCACCATTACGCTAAACACATAGTCCGCCATACCCATTGACTCTATTCTCTGCTTCAGTCCCTCTGCCACCTGATCTTCATAGCCGGAATAGGTATGGATCACGTACCAACCCTTCTTGCCTTCTTGTTTGATATTTTTAATTTCTTTTTGGTCCATAATTATTGTTGAATTATCAAAATAAATTGTTTAATCGCTTCGCTAAAACCAAAATCTACTAATGCAATAAGCGCTCCCCCCAAAACCAAAGACGCGACCACAATCGAACTATCCACTGCAACCCTTCTTTTGGGCGGGAAAACGATCGCCTTGGTTTCGTCAACTACACTTTTGAAATACTCGACTGTCTTCATTTTGTCGTATTTTTCTTTGTTTTACCAGTCATTACGGCTACTTTCTTCTGATCCACCGCGACAAGTTCGATAACACTCAAATGATCTCTTGATCCGATCGTGCGCTTGTAGCCTTTGTTTTTAATAAATTTCAACACTTTGGTTTTTGGCCCCTTTTTATTCTCGACAACTCTCAATTTTAATTCTTTTCCCGTTAAAATATCATTTACACCAAAAACATCACCCGGGTTTTTACCGAGCTTCAAAACGGCGACTTTTTCGCCCTCGTTGATAATGTATTGTTTTGAATCCAAAGAAATAATAGACATCTTCTAAGTCCTTTGAAGATTTTAACCTTTTTTTGGCTTTTTGTCAATCATGTGCACCCGCTACTAACATATTGGACTTTTGAGAGCCGATAAAGTTATTCACAT
>CAZIOI010000055.1:0-1625 GCA_964540855.1 uncultured Candidatus Saccharibacteria bacterium
CCTCCGCCGCCGGCTCCCGATCCGCCTTGGGCGCCGCTCATTGATGCCGATGAAATCCCCGATGAAAAATTGCTTAGGCTTGAAGCAAAATATACCGCGTTAAATGTCGCCCAATTACCCTGATACCAGTCTGGCTGACCGAGGTCCACCCCCTTGAAGGCGTTGGCCCATTTTTTAGTCTGATCAAACATTATCGCGTATGGCAAAAAGTCAAAAAATAGATTCTCTTTTTCCGCCCATTTGGCGCGGTATTTTTCCGCCCGAGCGATAAACATCTCAAAACCTTTGATTTGTGCGAGCGCTTCGGAGCCCTTGGCGGTTCTTTGCGGCATCAGGCGGGCGAAGATCAAAACTATGACTGCGCTCAAAATGAGCGACCCGCCAAGCGATCCGACAATAATAGTTAGTATGCCGACGAAAAACATAATTACGCCAATTATGTAATATTTGCTACGGACAGCCTGAGGGTTGGCAGTAAAATAACCCTTTTGTTCAACATCCTCGTAAGCTTTTGATTTTATGTCGTTCCAGTCCTTGTAGCCGTCTTTTTCGGTTTTAAGCTGAGATATTTTTCTTGTCTGATTGCCGTTAAAAAGTGTGCTCATCAGTTTGACCTGATACGCTGACGCGCTCTTTGGCAATTCTTTTATTTTGGTGAGTTCATAATCCTTGCCCGAGTACCACTTGCCTTTTACCTCGACGATTTTGATAAATCCGTCAACCGCAAATTTGATAATCTCTGCCGTGAGTTCGCGCATCTGTAAATTTTCATCCAAAATAATGCCCATCTCGGCAGGGTTGAGGTCTTTGGGCGGAGCAAATTCCGGTGCGATCGAGATTTTTCTGCGGCCGAGATCATATCCAGTCTTTTTGAATGATTTGTACATTGCGATAAAAACACCGATCGGTATGAGAAGCGGAAGAGCAAATATTAGGACGATTAGTGCCGGTGACATTCCAGCTCCCAAATACCCCATTGCATAAGAGTAATTACGTTGCGTTTTGTCAATTATTCCGGTTGGCCAATCGATCGCAACGGTTAGATTGGTCTTATCTGTCGAAAAGGTTTGCGGCAATTCGGAATTTATTTGGCAGTTTTTTTCTGTTGAGCCGGCTGGTCCGGTGTAACAAGAACTAGTGGTATCGGAGAATTTTATCTGGTCCGGAAGGCGCACGGTTGCCGATGTTTTTTCGATCGGGAAATCCCAATCTTCGCCCGTGACATTCCAGTACAGTTCATCACGAGAGTCGAAATTATTAATAACTCCAGTGAGTTTGTAGCTTATTTCATATTTGTGGGCGCCGGTGATCGTTTTGTCTTTGTCGCCTATTTTTAGTTCGAGATCATCGCCGGATTTGCTCTGCGAATATTTTTCATCACTTCCGTCTCGCTTGACCGATATATCGCTGACGCCGAGGTAGAATTTCTTATTGTCTTTGTCTTCGTAGGCGATCGGAATATTTCTGAAGATTCCGTGTTTTTCGTAGGGAGCGACATATTCGATAGTTTCTACGACAGAAATACTTGCGTCTTGATTGACTGTTATGTCGCTGTTAAAGAAGTTTATTTGCTCATCTTCGGCATGAGCAAACTGAAACACTGCTGAAGATATAATGATGGCGAT
>CAZIOI010000056.1:0-1535 GCA_964540855.1 uncultured Candidatus Saccharibacteria bacterium
TTCGCCAACTCACTCAAAAATTTCTGACAGAAGAATTTACAGCTAAAGGAGTTTACAACACACAGGATCAAGACGAAAGGATGAGACGAATGGGAGATATTTCACGCAGTATAATACTCGGCCTACAAAATTCCTTCATAAGACTAAACGATATGCACAAAGGCGGAGAAATCAACGACGTGGCTTTTAAAGATGCGATGTCTGGTGTTGCAATCGCTAACCTTGCTGGAATTGCCGGATCGCCCTCTGAAGCTAGACTAGTTTATTTGACAAGGGATGTAAACGCACCGCGAGACCATGAATCAAGAAAAGCTTTAGACAGAAGTTTTTTCCTTGATCACCTAGGAACAATGAATTTTATGTTAAGCCAAACCGAAGCAGCTGGAGATAAAAGTAATGATATTACTCGTATATCAGATGCGGAATCTCTGCGAAAAACATTAGCGCAAGTTGAAATAGGACGCGAAACCGATCACGGGCCAGCCCTACCGGACGGACAAGAAAGTCACACTGTCAGACCTGCCGTTGCTGATGAGATTAAAAGGGATTATTCCGCAGACGCAGAAAGAGCTAAAAATAACAGCGCTAAAGAGCGTGAAGAGTTAGAGTCGCAGTTACAAACTGCACAGGACGAACTTTCAAAAGCCAGTGAGAGAAAAATGAGACTTGCTGAAGCACGGGATAAATTGTATAAGCTGTGCGATAACAGCTATAATCCCGATTTCACAATAAACAAGCTTAATAGCGAAAAAAGCCGGCTCGAAAGCGATGAAAAAGCAAATCTACGAATGAAAGAAGATCTTTCGCGCGAGAAAACCGGATTTTTTGCCGGTGGCAGAAGGCGGGAGATAAGACGAGAAATTAATACTATTGCCAATAAGAGTCGCGAAAATGTCCAAAGGATCCACGCGATCGATGCTAAGCTGCGCGAAATAGATGAAGCCGCAAAAAGCGTTGGTGCAATACTGGAAACATCCGATAGATGGAAAAGAAGCGATGATGAGTTGAGCGTAGAAAATGACGTAGCGAAGCTGGGACACCAAGTTGAAGAATTAAAAAGAAAAATAGGATAGCGATCTAAGACCATGCAAACCGTATTCGACTACTACAACAAAATCCTGAATTTCATACCAATCGAGTACCGATTGCCGTTGGCAGTACTGATCTTGATTTTTCTGTTTATCTCGCTGCTGAAGTTTCTTAAGAAAAACCTTGTGTGGTTTGTCGCATTCTTGATACTCTTGCCAGCCGCCTACCCCGCCGGAAAACAAATCTGGACTATTGTTGGAGAATGGCTAAAAAAATAAAATATTAAAGCTAAGAATAAGCATTTAATAATTTTTACCACGAAAACTGTTTTTTCATCAAAGACGAGGTTTGCGTTCCGCCCGCAAACCGCATTTTAACTTTTAATTATTAATATTTGATTTGATATTATACCTCCCTCTGGAGGTGATGAGAAACCTCTTGGACACTAAGATAAATAAAAATGGTACATTGGGGTGTTCAAAAAGTAAAAGAAAGGAAACCCAATG